>CAYGZA010000353.1:0-6376 GCA_964354135.1 uncultured Planctomycetaceae bacterium
TTGTGCGAAGCACCCTTCGGGCCTTTCAGGCAAAAGGTGCCTGTCCCCTTTTCCGAGGTCGAGGCGGTGCAGCGTATAGGTCGGCAGCGGCTCCCAGGGGTTGTGGCAGCGGCCGAAGCCGCCGCGGCGCGTGGACATGAAGGCCAGGCCGCCGTCGGGGAGCGGGCAAGGGTCGAAGTCGTCGTTGGGCCCGTCGGTCAATTGGCGCAGGTTCTCGCCGTCGGCGTCCATAGCAAAGAGGTGGAACGAGCGCCGCTGGGGCGAATAGTAATCGGGCTTCTCGGGGGCCCGCGGGCAGAAGGCGAAGTAGACGGTCTTGGCGTCGTACGAAAGGGCCAGCGTGGTGTAGTTGCCCTTGGGCAGCCGGCCGCGGATCAAGTCGCGGGTCTTGAATGACCGCCCCGGCTCCTCCAGCACATGGACCCCGCCGCCGGCGATGTCGCCGTAGTCGTAGAAGTAGCCGAGATACTCGTGGAGCATCTGCGAGATGAAGCGATGCCGCTGGAGGAAGACGATCGGCCTGCCGGCCAGAAGCGGGTTCTTGAGGGCCGCCTCGCGGGTCACCGTGCGAATTCGATGATACAAGCGAAGGCGTCCTTCTTCGCCAAGGGACGCCACCTCGCTTGCCTCTTCACGGAGACGCTGGAGACTCGTCTTCTCGAAAGCAAGCTCAAGCGGCGGATCGAGCCGGGCCAGGTCGTCCAGCAGCTTGTCGGCGCGGTCCAGCGAATCGCGGATCGCCTCCGGCGAATGAGGAGCGCGGCCGAGCCGCCGCTCCTGTGCGGCCCAATCGGCCTGCAGGGCCTCTTGGAGGCTTGCGCCGGCGGCCGCGTACAGCGCAAGCGGCGCCAGCAATGCAGCCGCGACGACCCAGGGCACAACAATCGCGGGCCGCAACGCCATCAGATTACTCCTCCCACACTCTAGCGGCACGACTCGAGGCCAACCTTTACGTCGTACTGAGTACCGAGTACCCAGCACTGGGCCGTCTGCCGGCAACGTGCTGACGCAAGAACAGACTTGCGTTACCCCGTCTGTCTACGCCTTGACCTCTACTCCTCCGTCTGCGTGGACAGGTACATGGGCAATCCCATTTGCGCGATCTGGTCGCGCTGCTCTTCGAGCCAGTCGACGTGGTCGTCCTCCTCTTTGAGGATCCCTTCGAGGAGCGTCCGGGTCACGGCGTCGCCGGATTCGTCCGCCAGATGGATGGCCTCGTTGTACGCGCGGACCGCCCCCATCTCCGCGGCCAGGTCGGATTCGAGCTGTTTGGGAATGTCTGCGCCAATGCCCACGGGGTTCAGCTTGCTCACGGTCGGCGAACCCTCCAGGAAGATGATCCTCGCAATGAGCTTCTCCGCGTGGTGCATTTCCTGGACCGCTCGCTTCTCCACGCTTTCGTGGAGCCGGTCGTAGCCCCAGTTGGCGCACATTTCGGAATGCACCATGTACTGGTTGATGGCCGTCAGCTCGTCGGCCAGCAGTTGGTCCAGCTTCTGGATGATCTTCTTGTTGCCTTTCATCGCATCGCTCCGTGACCTTAGGGAGATTGACGAGACAAACCGTGAGTGACTCAGCGACCCAAGCAGTATACCCGGCGGAGGCAAGCCGGTAAACCGAGGGCGGCTATCAGCCATCAGCTTTCAGCCATCAGCTTTTGGCACGACGAAGTACCGCGCCGTTCTTTGGATCGATCGGCTGATAGCTGACGGCTGATAGCTGTCCCCTACCCCGACTGGGCGATCAGCCGCGAGCGGACGAAGTCTTCGTTAAGGGTCACGCCCAGGCCGGGGCGGTCGGGCACCTCGATCCAGCCGTCGGCGGCCCGTACTTTCTCGACGGTCATCTCGTGCCGCAGGGGACTATCCTCCACGCAGTCCTCAAACAGGAACGCCTCGCGGCAGGTACACAGCCATTGGAGGCTGGCGGCCACGGTGACCGCGCTGGTGTAGCAGTGGTTGCACAGGCGAGCGCCGATCTCCTCGACGCGGCGGCGGATGTAGGCGGCCTCCGTAAAGCCGTTCCGCGCGAGATCCACTTGATAGACGTCGAGGGCGTGGCGATCCACCAGCGGCCGGAACGCCTCGGAGCCGCACTCCCCTTCGCCGGCGGCGATGGGCACCGGCGAGCGGTCGCGAAGCCAGACGTAGCCGTCCACGTTGGCCTGCTGGAGCGGCTCTTCGAGCCAGCCGATGTTGTACTCCGCGAAAAGCCGGGCCCGGCGCAGGGCGGTCCGCGTGTCCCAGACGCAGCCGGCATCGATGAGCAGCGTGGCGCCATCGCCGACTCCCTCTCGCCCGCCGCGGACCAGCTCGCAATCCAGGGCCTCGGACGGGCCCATCGGCTCCCAGCCGAGTTTCACGGCCCGGTAGCCCGACTCGCGCCATCGCCGGGCGATGTCGCAGGTCTCCGCCCCGTCGCGGCCGAAGAGGATCGACGCATAGGCCAGGACCCGGTCGTGGTGCTTTCCGCCCAAGAGGCGATGGATCGGCTGGCCGAAGAACTTCCCCTTGAGGTCCCACAAGGCCATGTCTATCGCCGCCATCGCCGAGATCGTGACGGAGGTCCGGCCGAAGTACTGCGTGCCGCGGTACATCTTTTGCCAAAGGCGGCCCGTCTCCAGCGGGTTCTCGCCGATCAAGAGTTCCCGCAGCCCGCAGGCGACGTTGTGGCTGTACGGGGCATCGATGACCGCCTTAACGACCTCGGGCGACGAGTCGGCCTCGCCGATCCCCTCCAGGCCGTTGTCGGTGCGGACCCGCACCAACACGGAGTCCTGGCAGGCCGAGGTCTTGCGCTGGACGTTTTCGATCCGAAGGACCTGGCAGACGATTTGCGTGATCTTCATGATGGATTCGCGACGGGTTCTGGCACAGTTCGGCCGACGTGCCCTCGGCCGCTAAACGACGCTGGTTGCCACGGGGGGGGCGACTCAACGACCAGTATAGACAAGGCGCGGGTGGGCAAGCCAGCAGTACAGGGTTTACTGCCACGCTCCGAGAACCCTGACGGCGTCTTTGCGCCTTTGCGTGAAACCTCCCTGGAAACTCAGTCTCGCCGGTCTCGCAGGCTGCGGCACGCCTCGGCAAACGCGACCACGTTCTCCCACGGCGTCTCGGGCTGGATGCGGTTGGAAGGCATGAGGTCGGGTTGTACATCAGAGCGTTGCCGCGGCAGGCCTCTTCTTTGGCTTCGGTTTCGCGGGTTTCTCCGCTGCGGTCTTCGCGGCGGGGGTAGGCGGCTTGACGTTCGGGTCGCGGCGGAGGGTGGCGCGAGCCCGGAGCCCTCGATCCTCGAACGTCAGCCCGAAGTTGCCCTCACGGAAGGTGCTCAAGACCGGCGGGGCGGGAGGGCCTTGCTTCGGCTGGCCGGGGTGCCCGTAGACGGTCGATTCCATCGTCTGCCAGTTCTCGTTCCAGACGTACTTGCCGCCACCGGGGCAGACCAATTCCACCTGCCAGATCTGCTGGTGCACGGCAACCGGGTCGCGGTCGGCGAACATCCGTTTCCACTCGTTGAGGATGGGGATGTTGCCCCAGGCCCGGGCCTGCAAGGTCTGCTGGTACTCGTCGCGGGCAAACCGGTTGACGACCTCCAGGACCCTGCTATCGACCTGCAGGCCGACGTTGGAGCCCAGCCACGGCCGGAGGTCTTGAGCGGCTTTACCGGCCGGTATTCCTTCCTTCTCCGCCTTTTCGCGGGCCAGCTCCCGATCGATCGACCGTTGGAGGAGCTTCTCGCTGGGCGTCACGGTGAGCGAATCGGGCGACGTGGTGTAGTAGAGGGCGAGCTTCTCGGCCGGTCCGAACTGGCGGCGGCCGCGCTCCGTGGGCGAGACCTTCACATAGGGCTGGTCCTTGTACTTGAGCGACTCCCAACGGACCAACCCCGGCGACGTCTCCTCGATGTAGGCCCGGAGCGCGTTGAGGAACATGGCGAGCTTGAGGCCGCCCGAGACCTCGACGCGCAGCGCGACCGGCAATCGCCCGATTTCGTTCTCGACGAACATGAACCGCTCGATGTCGTCGGGCTTGACTTTCGCCAGGTCGCTCCAAAACGGGTCGTCCTCGACGTAGACGGCGGCCGAATCGCCGATCCAGCCCAGCGACACCCCCTTGACCACCAATCCCGCGAGGTTGTTCGCCTGCTCAAACATCCGCGACTTCTTGTCGAGGGCCAGGGCGAAGTGCAGCAAGGTATCGTGCCGGTCGCCGGCATCGGGGGCGAGCTTCCCGCCCTGGGAGATCGAGATCAGGTCCCGGTACTCCGTGCCGAAGATGAGCGGCATGACCGTCATGTCGCCGGATAGGCGGTCCTTGTGAACGCCGATCCGCAGCCCGATTGGGTCAAAGGCCCAGGTCCAATTCCGCTGGTAGCCGTCGCGCCAGCGGGCATACGCGTCGGCCTCGGCCTTGGTGACTTCTTCGAGCGGCATTTCGCTGATCGGCGTGAGGAAGTCCAGGGAGCCGAGCGTGGACGAGAGGACGCCCGCCGGGGTGAGCGTCAACTGGCCGGCATCGGCGATCGGCAGGTCGGTGTGGACGGGGCCGGCCTGCACCTTCTTTCTCGCGAGCGGCTCCAGGTGCGAGGCCTGGATTTCCGCCATGACCGCGGCTGCCCGGGTCCGCCGCGAGTCGGCGATCCGCCATTGCGGGCCGCACCAGCGGCGGATCGTCGGGTCGCTAAGGAACACCAGGGCCGTCTCTTCCGGATCGCCCAAGCGGTAGCGGTTTCGGAAGAACACGTACTCCGGCAGTGATGCGATCGACTTGCACTTCCCGCTGCGGACCTCGGCCAGCCGTTTGACCTGGGCGAGCGAGTTGGTCACGATCACGGCCTTGTCGATTTTCGCCAGATAGCTGGAGACGCGGCGGTCGGCCGAGCGAAAACCGCGGTAGGCAAGGCCCTCGATTTCGCCTTGTTGGGCCTTCACCTGCGGGTTCTTGCTGACCGCCAGAGAGACCCGAACCCAGAGGAGGTTCTCCAGCACCGCGGGCTGCGGCGTCTCAAAGAGCACTGCCACGTCGGTCCCCGTGGGGAAGAACGTATCCGACCCGGTCAGCGCGACGCTCCGCACCACCTGCGGGCCCAGCAGCCGCGCCAGGGTGCTGAGCGGCAGGCCGAGCTGCTCTTGGTAGCGGTCGGCAATGCGGGCGTTTTCCGAGCGCGGCTCGGTCAGGTGCAGGACCGGCGTGTCGTGCAGCTTCGTCTCATCGGAAACCGCCATCGCGGCCTGGAACGTGGGGAAGAAGACCACGTGCTGGTCGGCCGGCACGAGGGCGGAGAGCGGGTCCAGCTTCGGCTTGACGTCCTTGATGAGTGGCTGCCAGTCGATTTCCTGGATGGTGATCCCTTGGATCGAGTCGATCTTGACGGGCGTTTCGTTGGGCGCGACCCTCGGGAGCACGCGGTCCAACTGCAGGTTCTCGCTCATCGCGCGGCCGCCGGTGAAGAGGTCGTAGGTCTGCGCGAGCTCGTTGGTCCGGCCCCGTTGCCGAGGCCGGAAGCGGTCGGCTTGCTCGGGCGAGAGATTCAGCGCCAGGCGGGCCTCGCGGGCCTGGTGACGAAACCACGCCGCGCCGGGAACGTCCCGACCCAGCTCATGCTCGTAGTGGGCCAGCTTCCCGCGATAGAAGTCTCTCCGCACCTCCGGCTTGGCTTCCGACGCAGGAATCCGGAACTTGAGCTTGCCCGCGGCAAAGCCCGGAAGGAACAACCGTCCGGTCGCGTCCTTGCCGGCGGGAGCACGGACGAGAATCCTCGTGCGACGATCCGGTTCCTGGCCGGCGGGTTGTTTTGTCCCGGGCTCGGCGGCCTGCCACTCGGGAGACCCCGGACCGACCATCACCGGGGCCGACCACGGCTCGGTCCAATCCCCGCCGCCGACCACGTAGGCCTCTCCCGGCCCGTCGAGCACGGCGTAAGGGGCCAGCGACTCTCTTTGCCGCCAGAATCGCCGATCGGGCTGGGGCTTTCCTACGGGCAGGGTCCCTTCGGTGAGCTGCAGCTCCCGGAGGGGCACGCTGTAGTAACTGTCTTCCGCCAAAACGGCCGCGGGACAGCCAACGGCAACCACGAAGAACACGCCTCGCAAGAACCTCGACATGGCATCGCTTCCTTCCGGACTGGCCGACGACCGGGTTGGGTGGCCGGAGCAAAGCGAAGCGTGCCCCAGTGACCACTCACTGGGGCTTCGCTGCGCGCAGCCGGCCACCCGACGCAGCCATCGGGTGAAAATGTCTCTTCGGCGACAAAGGCACGCTATGGTGTTCGGCGAGAGAATCGACACCAATATAACGCGGCGGCCTGATCTTTCATCCCTCATCGGCCAAGTGTCAGTAATTCAAGGTCGGCCCTATACTGCCAGAATGCGTAT
>CAYGZA010000354.1:0-6343 GCA_964354135.1 uncultured Planctomycetaceae bacterium
GCATCCGCGGGATGAGCCCGAAGTGCAGGGCCTCTTCGGCCGACATGCTCGTGCCGGCGGCCAGCCGGGCCGGATCGATCTCGCCGATGACGTCCGCGAACTTCGTGCCGGGGGCCAACCGCTCGGCATAACGCTCCTGACGCGGCCACCAGGCGATCGGCACGCGGTCCTCGGACGTCCCGGCGACCAGATCGCGCCCGGCACGCGTGATCGGCCGGTACGGGTCTTCATGCACCGGGCACCCGGGGATGTCCAGGTACGGAATCTTCTCGTCGAGAAATCGCGTCAAGAGCCGCATCAACCGGCTCTTGGCCTGGCCCTTCTCGCCCAGGAAGAGCATGTCGTGGCGGGCGAGCAGGGCGATGTTGATCTCCGGGATCACCGTATCGTCGTAGCCGATAATCCCCGGGAAGAGATCCTCACCGCGGCTGAGCATCCGCAGGAAGTTGCCGTAGATTTCGCGTTTGACCGGCTTCGGGAGCCAGCCGGTCTGGCGAAGTTCCTTGAGGTTCGTCGGTTTCGTTGCCGTGGTAGCCATCCAGGTGCCGGTACCTCCACTGCGTACTACGAACGGCCAGAGTCTCTGTTGGCTCCGCAGACTTCCGAAGTCTTCAAGACTTCGGAAGTCTGCGCGCGGGGTTCTTGCCCGCGGAATAGTATTCTACGCATTTGCACCGCGGAGTCCGCCGGTTTTGGCGTTGAGCGCTCCCTTTTGTGCCCGAAGACGCGATGAGGTCCAACATCCGGCCCGCGGGCATTTTCTTGCGGCGGCGGTCCGGCCGGCAACTTGGCTTGAGGCTTGGACTTGCGGCTGGTAGAGAGCGCGCAAGTGACCGTACCTCATAAGGGTTATGGACAACGAATAGCGGCGTTCTTGCTCATAACCTGAGGCCGGCTAAGGACTTCGCACGATTCTGCCGGGTCCCGATTCGGTGCGATTCCGTGGGCCGGAACCCTGACTTCCGACGCTTGCCGGCGGACCGGGGGCCCTTCAACCTCTGAAGAGGGAACGGCTTACGGCGGCGCCTGGGGCTAGGCAAAGCGGAGTTGCGTCTCCCGAACAGGGTGTCGCCCTGGGCTACCGCAACAAACATGGGCCGGCCGCCTCGCGGCGATTGGCGCTGTTTGAGTTCGCTTGGAATGTGCCGGTTGGGGGGTACTGGGTTTCCTATTTCTCGGCTGGCTTGCGATCCCTCTTCCCTTCCGGCCGCATCTTCTCCTTGACCTTCGCCTGCTGCTCCGTGGTCAGGACGCCCAGGATCTCCTTCATCATGTCTTTCTGGAGGGCGAGCAAGTCCTGACCGATCTTGTCCATTTTCTCCTTCTGCTCGTCGGTGAGCTTGAGGGTCGACTCGACCGCTACCATGAGCTCCCTCCCCTTCTTCCCCGCATCCTTGGCCTTTCTCGCCGACTCCTCGGCGGCGTTCCTCTGCTCTTCGGTGAGGATGTCTCGCATCTTGCCGAAGGCCTCCTTCATCTTCGGGCCGACTCCCTCGCGGACCTTCTGGAGCTTCTCCTTTTGCTCCTCGGTGAGGTCCAGTCCCTCCAGGGCAGTGCGGAGCCTCTCGATGCCCAGCATGGCCCGAGCGGTCGGGCTGAGCCTGGCCGGTCTGCCCTTTTCCTTTTCCTTCGCCTTGTCCTGAGCCGCCACTGCCGTGGCGAGCGACAGGGCGACAGCCATTGCCAACACGATCCGTACGGTCCTCATGGGTGCGTCTCCTTCAGCTCAAGTGAAGCGATGCCCCGGCCGCTGCTCGCTCCCTTGGAGCGATTCCCACAGGAGCCGGGGTGGTTCGTAGTCCATGTGATACCGGATGCGCGAGCCCCGGACCAGAGACCCCCTTGATAGAGGGGGTCTCGAACCGGGGCCCAGCCGGTCCAAGTCGCCGGGACACAGGGGCCGGTTCCCCGGTTATCTCACCAATTCCAGCGTGGCCCAGAGGCTGGGGTCTTCCTGGTAGGGCATGGGGCTGCCGACGCCGAGGGTCTGCTCCCCAAGCTCGCGGTCAGTCACCGCGTAGGTGAATCCGAGGCGAGGGTGTTCCTGCGGATCGAAGCCGGTCAGGGCCTCGGCGGGAATACCCACGTCGAGCCGGTACCCGTCTTTCTGGAGTTTGCCCGCGACCCGAAGCGCGTCCGGCCGGATCGCGCGGGGATGCTCCCTCGCCCGATTGATGGGAAGCCACAAGGCCACCGGCTGGTCGAGGCGAGTGCCGCCTCCACTGGGCAGGAAAAGGAACCGGTGACAGAAGCGGCTCGCCCGGTGAACGTTGTGGACATTGCGGGTATCGATCCAAAGCTGCACGCCGTCGCTGTCCTCGGCCTTACCGGCCCGGCACCAGGGGGCTTGCTTTTTCCCTTGCACCAGGACGGCAAACGCCAGCCCTTCCTCGCTCCAGGCGGCCCGAACGTCGGCTGGCGTGGAGCGTCCCTCCAATTCGGCAAACCCGACCAGGCGATGCGTGGCGTCGAGCCCGGCGCCCCGCTCCGACCCGAGCGGCCGGCGATACAGGCAAGGGATCGAGAAGCGGAAGAGGAATCGCTTGGGCAGTAAGGACTCTGACATGAGAGGGTCCGGGGTTCAGAGCCGGGCCGTGTCGGCGCGTCACGGTTCAGGGTTCAGAGCCGGGCCGTGTTGGCCCGTCACGGTTCAGGGTTCAGAGCCGGGCCGTGTCGGCCCGATAGGGTCCGGGGTCTCGAAGACTTCCGAGGTCTTGAAGACTTGGGAAGTCCGTTCGGTTCACGGTGGGGCGGGTTGGAAACCCCTCCCTGCCTTGGCGAGAAACTCGGGTTAGTTGCCCTTTTCCGACATGCCGTCTTCGTCGGGCGATGCTGCCCGTTCCGTCTCGTCGCCTTGAATGGAGTCCGGCCCGCTGAGACGGATACAGGCGACCTGGAATCCAATGATGACCGCAAACCAGAGAGGGCCGAAGACAAGCGGGCCGATCACAACAGACACGACGACGCCGGTCGCGCCGGGGGCCACAAGAGCCGCCAGGAGCGCTCCGGTGACCAGGCCCAGCCCGATCGCCCAATAGTCCAGGCGGACCTCCCACAGGCCATCGGCGGCGGCGCGGACGATCCTGCGGAGCGATGATGCCATCCTACGACTCCCTGCACGACGGAACGGAGTGGACACAGCGGGCTTGCCCCAGAGACGTCAATCCTCCGGGCGTTCGCACAGAATGTGCCCGGCCCCTTTCCTGCTCTGGCCCCTTCCAGTATCGCCGGACTTTTCCGCGTTGCAAGCACTTGGCATACTGAGTGGGGGAAGAAGGGGTGCGGGAGTCGTCTTCTTCGGAAGGACGGAGAGGACCTCTCGGCAGCCACTTGCGGAGACGACTCCCGACCCGTTTCCATTCTTTTCATTTCAGAAGCAGACGGAGACCCGGCCCGTCTGCGACAACCGCTTGGCGGCGGTGGCGACCCGGCTGCGGAGCTGATCGAGGTATTCGGCCCGCGATTGGCCGTCGAACAGGATCCTCTGATAGCGCTCGCGGAGTTCCGGGAACCGCTGGCGGAGCAGCCTCGCGACCGCGGGCCAAACCCGCGGCCGCGGGTTGAGGGCATCCACCCAGACCGTGCTCACTCCCAGGTCGGCCGCCCGCTGTTCCCCCGCGCAAACCCTCCCCCCGCCCCCACTTGCGCCGCGCCCGGTCCAACCCCGCTTGACGCAACCCCAAGTTACGCCCACTGCAACTCGAAGTTGCGCCATTGCAATTGCGCCACTGCAACAACGCGCGTGTCCCTTCTCGCGCTTCCCACTCTTCTCACCCTTTCATCCCGTCGCCCGCACCCCGCCGCGCGCCACGCGCCACCCGCCACCCTTCACCCGCCACCTCCCACTTCCTCCCCCCTTTTGATAGAATACCCAACAGCACGACGCCCGGAGTGCCGGCGATGCCCCCCGCGGGTCCCACTGCTGGCTTGTCCGGCAGCGCGCGTGGGTGCATAACTGGAGCGTGCGATCTCCGGCAATTCGTGGCGAACCAACCGCGGTTCCCGATGTCGGAGGAACACTGCTCGACAAGCCAGCAGCCAAGTAGGTCAGGCACCCCGTGCCTGACGGCTGTCCTCAGGCGCGGCACAATGTCCTCATGTCGGACTATCGCCGCTATTTCGTTCCGGGGGCAGCGTACTTCTTCACGCTCGTCACGCAGCGCCGGGCGCGCGTGGTTGCGTCGGCCGCCGCGCGGGGGCTGCTGGGGAGCGTAATGCGGCAGTCTCTCCTTCGCTACCCGGTCCAGGTGATCGCGATCGTGCTTCTGCCCGACCGCCTCCACACGCTGTGGACGCTTCCGGAGGGCGAGTACGGGTACTCGTTGCGCTGGCGATGGATCAAGCGGGAGTTCACCAGGCGTTGGTTGGCCCTTGGCGCTCACGGAGCAGGCGCCAAGCTCCTCGCGCGTGGCCGAACACCACGTGTCCGGTGTCGCGGTCAGGAGACCGGGACACAGCAGCGTGGACTTCTCAAAGGCAGCTCCGGACCCGCTCCGTGAGCGACAATCGCTCCGCGGCCCGGGCCACGCGGCGGCCGAGTTCTTGCAGATACGCGGCGCGGGCGTCCTTGTCGAACAAGAGCCGCTGATAGCGCGCGTGCAGCTCGGGGAACCGCTCGCGCAGAAGCCTCGCGACCGCGGGCCAAACCCGCGGCCGCGGGTTGAGGGCATCCACCCAGACCGTGCTCACTCCCAGGTCGGCCGCCCGCTCGAACATCGACGCGATCGATTCCGGGCCGTCCGAGAGAAAGGGCAAGAGCGGGCCGAACATGATCGAGGTTTCGAGCCCCGCTTGCCGGGCCTCGTCGAGCACGCGGAACCGCTGCCGGACGCTTGCGGCCCGCGGCTCCCAGAGCTTCCTGAGGCGCTCGTCGAGCGTGGTCACGGTGACGCCGATCGTGGCCTTTCGGCCGGCCAGCACGTCGAGGTCCCGCAGCACCAGGGCGCTCTTGGTGAGCACGTGTACCTGGAAGCCGTGCTCCAAGAGGAGCTGGCAGCATCGGCGCGTGAGCCGGCATTCCGACTCGATCGGCTGCCAGCCGTCGCAGGCGCTACTGACGAAGACCTCGCCCGGCTCCGCGCGGCGCAATTGCCGCTTGAGCACCTCGACGGCGTTCATCTTGACGTCGACGAACTCGCCCCACGGCTCCGGGTGCGGGTGGAACCGCTGCATGAAGCGGGCATAGCAGTAGACGCACGCGTGCGTGCATCCGGTGTAGCAGTTGAGCGTGTAGTCGCTGATGGAGGACCGGTTGAGGATCGTCTTGCAGACCGTCTCGCGGACAATGACCTGCTTCATGATAGCGCGGCGGCGCCACAGCCGAAGCTATCAGCCGTCAGCTACCAGAAAACTGGTGGCCGATCGCTGACAGCCGATAGCTGACGGCTGAAAGCTGATAGCTTCTATGCCTTGCCCAACTTCTTGAGGCCCTCCAGACAGCGCTTCACGCTATCCAGCGGCGGCCCGGCGTAGCTTTCCTGCTCGACGATGTACCACTCGGTGCCGCCCGTGGTCTCGCAGAGGCGGAAGACCTCGTCCCATTTCACGTCGCCCTCGCCGATCACGGCTCCCTGTTTCCCGCCGTGCTCTTTGAGGTGGATGGTCTTCGAGCGGCCGGGGAACTTCTTGAGGATCGCGTAGGGGTCGCCGCCGCCATCGATGCAGTTGCCGATGTCGAGCTGCATCGTCACCGCCGGCCCGGCGTTGCCGTAGAGGATGTCCCAGACGGTCTCGCCGTCGAACTTCTTGAAATCGCCGCCGTGGGCATGGTAGCCGACGTACATCCCCACTTCCTTCCCCTTCGCGGCCAGCTCCGTGAAGAGCTTGGCCGTGGAGACGACCGCCTCTTTGGTGGCGACGTTCTCGTGGGGCAGCCCCGGCACGATGAGATACTTGTTGCCGAGGGTCTTGTGGAACTCGACGGTCCCCTTCCAGGCGTCGCCGGTCAAGGTGTTCAGACCGGTGTGGGTGCCGCAGCAGACCAGGCCGTTCTTGTCGAGGAGGCTGCGGAGCTCCTCGGCCTTGCGGCCGTAGTAACCGGCGAATTCGACGCCCTTGTAGCCCATCTTGGCGACGGCCTCGAGCACAGGCGGGAGGTCCTTGGTGCAATCGTCGCGCACCGAATAGAGCTGGAGCGCGATGGGGATCTTCCTTGCCCCCGGGGCCCTCTTCTTGCGCCTCGCCGGCCTGACCTGCGCCGAAACGCTCTCGCCGGTCGCCAACAACGCTGCCGCACCGATACCCAGCCGCAACATGTCGCGCCGTGAAAGGTCCATGGTTCGTCCTCCGTAGTAGGGTTTCTTGCTTGACGCCCCTCATGGTAAGGCCTTGCTCAGGCGAGTGC
>CAYGZA010000355.1:0-6336 GCA_964354135.1 uncultured Planctomycetaceae bacterium
AACCCATCAGGGCCCGGTTGGCGTCATCGTGCTCCAGGAACGGGATCAACCCGGCCGACACGCCCACCATCTGGCTGGCGGCCACGTCGACGTACTGGATCTGGTCCACGGGGACCAGTTGGAAATCGCCGTGGTGACGGGCGACGATCGTATCGCCCACGATCCGATCGTTCTGAATCGGGGCGTCGGCGGGGGCCAGGAAGGCCTCGTGCTCCTGGTCGGCGCGGAGCCACTCGGTGCGGTCGCTCAGTTTTCCCTTCTTGACGACTTGGTACGGAGTCACCAGAAAACCGTACCCGTCCACGCCGGCGTAGATCGCCAGACTGGAGATCAGGCCGATGTTGGTGCCTTCGGGGGTCTCGATCGGGCAGATCCGCCCGTAGTGGGAGATGTGGACGTCGCGGACTTCAAACCCCGCCCGCTTGCGGTTCAAACCGCCCGGACCCAGTGCCGAAAGCCGCCGCTCGTGAGTGAGCATCGAGAGCGGGTTGGTCTGGTCGACCACCTGGGAGAGCTCCCCGCGGCCGAAGAAGTACTCGATGGCCGCCGAGACGCTTTTCGGGTTGACCAGGCTGCGGGGCGTCATGTCCTCGATGTCCTTCAGGCTCATCCGCTCCTGCACCGTGCGGCGGAGCTTCAGGAAGCCCTTGCGGAGCTCGTCGCAGGCCAGCTCGTCGATCGTCCGCAAGCGCCGGTTGCCCAAGTGGTCGATGTCGTCCACCTCGACCGAAGGGTCGTCGGCCCGCAGGGCCAGCAGGTACTTCATCCCGGCGATCAGGTCTTCCGGACGGAGCGTCATCTCCGTTTCCGAGACGTTCAGTTTCAGTTTTCGGTTGATGCGGAAACGTCCCACCCGGCCCAGGCGGTAGCGGTTGGTGTCGTAGAACTTCTCGTGAAACAGGGCCCGGGCCTTTTCCAACTGCGGCGGGTTCCCCGGCCGGAGCCGCTGGTAAATCCGCAGCAAGGCCTCCTCGTGGCTGGCCGTCGGGTCGTCGGCCAGGGTGTTCAGCAGGAGCGGGTGCTTCTGCTCGGGCATCACTTCCACGGACTTCAGCCCCGAGGTGCAGATCTGCTCCGCGGCGTTCTTGGCGATCTTCTGGCCGGATTCGACGATGATCTCGCCCGCGCGCGGGCTGTCGGGCGGATAGACGATGTCCTCCACCGCCAGCTTGCCTTCGATCTTCGTGGCGCTGCGGCCGTCGACGATCGTCTCCGTGCTGGTGGCATAGAACACCCGCAGCATGTCGGCGTTCTGGCTGTACTTGCGGTCCATCGCGCGCAAAAGCATCATCGCCGAGAACTTCCCGCTCTGGTCGATGCGGACGGAAAGGCTCTCCTTGCGGGTGACGTTCAGCTCGATCCAACTGCCGCGCTCGGGAATGATCCGGCAACTGTGGAGCTTGCGGTCGCCGCCTTCCATCTCGCTGACGAAGTCGACGCCGGGGCTGCGGTGCAACTGGCTCACCACGACGCGCTCGGCACCGTTGATGATGAACTCGCCGCCGCCCAGCATGATCGGGAGATCGCCCAGGTAGACTTCCTCCTCGATCGGCTGCTCCTTGGTGAGCCGGAGCACGACCTTGAACGGCCGCCCGTAGGTCAGCCGCAACTGGCGGCACTCGTCCGGCTCGTAGCGGGGCTTCCCCAGCTCGTAGCGGATATACTCCAGGCGGAGCGACTTGTCGTAGCTTTCGACCGGGAAGATCTCCCGTAGGACCCCTTCCAGGCCGGCGTCCTTGCGCTCCTGCGAAGGCATCTCGTGCTGAAGGAACGCGACGTAGCTGCGGGTCTGGATTTCCGTCAGGTCGGGAGTCGAGTAGGGTCCCCGGCGGCTGCCGAAATGCCGGACTTCCTTGGGCTGCAGGCACCGTTGAGCAGTGGTGGCCATAGAGAATCACCCTTTGATGTTAGGCGGGGGGCTGCCGGGATGGGGAATTGGCCGGGGGCGGCGCGCAGGCCTACCCCTGCGGTCGAAGGCCGTCCAAAAAGGATGGTGGGATTCCACAAAGTCAAGCAATTCCTGCCCGCGCACACCACCATCTCCCTTCGGTGCGGGCGCCGTCGGGGGAACGGTGGTTGTCTTGATGGATGCTACTTGATCGATACGGTCGCACCGGCGGCTTCGAGCTGGGCCTTCAGTTTCTCGGCGTCCTCCTTGGAGATGCCTTCCTTGACCTTGGCCGGGACTCCCTCCACCAAATCCTTGGCTTCCTTGAGGCCCAAACCGGTGGCCGCGCGGACCTCCTTGATCACGCCGATCTTCTTGTCGCCGTAGCCTTCGAGGACTACGTCGAACTCGGTTTTCTCGGGCTTGGCCTCGGCGGCGGCGCCGGCGGCGCCCGAGGCGGCCATCATCACCGCCCCGGCGGCGGCGGGCTTGATGCCGTGGACCGCCTCCAGGTAGTCGCTCAGCTCCTTGGCCTGCTTGAGGGTCAGTTCGACGATTTTCTCGCCGAGTTCCTTGGTCGTTGGAGAGAACTCTCGGATTGCCTGGTCAGTCGCCATCGCGGGATTCGTCCTTTCTCGTCTAACGGGGTGTCGCGGCGGGCCTCACGGGAAATCGCCGCCAACGCGACACGGTGTAAGTCAGGTTATTCTGTTCTGCCAGCGGGAGGGCTCTCCCAAAGCCCGATCGGGTGGTGCCGATTCCTTTCCGCCTCAGGGCTGGGCTCCTTCCGGCGCCGGGGCCCCTTCCTCCTCGCCACCCAATTGCTTGATTTGACCGGCCAGCGTGCCCCCCGCCGCGCCGATCTGGGCCGCCAGCACGGCCCCCGGAGCGAGGATCTGGCCCGCCAGGATCGACAACTGCTCCTCCCGGCTGGGCCACTTGCTCACCGCCCAAACCCGATCCGGGGCGAGCTTCTCGCCATCGAGCACGCCGCCCACGGCCGCGAAGGGAGCGAAACGGGGGTTCAGGGCCAATCGCGTCACCTCCTTGGCCAGCGCGACAATGTCCCCGCCTCCCCAACAGATCGCCGCCGATCCGGCGACCCCGTCGAACAACGGGGCCAACGAGGTCCCGGCGGCAGCCCTCACCGCCAGACTGTTCTTGACCAACATCACGCGGATGTTCTTCTGCTGGAGTTCCGTCCGCAGCCGGTTGGTGGCGTTCGCATCCAAGCCGACCAGGTTGACCAGCAGGGCCTCGTCGATCCCCTGGAGCCGGCGACGCAGGTGTTCGGTGATCAGGTTCTTGACGTACTTGCTCATGTGCTCTTGACGCTGCCGCTATCCGGCGGCTCTTGTGGTGTGAAGTCCGCCCGAGGAGTCCCCCTCAAGCCGCGATCCGCACGCTGGGGCTCATCGTGGCGCTCAAAGCGATCCCCTTGACGTATTGCCCGCGCACGCTCGCGGGCTTCAAGCCGAGGATGTGGTTGATGAACGCCTGGACGTTCTCGGTTAGTTTCTGCTGATCGAAGCTCAACTTGCCGACCACGGCGTGGATGATCCCGCCCGCGTCGTTGCGGAACTCGACCTTGCCGGCCTTGTATTCGCGGACCGTCTTCGCCACGTCGGGGGTAACGGTGCCGGCCCTGGGCGAGGGCATGAGTCCCCGCGGGCCGAGGACCTTGCCCAACGGGCCGACCACGCCCATCATGTCCGGGGCCGCAATGCAGACGTCGAAATCGGTCCATCCCCCTTTGATCTTCTCGGCCAGCTCGGTCCCGCCGACCTCGTCGGCCCCGGCGGCCCGGGCGTCATCGACCTTGTCCCCCTTGGCGAACACGATGACCCGCAAGGTCTTGCCGATCCCGTGCGGCAGGACGATCGAGCCGCGGACGATCTGGTCGGCCTGCTTGGGGTCCACGCCCAGGCGGATGGCGATTCCCACCGTCTGGTCGAACTTCGTATTGTTGAAGGTCTTCAAGAGCGCTACCGCCTGAGCCACCGGCAAGGGCGTCTTGCCGGGGACCTTCGCCGCCATGGCCCTCATGCGCTTTGATTGCTTAGGCATAAGTATCAGCTTTCAGCTTTCAGCTTTCAGCTATCAGCTATCAGCCCACAACGCAGACGCTGATAGCTCGATGCTGATAGCTGCTCAGTCCACCACGTCCAATCCCATGCTCCGGGCCGTGCCTTCGATGATCCTTCGGGCATGGTCCATGTCGCGGGCGTTCAGGTCGGCCATCTTCCGCTTGACGATGTCCTCGATCTGCGTGTGGGTCACCCTGCCGACTTTTTCCTTGGGGGTCGTGCCCGATCCCTTGGCAATGCCGGCCGCCTGCTTGAGCAGGTCCACCGCGGCGGGGCTCTTCGTCTCCATCTCGAAGGTGCGATCGTTGAAAACGCGAACCACCACCGGGATCCGCAGCCCCTGCTGATCTTTCGTGCGCTCGTTGAACTGCTGCACGAACTGCCCCAAGTTAATCCCAAACCGCCCCAACGAGGTCCCCACCGGCGGGGCCGGGGTCGCTTGGCCGCCAGGAACCTGGAACCTCACTTGTCCGACCAGTTGCTTTGCCATTCTTTCAGCTATCAGCTTTCAGCGATCAGCTTTCAGCGATCAGCTTTCAGTTTTCAGCGGGCGACGACCAAGCTGATTGCTGATTGCTGATTGCTGATAGCTCTCCCTGTTACACCGCCTCAATCTGCCAGTATTCGATGTCCACGGGCGTGCTGCGTCCGAAGATGTTGATCAGCACCGTCACGCGCCCGTTGGTCTCGTCGATGCTGGCCACGTCCCCCTCGAAGTTCTCGAACGTCCCCTCCTTGATCTTGACGTGGTCGCCGACGTTGAAACTGATCTTCAGTTTCGGGGCCTCGTCCGTCCTCTCCACCTGCTTGGCGAGGATGGCCGCGACCTCCCGCTCGTGCATCGGGGTCGGATGCCCCGCCGCTCCGGTGAAATCCCCGATCCCCGGCGTCTCCCGGACCAGGAACCATGTCTCCTCGTTGATCTCCATCTGCACCACGAGGTAGCCCGGGTACAGCTTCCGCTTGAAGACCTTCCGCTTTCCCGCCTTGAACTCGGTGACCTTCTCCGTCGGCACGATGATGTCGCCGAAGAAGAAGTCCAACCCGGCGATGGCGACCCTCCGGCGGAGTCCCTCGCGGATGCTGTCCTCCCGATTGCTCTGCACTTTGAGGATGTACCAGTCCATCTTGTCCGACTTCGGGACCGGCGGGGCCGGCACCGGCTTGGCCGCCTCCTTGGGCGGCTTGGCCTTGGCCCTTGCCTCGGCCGGCTCGGGCTTCGGAACGGCCCCGGCAGACTCCGGCGCGACCGGCACCTCAACCGGCGGAGGCTCCCCCGGAACCACGACGGCCGCGGATTCCGCGAACATCTCCACGGGCTGGGGCCCCGCCGCTACGTCGGCGACGACGGATTCCGCCATGGGCTCCGTCACCGCGGGTTCCGCCACGGGTCCGGCGACCGCGGGTTCCGCCACGGGTCCGGCGACCCCGGGTCCCGCCACGGGTCCGGCGGTCTCAGGCTCGGCTGCCGCCGCGGCGGTTTCGGGCGCCACCGCCGCCTCGACCGGCGGCAGTTCCGGCGGCACCTCGACCGGTGGAGGTGCCGCCGCCCTTTCCACGGCCTCGAGGGCGGGGAGCGATTCGGGGGCCTGCGTCTGGGGCGGCGGAGGCACTGCCGAAGACGCGACCGGGGCACTTTCCGACTGGGGCGTCGGGGACAAGGCGTCCTGCCCGGCACCCGGCTCCGCCGCGCCGCTTGGGAGCGGGCCGGCGGGCTCGAGAATCGGGTTGTTCGGCTGGTCTGTCACGCCTTGCGTCCTTTTCTGATTCCCAATCGACCGAAAGCCCCTTTCAGCCTCACGCGGCCCAGAGAGGCCCCTCCTCCCCGCGGCCACCGCTTCCTAAATCACCCATCGCAACGCGAACGTCCAAAACGCGTCGAAGGCGAACAACACCGCCGCCAAAGCGAAGATCGTGACCAGGACCACCAGGGAGCTGCGGAACAGCTCGCTCCGGGAAGGCCACGACACCTTGTTCATCTCCGCCTCTACGGCGATGAGGAAATCGGCGCACCGCGGCACGTTGACCAGGCGGTACGCCGTCCACCAAAACACCATCGCCAACACGGAGGGGACCGCTCCGCTAACCAAGGGAATCCCGAGGGAAGAGTCAATGCGGTTCTCCAGCATGGTTTGGCTCAGCTGCCAACAGCCGATCCCGACGGCCAACGCGACCGCCGCAAACGTAACCTGCCGGGTGATGCGACCCTGGTTCCGCTTGTAGATGCCGGCGTGGAACAGTTCCTGGAATAACGCGTTCACCGCGCTTGGTCACCTGGGTTTGCGTATCGATCGAACCGAAACAGTAATGGCAGGGGCGGGGGGACTCGAACTCCCAACCGCTGGTTTTGGAGACCAGTGC
>CAYGZA010000356.1:0-6301 GCA_964354135.1 uncultured Planctomycetaceae bacterium
AAGCGGCCGCGGCGGTACTGCAATCGGGCCTCCAGCGAGCGGCGGTCGAAGCGCTTGTGGTACTCGACGCCGACGAAGAGCCCCCGCTGGCGGGCGATCTTCTCAATCTCAGCCGCTTGGGCGCACTTGAGCACGAGCGGCTTGACGGCCAGGACGTGCTGGTCGCGCTCCAAGGCCGCGCGGATCACCGGATCGTGCAAGTGGTCCGGGACGGCCACGACCACCAGGTTGTAGGGCGGCAGGGCGGCAATGGCCTCCCGGAAAAGCTCGGGAAACATCCGCTCGGGCGGCTCGTCAAGCGGCGGCAAGGGGCGAAATGTGTGCCCGGGGAATGCCTCGTTCCACTGCGGCGCTTCAGCCAACGCGCGGAGCGGGGCCGAGTTGAGGGCACAGACCGCGATCGGCCCCACTTCCCCGCGGCGCTGGAGATGATAGAGCGACGGCAGGATCTGATCGTGCGTGATCATCCCGCCGCCGACAAGGACCACCTCGATTCCGTGCGGGGCGTGCGTTTGTCCTGCCGTGGGGCTGCTCATGAGACCGTCTCCCGGATGGCTTCCTCGATCACTTGGATGCTCTCGCGGAGCGCCTCCTCGCTAATGACCAGGGGCGGGGCGATCTTGACCGACGCGCCGCGGTAGCCGACGGGTGAGAACATAAGCAGCCCCTTTTCCACGGAGCGCCGCACAATGTCGGTGGCCAACTCCGCGTTCGGCTCGATCCCACCTGGCTTGACAATGTGGAGCGAAGCCACCAGCCCCTTGCCGTGAACGGCGCCGACGTGCTCCGGGAACTGCCGGCCGATCCGCCGCAGCTCCGGCTGGAGGATCTCGCCCAGCGTCCGGGCCCGCTCCACGAGGTTCTCTTCCCGAATCACGCGGAGATTGGCCAGGACCGCGGCCACGCAGACCGGGTTGCCCGTGTGGGTGGAAGTCATGGACCCGGGCGGGTAAAGGTCCATGATCTCGGGCCGGCCGATCACTGCCGAGATGGGAAGGCCGCTGGAGATCCCCTTGCCGCAGCAAATCAGGTCGGGCACGACTCGATAGTGTTCGAAGCCCCAGTAGGTGCCGGTGCGGCCGAAGCCGGCCTGCACCTCGTCGAAGATGAGGAGGACCTGGTGTTTGTCGCACCATGCCCGCAGCGCTTGCACGTACTCGGGGGGGGCGAAGCTGGCGTTGCCGCCCTGATAGGTCTCGGTCATCACGCCGGCCACCCGATCGGGCGTGAAGCCCAGTGCGGCGAGCGATTCGAGGAACAGGTCGAAGCGGGTGTCCGGGCAGCGGAAGCCGTCGGGAAACGGGACCTGGACCATGTCTTTGTCGAGATTGACGATCCATTCCTTGAGGGCCGGGATGCCGCCGGCCATCTGAGCCCCGAGCGTGCGGCCGTGGAAGGCGTTGTGGAAGGTGACGATGCCGATCTTGCCCGGGCCGCCGATCTGTTTGCCCCGAGTCCGCGCGAGCTTGATGGCACACTCGCACGCCTCGGCCCCGGTGGTCAGCAGGAAGACCTTGCCGAGCCCCTGCGGCGCCACGCGGGCGAGCTCCTCCACGGCCTGGCTGCGGATCTCCGAGGGGAAGCAGTAGTTGTGCAAGAGACCGCGACTTGCTTGGTCCAGGATTGCCTGGCGGATCTTGGGGTGGGCGTGGCCGGCGTTGGTCACCAGGACGCCGGAGGACCAATCGAGCCACATGTTGCCCCAGCGGTCGAAGACCTGAAACCCTTCGGCGCGGTCCCAAACCACCAGCGGCTGGCCGGACATCGAGACCGGCTCGTGCCGGCGGAGCTGCTGGAGGATCGGGATCGACTCGGGGACGGGGATCTCCGTGGTGATCCGCCGGAACTTCGTGTGGACCGGGGGGACCGGACGCGGGGTGAGATCGAAGCTGGGCATGGAGTTCGGGGAACAGGGTTCAGGGTTCAGGGTTCAGCCGGGCCGTGTCGGCCCGGGAGAGGGTTCGGGATTTGGGGTTCAGAGCCGGGCCGTGTCGGCCCGGGAGAGGACTGTGCAACAAAAAAACTCCGCCCGGGACCGACCCGGTATTTCGGGAACCCGGTCCAGCACGGAGTGCTCGCCAATTGCCGACAGTGCCGCTACGGGTGCCGGCGAGCGCTGAATTTGAAGGGAATTATAGCGGCCGGCCGGCGTCGCTGCAAGCGTGGCCTGCTCCCCTTGCCAAGGCCCTGGCGGAGCCTCACAATACCGGCCGGGCTTGCAACGATCCCCAGCAGAAGAGAGGCGAACCGCCATGACCACCAGCCAGCCGCGCGTGATCCTTTCGGGCTTCGCCGACGAGGCCGCCAACCAGAAGACGGCGGTCCAGCAGTTCGCCGCCTTCGCCGCGTTGGGATTGCAGTACTACAGCATCCGCTTCATCGACGTGGGGGGCGGGATCAAGAACGTCATGAAGCTGACGCGCTCGGAGATCCAGAAGATCCGCCACCTGCAGGACGAATACGGCCTGAACGTCTCTTCCGTCGGGTCTCCCATCGGCAAGCTGAAGCTGGTGAACGCGGAGGACGGAACGAAGAACGCCTACGTCCCCTTCCCTCGCTACTTGGCGGGGGACGTGAAGAAGGCATGCCAGTTGGCCCATGCCTTCGAGACGAAGCTCATTCGCGGCTTCTCCTTCTATCACCCCAAGGGAAGCGACCCGAAAGAGCACCTGCCGCAAGCGGTCGACCAGTTGGGCCAGATCGCCGAGGTCTGCCACCGCTCGGACCTCACCTTCGGCGTGGAGGTGGAGGCGAACCTGGTGGGCGGCAACGGCTACCTGTTGGCGGAAATCTACCGCCAGGTGAACCACCCGGCCTTGGTCCTGGTGTTCGACGCCGCCAACCTCATCGTCCAAGGCTACTCGGCCGCCGAAATCCTGGAACAGTTCTCCCTGATGAAACCGGGCCTGGGGTGGATGCACATCAAGGACTACCGTAATCCCAAGCCGGTGACCAAGGGGGGGCACGTCGACGAAGACGCCCTGGCCCACTTCGTGCCCGCCGGTTGCGGCGACGGGGCCCACGAGCTCTTGCTCCGCCAATTCCGCCAGTTGCTCCCCGACCTGGAGAGCAAGTTCCACCGCCGCGGCATCCCGGGCGTGTTTCTGGACCTGGAGCCGCACGTCAAAGGAGGCGGCCAGTTCGGCGGTTTCAGCGGGCCGGACGGGATGGGGGTGGCACTCCGGGCCCTGTGCCGCGTGCTGGACTACGTCGGCATCGCCTACCACCTCCGCGATTTGGACGACGTCAAGGCCGCCCGAGGACGCTGAGAGGCCGATTGCCGAAAGCCGGCTTCGGGCAATCGTATCGGTGAGCCTTCTCAGGCAATCCTGAGAGACGACTCATTCCCCCGGCGATTCACCCTGCTCCGGCCGGCCGTCCACCGGCTCACGCAGAACGCGCGTATCCGCTTTGTTGGGTCCCGCCTTGGGTCTCCACTGCAATTGACCCGAGCGGTTGAGGATCATCCGCCCGGTCAAGACCGCATATTGGAGTCCCCAAAACAGGGCCACGAGAAGGCTTACGGAGCCCGCATAGAAGGCCATCGGGCCAGCCTCGAGGAACCACCACATCCCGAGCAAAGCCCCGCCCGCAAGCAATGCCGTCAGGATCACCGTCGATTTGCCCGCGCTGAGCCGGGCCAGGCTTCGTCTGGCGTGCCGGTCAATCGCCGACCGGGCGGCAAGATTGGCCAGCTCCCGCATCGCAGTGAGGTTAGCGGTCCCCTCGAGTGCCCCCTTGCGACGTGGGACCTGTGCCGGCTTGCCAGCTCTTGGCTCGGCGGCCGGGACCGCAGAATCCTCCGGTTCGTAGACCTCCGGCTCGGACTCCGGTGCTTTCAACGCCGCAGGACCGTCCGGCCCTGCGGTGGTTCGGCTGGAGCCCTCCGGGGGCTGCGAACCACTACCGCCGGCACCGCGAGTCCGTTCGAGCAGGCGGGCCATGTATCGATCGATCGACTCCTCCTCACGCTCCGAAGCGGCCGGTGTCGCGGGCGATATCCCCTCGTTCTGGGGCTCACTGGCCGCCGGCCTGGTTGCTCCCATTAAACTCTCTTCCTTTTCTTCGGCCGGCGCCGGGATGCCCAATCGGCGGAACACCGCGGCAGTATCCACGGGAGCTTTCTCAGGACTGGCCTCGCGCTTGGCCGGTTGCTGGTCACATGCGACCTGCTGCTGGACAGTCGGCTCAGGAGGCGGGGCCTCAGGCTCCTCCGGGAGCACTTCGACCTCGGCTCCACGCACGTCCAGCTCCGTTTGCCGTGCCTTGAGCTGAGTCTGGCGCGCCTCCAGGTCTCGCGTCAGGGCGTCCAGGTGGGCCTCTGCTTCGGTCCGCCGGGTTTCCCATTGGGAACGCTCTTGCAGGAAGGCCTGCCGGTCGGCCTCGAGTTTGGCCCGCTCGGCCTCGTGGGCGATGGATTCGGCCTCGCCAATCTTCTTATCGGACTCGGCGGCGCCGGGATCGCGAACGATCCGGGCCCGCTCTTCCTCCCAGATCTTGCCGCGGGATTCCCATTCTGCGAGTTGGCGGCGGGCAGCCCGCAACTGGTCGATCAGTCGGCCGGCACGTTGCCGCCCTTGGTGGTTGGCTAGGGCGAGCCGCTCTTTCAGCGTTTCGGGCCGCTCAAAGCGATAGCGGGGGGGCCCTTGCTCGTCGCACGGGGTGGTCTTGGACTCCTCCGGTGGCCCCAAACTGGCTTTCCCGGTGGCAAGCACCTCAAACTCAATCGGGCCAACGCCCAGCCGATCGCCGCCCGCCAAGAGGGCGTCGGTGAAGGCCCGGCCGTTCAACCGGGTGTCCGACGACCACTGGCGGATTACGGTTCGGTCGGGGCCTCGGAGAATCACGCAATGTACGGGTTGCACCCCCCTGGCGCGGAGGCGCAGCGTACACTGCGGGCCCGAGCCAACGATGCACTTGGCCGAGCGCATTCGGACGATCTGGCCGTTTCGGCTACTGCCGGAAATTCGGAGCACCAAATCGCCGTTCTCGGTACCTAATACGGTGGAGCAAGCGTCCGAAGTAGCCATAGGACGAGACTCAGCCTGCATGGCCCCTCTTGCGGGGCATAAGCGGGAACCACGGAGGCACAAAGTGTCCTTCGGGTGGCCCCAGAAGCGATAAACCACCGAGGGTATTTAGGTTAGGAATGAGGCGAAGTCAAAAGACGTGCCCCCTGGGCCGGGGGCATGCCTCCGGGTTCTACCGAAAATCGCTTGGATATCTGTGCGGCTTTTGACGATTATCCGTTAGCGAGCTTAACGCCTGGAAAGGGACCGGCAAGCTCCACCTAAGCACGGGGCTACGGCTGGCGAGAGTGCCACGAGGGACGGCCGGGGGATTGTGGTCCCAGTTGCGTCAGCCCGACGGCGGGACGGCGCGACTTCGAGAGCGAGGAGCCCGCAGCGATCAACACTTGGCAGGTCGCAAGAGAGCGAGGAAACTCTCCGATTTTTCTAACTGACTATGGCCTAGCCGCGTACTATATTTGGGTTGCAGCGCGATGCGGCGGATTGCCCGCCGCTTGAGCGTGAACCTTCTGGACGAGCAAGAGAGAGGCACAGAGAAAAGGGGGTTCGGCGATGGCTTATCTGAGGGGGGCAAACTCTTCAGCGTGGCCAGGATCGGACACCGAGGTGTGATCCCATGACGCGCAAAGAAGCGATCCTGAACATGCACCAGGTCTTGATCAAGCGGCGCGACGCGCTCCGCAAGGCTTTGGCCGGAGATCTAAGCCTGCTTAAGGAGTTGAGGGCCCAAGCGTCCGGCGACGTCGTCGACGCCGCGCTTGACTCCGTGCAGGACGAAATCAGCTCTCAGCTTGCGGAGGTGGAAAGCCGGGAACTCGCCCGCATTGAGAACGCGCTGCAGCGGATGCGCGAGGGGCAGTACGGCATTTGCGAGGTCTGCGGCACGAGCATCCCGTTGGCACGGCTCAACGCCCTGCCCTACGCCGCCTTGTGCATCAAGTGCCAGCGGGAGTCCGAGCGGGAAGGCGCCGGGAGCCGCGCCGACGTCGACTGGAGCCGCCTGCTCGACGTGGGCTCTCACGATGCCGAGCTGTCGATCAGCGACATCGAGCTGGACGTTCCTTGATCCGGGACCCGCAGGCCCATACACTTCCCTACATGCCGTCCGGGGCGGGAAGTCTTGAGGACGGCGCACGGCCCTGCGGAAGCGCTTGCTCGCCGGAGGGCGGATGGCGCGGTCGGAGGGGAGTACCGCCTCGCCTCGGCGGGGCATTCACCCGGATTATTCAGTGCGCCGTGAGAAGGTGTTGGTTTCTCGTGGGTGCAAGTCC
>CAYGZA010000357.1:0-6274 GCA_964354135.1 uncultured Planctomycetaceae bacterium
TCGCCGGCGTCTTCCATCACACGCTGGTCGGCGCCAGCGACTACTCGAAGAAGGCTGACCTGATCGACCAGCTCGTCATCGCCATGGAAGACCGCCGCATCACGCACATCACCTACCAGTCGCTGCAAGCCACAGAACCGACGACCTACGATTTATACCCCCTCGGCATGATCCATCACCGGAACTCGCTCTACCTGGTCGGCTGGGCCCCACGGCGCGACCGCATCCAGCACTGGAAGATCGACCGCATCGAGGACGTCGAAGTCACCGGGCTCCAGTTCCAGCGGCCCGAGCATTTCGACCTCCGCGAGCACCTGGCCAAATCGTTCGGCATTCTCCACGGTGAGGGGGACGTGTCCATCAAGGTCCGCTTCACCCAGGCAGGCGCCCGACGCCACCAACCCGTTTACAGACCGCGTTTGGCCGGGTAGGATCAGTTCTAGTGTCGGGCCCCTCCGGAGGTTTTCGCCATGGCCGCGCACGCCGCCGACCTCAATCTGCTCTTCGGCGTCATGGCCGTTCAGAGCGATTTCGTCGCCCGCGACGCCCTGATCGAGGCCATGGGCGCGTGGGTGTTGGACAAGTCGAAACCGCTGGGGCAGATCCTGGTTGAGCACGGCCACCTGACGCCCGAGCGCTGCGCCCTCTTGGACGCCTTGGTCGGCGAGCACGTCAGGCTGCACGACAACGACGCGGAAAAGAGCCTGGCGGCGGTCGCATCCGTCTCGTCGCTCCGCCAGGAGCTGAGCCAGATCGCGGACCCCGACTTGCAGGCAAGCCTGCTCGTCGTCGGGTCCGCCCGCGCCGCCGATATCGAGTCGACGCAGACTTACGTGCCCAGCGACAAAGGCGCCGGCCTTCGCTACCGCATCTTGCGGCCGTACGCCAAGGGTGGGCTGGGCGAAGTCTTCGTCGCGGAAGACCTGGAGCTCCACCGGGAGGTGGCGCTCAAGGAAATGCAGCCTGACCGCGCCCAGGACGCCGAAAGCCGCGCCCGCTTCCTCTTGGAAGCGGAAGTCACCGGGCGCCTGGAGCATCCCGGCATCGTGCCCGTCTATGGCCTGGGGCAATACGCCGACGGGCGGCCCTACTATGCCATGCGCTTCATCCACGGCGACAACCTCAAGCAGGCCATCCGCCGTTTCCACGAGGCCGAGAAGCCCGGCCGCGACCCGGGCCAACGGAGCCTGGCCATGCGCCAGCTCCTCGGCCGCTTCGTCGATGTCTGCAACGCGGTGGCCTACGCCCACAGCCGCGGGGTTCTCCACCGCGATCTCAAGCCCGGCAACGTCATGCTCGGCAAGTACGGCGAAACGCTGGTCGTCGACTGGGGCTTGGCCAAGACCGTCGGCCGGACCGACGCGACCACGACAGCCGACGAGACGACTTTGAAGCCGAGTTCCGGCAGCGGGGTGGCGGCGACGCAGATGGGATCGGCCATCGGCACGCCCCCCTACATGAGCCCGGAGCAGGCGGCCGGGCAGCTCGATCGGGTCGGCCCGGCAAGCGACGTCTATAGTCTGGGCGCCACGCTCTACACGCTGCTGACTGGCCAGCCGCCCTTCCACGAAGAGGATCGCGGCCAACTCTTGCAGAAGGTCCAGCAGGGCGAGTTCGCGCCACCTCGCCAAATCAGCCGGGCCGTCCCCGCCCCGCTGGAAGCCGTGTGTCTGAAGGCCATGGCCCGGCAGCCCGAGGATCGCTACCCGACGGCCCGGGCCCTGGCGCTGGACATCGAGCATTGGCTGGCCGACGAGCCGGTCTCGGCCTGGCCG
Source organism: uncultured Planctomycetaceae bacterium (assembly GCA_964354135.1). Lineage (GTDB taxonomy): Bacteria > Planctomycetota > Planctomycetia > Pirellulales > Thermoguttaceae > CAYGZA01. The sequence continues at coordinate 1,776 of CAYGZA010000357.1, forward strand.
GAGCCGGTGGTGGTGCGGGCGCAGCGCTGGGCCCGGCGCCATCGCCCGTTGGTCGCCTCCGCCGCGGCGACGCTGCTCGTGGCGACCGTCGCCTCGGTTGTGGGCTTCCTGATCGTCTCGGCCGCCTACGACAAGGAGTATGCGGCGCGACTCAGAGAGGAAGAGGCCAAGCAGCGGGCCGACGCCAACTTCGCCAAGGCCATGGCGGCGGTGGACGACTACCTGACCAAGATCAGCGAAACGAGACTCCTGGAAAGCCCCGGGACGCAGCCGCTCCGCAAGGACCTGCTCACCTCGGCGCTGGGCTTCTACCTGAAGTTCTTGGAGGAGCGGAAAGACGACCCCGATGTCCAAGCCGCCGTTGCCGCGGCCTATCTCCGCGTAGCGAAGATCCACAACGCTGTCGGGGAGCGCGCCGAAGGCAAGAAGGCGCTAACGGAAGCGATTCAGCGGTTCGAGGGACTTGTCAAAGTGCATCCGGACGACCTGGACCTACAGCACGGGTTGGCCGAGTGTTACTACTGGAAAGACGAAGACGCGAAGGCCATCGCCATCTGGCGGAAACTGTGCGTGGCCCGTCCCGATGACACCAAGTACCTCAAAGGACTCGTCGAGGCGATTAAGAGCGTCGCGGTTCAACACATGTACAAAAGCGAACGCAAACAGGCGATTCAACTGTCCCAAGAGATCCTCACGATCGGGGATCGGATCACCGAACTACAGCCCGACGATGCGGAAGCGCACTCGTCCGTTGGCGAGAATCGATACAACATTGCCTGGCTCCTGCCTCGGAAGGAGGGCCTGTCAATGCTCGAGCGAGCGCTTCAAGATCTCGAGATCGCCTATGCGAAAATGCCGGGGGCATATACCTACGGCGAAAGACTCGCTCTTGCGTTGGAGTACGCTGGCTTCTTCAGGGAAGAACTCGGCGACAACACGCAAGAAGTCGTGGATTCGTATCGGCGGGCTTTGGAGATCCGCCAAAGACTCGCGTGGGGAAACCCGGCCGTGCCAGGAACACTTCAACAAGCATACAGAGTTCACTTTCGGTTGGTCAATCTCCTACGCAAACTGGGCCGGCGGGAGGAAGCCGCCGAGTCGGAGCGGCAGTTACAGGCGTTCATCGAAGGCATCCGCGACAAGACAACCGGCGATTGGTACGGTCTAGCCCGCGCGCGCGCCCGCTGCTCCGAATGGGTCGGGGACGGCAAGAAGGACCTCACTGACGCCGAAAAACGCCGGCGCGACGAACTCCAGGCGTCTGCGGTGCAGGCCCTTCAAGAGGCCGTGAAGCAGGGCTATAGCAATGTCGAACACGCAAAAAGTGACGACGACCTCAAGGCCCTTCGAGATCGGCAGGATTTCAAGTCGCTGATCGCCCGGATGGAGCAGGCGGAGCAGGCCGGCAAGCTGGCTGGCGTCGCTGAGAAGACCGCTGCCGCTGCCGAGAAGCTCAAGATCGCCGAACAAGCCCGGGCCATCCGCGAGAAACTCGCCGCCGAGGAGCCGGCCAACCTGCGGCACCAGGTGGACCTCGGCTTCAGCCTTCACTCCATCGGCATGGTCCAGCGCGACCTGCGCGATTACGAGAAGGCGGAGCAGTCGCTCTCCCGGGCACTGACGCTGCGCGAGAAGATCGTCAAACAGACGCCCAAGAGCGTAGAGTATCGGGCGTCCGTGGGCGCGACGCAGATCGACCTAGGCAAGCTTCAGTGGCTCACCGGCCGGCACAAGGAGGCGGAGGCATCGTGGGACAAGGGGATCAAGCTCTGCGACGCCTGCGTCAAGGACGAACCGGAGAACGAAAGTGCCAAGGAACTCCTGAGCCGGAAACTCATCGAGATCGGCGAGGAGTACGGGAAGCTGGCGCTGTGGGAAGAAGCGACTGGACTTTACACGAAAGCGTTCGAGTTGTATGAGGTTAAAGATGCTTGGCAGTCGCTGCGATATGCGTATCTCCTCGTGACGAAGGGCGACCACGCGGCATATCGCACCCTGTGCAAGCGGGCGTTCGATCGCGTCGGCAATGTAACGAAGCCGCAGTCTGGTTTTCCGGATCCCACACCCGTGGCCACCCTCTGGTCGTGCGGCGCGAATTCCGGCGTGGACGCGAAGGAAGTCGCGAAGCTCGCGGAAATGGGACTCGCTCGTCAACAGCCCAACGAACACTGGCGCAGGTTCCACGCGTCTTGGGCACATTCCCGCGCGGGCGATTTCGAGAAGGCTTCGCAACGTGCAAAAGACGCGTTTATCGGCGGTGCGTATCCGTCGCCTATGTTTACGCTGGCATTGGCCTACCATGGGCGAGGGAATCGAGCCGGAGCAGTCTATTGGCTTGCCGCAGGGGAGCGAGATTTCCAGCAGCAGCTCAGACTCCTCCTGGAGAGACCATGCCAGACTCCCGTGGATACTTCCAGCGCGTGGGTGTTCCAGGAATTTTTGATCCTTTACCGCGAAGCCCACTTCGCCGTTCGAGGTCAGCCTGCGCCGGAGATCCCCTGGATTCGCCTTACACAAGGCCGGGGTCATGCGCATATCGGCAAGCCGGAGAAGGCCGAGAAGGATTTCGCCGCCGCCGTCGAGGCCCGACCCGGCGACCCGCAAGTCTGGATCGCCCGCGGGCGGATCTTCGCGGAACTGGGTCAACACGGCCGGGCCGAAGCAGACTTTGCCAAGGCGATCACGCTGGCTCCCAACGATCCGCGCGTATGGATTGCCCGCGGCCGATACTTCGCCGAGCGCGGTAAGCACGAAGAAGCCGGCGCAGACTTCACCAAAGCCGCGGGGTTGAGCCCGGACGAGTTGAACGTATTCCCGGAATCGGGTTGGTGGGTCGCCGGGCCGTACCCGGTGGACATCAATCTCGCGTGCAGCCCCCAGGAGCACGCTTCCCCGGACAAGTCGATCCCGGCGGCAAAGCACGATAAGGGCTGGGAAAGCAAGTGGCTCGAGTGGCGTCCCGTCGGGACGGAACCCGAGGGAACGGTCAACCTCCGGCGAGTCTTTGAGACCCAGCCACTACCGCGCGCGACGGGATCCTACTACGGTCTGTGCTACGTCTATGCGCCCAACCAGCGAGACGCAACCCTTCGTGCCCATTCTCCGGCGCCAATCCGGGTGTGGGTCAACGACAAGCTGGTTCTTGCACCGGGAGATCCCACCTGGGTGGGCGATCCTCAAGTCGCGCCCGTCAGACTCCAGTCGGGGGGAAACAAGCTTCTGGTCAAGGTGAGCTGCACCACGGACAACCACTTCCAGTTTGTCTGCCGCGTCAACGATTCCAAAGGGGATCGCGCGTTGTTTGCCCTCGCCCCAAGAGGCCTCTGGGAAGAAGCGGCCAAGCTTCTCACGGAGGAGAACGAAAAGTGGGGTGTTCCGACGACCCCCTACCACCGACTTCAGATCGCGCTGTCTCTCCTCGCAGGCAAGGGCAGGGGGCAGCAAGAGGCTCTTGCCAGGTTTGCGGATCGAGTCGCTTTCACTTCGAACCGTCAGGAGGGTTTCTGGTCTGTTTGCACCATGGTGCAATCACTCGATTTCGATGCGAAGAGCGTCCCGCTGGTCTCGCTGGCGGAGATGGGACGGTCCTTAAAGGATTTCGGTGATCCTTACGTGGGATTTCACATCGCCTGGGCCAACTTCCGCGTCGGTAAGTATCCAGAGGCGCATGCACTCGCAAAGCAGCTCGACCAACACAATTACGTCCCCAACGACCTGCTGGTGGCGGTGACGAGCTTCAAACTGGGAGACAAGGACGAGGCGCGAAAACGCCTGAAGAAGGCCGAAGATTGGTATCTCACAGCGATCCGGGCGGGGCTCCAGGCCCCACGGTTTGTCATGCCGTGGGACTGGCCCGATTGGGGGACATGCCAGATCATCTTCCGGGAGGCGAAGACGGTCGTCGAAGGCAAGCCCTACAGCGACGAGCCGCTTTGGCTGATCGCCACCGGCCGCGAGCGGGCCTTGCTTGGCTTCAACGAGCGGGCCGAAAAGGATTTTCAGGAAGCGGTGACGCTGCGGCCGGACGACGCCGAGGTCTGGGCCTGGCGCGGCCGGGTCTTCGCCCAACTCGGCCGCCTTGACGCCGCGGCTGCGGACTTGGGCCACGCCGAGAAGCTCGCCAAGGGCCCCCAGCAGCTCTTCGACCTCGCCCGCATGTACTCCTTCGCCGCCGGCGCCGTGGCTGCCGCGAAGGTCCAGCCGCCGCCCGCCAGCGCCGCCAGCGTGTCAAAGTACCGCGAAGCGTGGGCCGCCCAATCGCTGGCGTGCCTGAAACAGGCCGTCGCCGCCGGCTGGAAAGACGCCGCACGGCTGGAGCAAGAAAAGGACCTGGAACCCCTCCGCGGCCACCCCGAGTTCCAGAACTTGGTGATAGCCCTCAAGCAGCAACCCAAATAGGCGACACCGAGGCGATCGCAATCGCGATCCCGGCGACGAGCTGACCGTCAAGAAGTCCGGCCAGGTGCTCCAGCGGCTCAAGATGATCGACGTTTCCCAGG
>CAYGZA010000358.1:0-6232 GCA_964354135.1 uncultured Planctomycetaceae bacterium
TGCCAACCTCGTGCTGGCCGACGAGATCAACCGCGCCGCCCCGAAGACCCAGTCGGCCTTGCTCGAATCGATGGCCGAGCGGCACGTCACCGTAGGCGGGCAGACGTACCTGCTGGAGGACCCGTTCCTCGTGGCCGCCACGCAGAACCCGATCGAGCAGGAAGGGACCTATCCGCTCCCCGAGGCGCAATTGGACCGCTTCATGATGGAAATCCGCATCGGCTATCCGTCGCAGGAGCAGGAAGAAGAGATCGTGATGAAGACGACCTCCGGGCTGCCGAGCCTTCCGGCGGCGACGATGAGCCGCAGCGAGTTCCTCCAGCTTCGCGACCTCGTGCTGGCCGTGCCGGTGGCGGCGAACGTGGCCTCCTGGGCCGTGCGGCTCTGCCGGGCAAGCCGGCCGGAGGACCGCAGCGCAGCCAGCTACGTGCAGAACTACGTCGCCTGGGGCGCCGGCCCGCGGGGGTCGCAGAATCTGGTGCTTGGGGCCAAGGCCCGGGCCTTGCTGGTCGGCCGCACGGCCCCGACGGTGGAAGACATCCGCGCGTTGGCGTTTCCCATCCTGCGGCACCGGATCATCGTCAATCATCGGGCGGTGGGCGACGCAGTCACGTCGCAGCACGTCATCGAGCACTTGCTCCAAGAAGTCGCGGCATGAACGCGCAGGGGAGAAGCCGGTTCCTCGATCTCCGCGCCCTGGCTGCGCTGGAGCACATGCGGTTTGCCACGCGGCACCGCATCGAGGGGGCCTATAGCGGCCGGCACCGCTCGCGGCAGCAGGGCGGGGCGGGCGAGTTCGTCGATTTCCGCGAGTATTCCGGCGCCGAGGACATCCGCCGCCTGGACTGGAAGGTCTTTGCCCGCACCGGCAAGACCTTCGTCCGCCTGCACCAGGAAGAGACGAACCTGCTCTGCACGCTGGCCGTGGACGCCTCGGGCTCGATGCTCTTCGGGTCCCGCGGCCGCAAGGACCCGGCCGGGTCGAAGCTGGAGTATGCCCAGTTCCTGGCCACGGCGCTGAGCCACGTGATTAACCGGGGTCAGGACCAGGTGGGGCTGGCGGTCATCGACTTCGAGCTTCGGGAGGTAATCCCGCCGGGCGGGACCGCATCGCACGTGGCCCACGTCCAGGAGAGCATCGAACGCCTCAGTTGCCGCCAGAGCACGCGGATGGCCGATCCGCTCCGCAACCTGTTCGAGCAGAGCCGGCGACGCGGCGTGTTGCTGCTGATGGCCGACTTCCTGGTGGACGACCTGCAAGAGGTGTTTGCCGCCGTGCGGCTCTTCCGGCACCGCGGCTGGGAGGTCATCATCCTGCACTTGATTCACCCAGACGAAGAGCGGCTCCCCGACGGGTCGGCATTCCGTTTCGAGGGAATGGAAGACGACGGCGAAGTGACCTGCTCGCCCAACGAGGTGCGGACGGCGTACCGGCAACGATTCGCGGCCCACGCGGCGATGGTCCGCCAACTGGCCCTGGCCGGCGGCTGCGACTACCGGCACGTCTCCACGGCGATTCCGTACCTGGAAACATTGGGAGGATTCCTGGTCGAACGCGCGGGTTAGAGAAGTAGGACGGGTGTCCCGCCCGTCCACGAAGTCAGCTACAACCGGCGGGACCGGCGAGACGCCGGCCCTACTGAATTACCGGATACCTTCTCTGACGAAGCAGCGACACACTCGCACAGCCAAGGGCGGCTGTGCCACAGGGTATGCAATGACGTTCCTGCATCCGTGGGTAGTCTGGCTGGGCGTTGCGGCCGCGGGGGTGCCGGTGGTGGTCCATTGGCTCACCCGGCCGCGGCCTGTGCGATTGCCGCTTTCCACGCTCCGCTTCGTCCGCGAGGCAATCCGGCAGCGGCGGGCGAGGCACCGCCTGCGGGACCTGGTGATCCTCATGCTGCGGACCGCGGCCGTGCTCCTCTTGGCCGCGGCGATTGCCCGGCCACAGTTCGGCCCGCAGCCCTTGATCTCCGACCGGCAGACCGGCGATGCCCTCCGCGTCGTGATCCTCGACGCGAGCCAAAGCATGGCGGCCACCGACCGGGGGATCCGGGCGGTGGAACGAGCCCGGACCATCGCCGCCGAGCACCTCCGCTACCGGCCTGGCCTGTGGGCGAACCTGATCGTGGCCGGAGCGTCGCCGCGGGCGGTGTTCGAGCAGGTCTCGACGAATTTCGACGCCCTGCGGGATGAATTGGCCAAGTGCCAGGTGCTGCCGCAGCGGGCAGATGTCCGCCGGGCGATCGCCTTGGCAGCGCGGATGCTGGCCCCGGTCTCGGAGGACGATGGGCGGCGGCGGGAGCTGGTCGTGGTGAGCGACTTCCAGCGGTCCAACTGGGCCGGCGCCGATTTCGCCTCGCTCCCCGAGGGAACGCAGATCCAGTTGGAGTCGGTCGCCCCCGCGGAAACGCCCCCGAACCTCGCCATCCTCGGGGCCGCCTGCCATGCCCGAAGCGCGCTAGGGCAGAGCGTCCAATTGTCGGTCGAGGTGGGCAACTTCTCGCCCGCGCCCCAGAAAGTGACGGTCGAGGCGACCCTCGGGGAAACGACCTATCGCCTCTCTGGAACCTGCCCGCCGGGACGACGGACCACGCTCACGGAAGAAATCCCGCTCAAGGAGGTGGGATGGCAGTCGGGCGAGGTCCGGCTGGCCGGCGTGGACGACGCCTTGGCGGCCGACAACGCGCGGCCCCTGGTGGTTCGGGTCCGGCCGAAACCGGTCTACGCCCTGCTCACGCGGCAGCCGGCTACGCAGCGCCCCTCGTCGAGCCACTACCTGGAGTGCGCCCTGGTGCCCGACCGGCGGCCCGGCGACAAGGGACCGGGGCCGGCAGAAGACCGGGCCTCGGCCGTGGTGCTGCGGGTCGAGCCCTCCAATGCGACCGCCCAGGTGCTGGCCCCGGCGGACCTCATCCTCCTGGACCATCCCGGAAAGCTCTCCGAGGAGACGGCCAAGCTCCTGTCGGGGCTTCTGCGCCGGGGCCGGCCGATCCTTTACGTGACTGGCGAAATGATCGACGCGGTGAACCTCAGGCGGCTGGCGGACGCCGCTGGGACCGGGCTGCAAATGCCGGTGGAATTCCTCCCGCCGCCCGAAGGGCATTTGCGCCGCGAGCTGTTCCTGACCGCAATCCGGCGGGACGATCCTCCGTTCTCCGTCTTCGGCGACAATCTCGACGCCATCAGCGGCCGGCTGCGATTCGCCGGCGGGCTCAGCTCGCGGCGACTGCCAAGCGGCCTGGAGAGCGATCTCTTGGCCGGCTACAACGATGGCACAGCCTGCATGGTAACGACGGCCGCCGACGCCGGGGTCCTCACGGTGTTCAACGCGGACCTGGGGGCGTCCAATCTGCCCAAGACGCCGGCCTTCGTCCCGCTGGTGGCGGAGCTGGTCGAGCGGATGCTCGCGCGCCATCGCACCGGGCAGCCGACCCTCTGCGGCGAGCCCCTGGTCGCCCATTTGCCCGGCGACGCGGGAGCGGCCGCCGGACTCCGCGTCGTCGGGCCCGAGTCCGGCCCCGGCGACTCGGGGGGCGAGCCCTTGGGTGAGCTCGTCGACGAGGCCGTGGGTGCGGTTTGGCGATGGCAGAATCCCACCCCGCCGGGAGTGTATCGCGTGGTCCGCGGCGGCCAAGCCGTTTTCTCGCTGGCGGTGCAAGTTCCTGAGGAAGAGAGTCAACTGGAGACCCTTGACTCTGAGGTGCTGACCGGGCGGCTTGCTGCGGGACACGCCGTCTACTCGCGCAACTCGGCGGCCGAGAGCGAGAACCGCGACGACGTCTGGAAATGGTTCCTCACCGGGTGCGTATTCTGTCTTCTGGGAGAACTGGCGGCCCTGCTTGGATTCCGGACCTAACAGTTTTTGCGAACATGACGCGACTGACTTTCGACCCTCACATCCCGTTGGCCCTGTGGGTGCCCCTGGCCGTGGCGGCCGGGTGCCTGCTGGCCTGGTACGGTGTGGCGAGCCGCCGCCGCTTGCCGCCGCGGCGCTGGCGGCCGGTGATGGCGCTGATGGGTCTGGCCGTCGTGCTGCCGCTGGCGATTCTGCTCAACCCGACGTGGCTCCGGCGGGTCCCGCCCCCGGTCGGAAAGCCGCTCTTGACGATCCTTGTGGACCGCTCGGCGAGTATGGCAACCCGCGACATCGCAGGAAACACCAGCCGCTACGAGGCCGCCTCCCGGCTAGCCGCCCGAGCGGTCAAGGAGTTGGAGGACCGCTACGAAGTCCGCGTCTACTCGTTTGCCGAGAGTTGCGGGCCGGTGGGGACGGACGAGCTGGCCCAAAAAACCCCCGACGGGGCGGCCACGGACCTGGCGACCGCGGTGGAGGAATCGCTCGAGGCCGAGCGGCCCCAGGGGCAGGCCCTCTTCGTGCTCAGCGATGGCGGGCACAACGCCGGCGGGGGTGCCGGCCGAGTGTTGGAAGCCGCCGGCAAGGCCAAGGCCATGACCGCCCCGCTTTTTGCCAAGACCTTGGGCGGCCAGACGGGGGTCCGGGACCTGGAGGTTGCCCTGAACATGCCCCAGGAGCTGGCCTTCATCGGCCAGCGGGTGCCCGTGCTCGTCGCCCTGCGGCAGCGGGGAGCGGCCGGAAAGCGGACCACTTTGTCGCTCGTCCACGAGGGCCGCCTGGTGGAAAAGCAGGAGGTGGAGCTGGCGCCCGACGGCTCCGTTGCGGCGACCTTCCACGTCTCCCAGCCCGCTGCCGGCCTGTACCGCTACGAGCTGAAGGCCGATCCGCTCCCCGGCGAAGTCACGGACCTGAACAACACCGCCACGCTCGTCCTGCGCGTGGTGGACCAGCCGATCCGCGTGCTCTTGTTGGAAGGAAAGCCCTATTGGGACACGAAGTTCCTCGTGCGGACCCTCGCGGCCGACCAATCGATCGAGCTCACCAGCATCGTCAAGATGGCCGAAGGCCGCTTGCTGGAGCGGCGGCTCGCGCGGGGGGAGTCGGCCTCGCCGGGGCCGGAGAAAGCCGTCGCGACAAAGCCTGCCGCCCCGATCACGCCCCTTGTGGAGCAATGGTCGATCAAGCGCGACGCCGCCCGGGTTCTGGCGGAGGCCGAATCGCTGGCCGGCTACCAGATCGTCGTGCTGGGCCGCGACGCCGAGGTCTTCTTGAGCGACCAGGCAATCGCGCGGGTCAAGAAGTGGCTCGTCGAGAACGAGGGCTCGCTGGTCTGCTACCGCGGGCCGCCGACCTCGCAGATCGGCCAGCGCCTGGGCGAGCTGATGCCGGTGCACTGGACGCCCGCCCGGGAAACGCGGTTCCGCATGCACTGGACGTCGGTCGGGCAAGCCCTGCGGTGGCTCCCCGCACTCTCCGAAGACCAGGACCTGCTGGCGAGCCTCCCTTCACTGGCAACGGTGGCAAGGCCGGAGCGCTCGGCCCCGCTGGCCGAAGTGCTGGCCGCCAGCGCACCGGGCAAGCAAGACCAGGCCGCACCGGCGATCACGTACCAGCCGGTCGGCGGCGGCCGCGTCGTGGTGATCGAGGGGGCCGGCATGTGGCGATGGGCCTTTCTCGCCCCGCAATACCAGCGGCACGACGAGCTCTACGGCATCCTCTGGCGGAGCCTCGTCCGCTGGTTGGTGGCCAACGTCGGGCTCCTTCCTTCGCAACAATTGGCCCTCCGGACCGACAAGGTGACTTTCAGCGCGGGCGAGGGCGTAACCGCGACCCTCCTGCTGCGAGAGCACGCCGCGGGCACCAGGCCGCCGCAGGTCGAGTTGACCGGCGGCGTGCTCGCGCAGCCGAAGGTCTTCACACCCGTGCCGGCGGGGAGCGATCCGGGGCAGTTCCGCGTGGCCTTCGGGCGGCTCGCCGAAGGGCGCTACTGGGCCCGGGTCGCCGGCGCCGGGGCGGTCAAGGGCGCAAGCGTCGCGGCCTTCGACGTCCGCGGCAATCTGGCCGAGCGGCTCGACGTGCGGGCACAGCCGAACCTCATGAAGCTCGCGGCGGAGAAAAGCGGCGGGGGCGTGCTGGAAGACGACGACCCGGCGCGGCTGGCCGAGAAGTTCGACGCCCACCTCGTCGAGACGCGGCCGGAGCGGGTCACCCGCACCACCGCCTGGGACCGCTGGTGGGTGCTGGCCGGCGTGATGGTTTTCTGGGGAAGTGCGTGGGGGCTGCGGCGGTGGTCGGGATTGGTGTGAACGGACAGGGGATAGGGGCAATACCGTTGAAATAGGCGCAAGTCACAGCCTTTTGCTAAGTTAGGGT
>CAYGZA010000359.1:0-6197 GCA_964354135.1 uncultured Planctomycetaceae bacterium
CGGGCGTCTCGAACTCGTACTGCACCCATTCCTTCGTGCCGCGGTGGTCCCACCAGGTGAAGCGGGGAATACTCTTGTCGCACGAGTCGCGGGGCTCGATGCCATCGTCGAGCGCGGCGACCGCATCGGCGTGCCAGCAGTGCGATGCGGTCGTGGTCGTCCGATCGGCCAGCGTGAGTGGCTCGCTCGGACCCAGCGTCGCCGGGTCGAGCGGCCGGTAGAGCTTGCCCTCCCATGCCGGGTCATCGGCCCGCGGCGCCTTCGATTTGCCCTCCTGCCGCACCCAGACGATCATCTCGCCCGGCTGCCGATGGTCCCAGGCGTAGTACGGAACGGCCGTGACCTTGCGGCCATTGCGGGCCGTGGCCTCGATCCCGGTCACGCCGCCCAAGAGGCTCGGCTCGTGCCGCGCGGTGAACCTCGGATCGCGGGCCAGGACGACGTTCCGCACGGAGCCGCCGTTGTCGACCGCCTCGAAGCAATAGACAATCGGCCCGCGCTGGACGGCCACGCGGCCCGCGTCGGCCTTGACCCGGGGATGGGCCTCGATCCGCTCGGCCGGCATGGGCAGGTCCAGCTCGATCGTGTCGCCGGGCTTCCATTGGCGGCCGATGCGGGCGTATCCCTTCTCGACAGCGAGCCCTTCGACCGCCTCGCCGGCGACCCGCACCTTGGCCCCTTGGCACCAGCCGGGAATCCGCAGGTTCATGTCGAACTTGCGCGGGGTCTCCGGCCGAACGGCGATTCTGACGTGGCCGTCCCAGGGGTAGCGGGTCTCTTGAACGAGCTTCACCTTGTTTTGTTTGAGTGGCACGGTCGCGGTGCCGGCGACGTAGAGGTTCACGAAGATCGCGTTCTCGCCGGTGGCGTAAACGTAGCCTGGCACCGAAGGCACCAGCCGCACGACGTTGCTCGGGCAGCAGGCGCATCCGAAGAAGGGCTGGCGGTGATGCCCGCCGCCGGAGGCCAGCGGGTTGACGTAGAAGAAGTGCTCGCCGTCCAGGGCGATGCCGGAAAGGACGCCGTTATGGAGCGTTCGCTCGACGGCGTCGGCGTATTGGGCGTCGCCGTGCATGAGGTTCAAGCGGTGGGCCCAGAAGACCAGCCCGATCGCGGCGCAGGTCTCGCAGTAGGCCGACTCGTTGGGCAGCTCATACGCCTCGCCGAAGGCCTCGCCCTCGTGCCGGGCGCCGATCCCGCCGGTGATGTACATCTTCCGCTTCACCACGTCGTTCCAGAGGTGGTGCATGGCCTCAATGTAGCCCGGATCGCCGGTGTACGAGGCCACGTCGGCCACGCCGGAATAGAGATACATCGCGCGGACCGCATGGCCGACGATCTCCCGCTGTTGGCGGACCGGGATGTGGTCCTGGGCGTACGGGCCATAGAGCTTGCGCTTCGCGGCGTCGCCGCGGACGTCGAGGAAGAACCGGGCCAGGTCCATGTACCGCTGCTGTCCGGTCGCCTGAAAGAGCTTCACCAGCGCCAGCTCGATCTCCTCGTGGCCGCACACCCCGTAGCGCTTCCCGGGGCCGAAGGTCTTGTCGATCAGGTCGGCGTACTTCGTGCCTACGTCGAGGAACGTCTTCTTGCCGGTTGCCCGGTAGTGGGCCACGGCCCCTTCGATCAGATGGCCGGCGCAGTAGAGCTCGTGCATGTCGGCCAGGTTGCTCCAGCGTTTGCCGGGCTCGGCCAGGGTGTAATAGGTGTTGAGGTAGCCGTCGGGGCGTTGGGCGGCGGCCATCTTGGCGACCACGTCGTCGACCGTCTTCTCCAGGGCGGGGTCGCGGAGATCGGCCAGCGAGTACGAGGCCCCTTCGAGCACCTTGTAAACGTCGGAGTCGTTGAAGTAGATCCCCTCGAACTTGCCGGGCACGAGTCCGGCGGCCTTGGCGAAGTTGCTGATCCGCCCGGTCTTTTCGCACCACTGGAAATTGTGCGCAAGCGACTTCTCCCGGTTCGTCCGGATCCGAGGGGCCCAGAACTCGTCCTGGACCTTGACCTCGGTGAAGGGGACGGCGGCCAATGCGCGGTGTTTCGGCGGTTCGGCCGCAGCGGCCCCCCTGGTGCCGGCGACCATCGCGGCAAGCAACATCGAAACGGTCAATGCTCGCATGGAACGGCTCCTCTAATCTGCCTATCTTCTTGCGGAGAGACGCCGAAGGCGTTGCCCCCATTCTACGCCCGCCGTGGGGGGTACGCAACTTCGCGGCCCCACCTTACGGGCTACCTTGCCGCGCACCTTCCCTCTACCTGGGGGATTGCCCCCAAACGGGTTGTTGCCCAGCACCGCAATGCCGATTAGAGTAGTTGGGTTAGGGCATGTTCCTCCCGTTGAGTCTTTCCCGCTCGGGTCATCCTGTCAGGATGTCGGGATTCCCCGGAATTGGTCTTCCGGTCTCAAGGTGTCGCCATGGCGAAGCTTTGGGCTATCGTCGGCAGGTTTGCCGGCATGGGAGGTCGGCGGCAGTTCCGTCGACGCGGTGCAGTCCCGCGGCGTGGCCGTGGGTCGCTGCCCAGCAGGACCGCGCGGCTGGAACCGCTGGAAACGCGGACGCTGCTGAGCATCGGCGTACCCGGCGATAAACTCGGCCTGAAGCACCCGGAGGCTGCTCCGGCCGCCGACTTCTCCGCCATCCTCTTGCCCGACGCTTCCCAGGATCCCACGGTTCCCCCGGGCCACATCTCCCAGGCCCGCGTGGACGACGTCCTGAAGACCCTGACGACAACGGGCTCTCCCACGGAGCTCGTCTACCTCCAGGGCGAGGAGATGCCGCAGGATCCGAACGAGGTCATTCTCCCGCAGACCGACGTATCGGGCCCGCTGGTGAACGTGGACGACTTCCGGGCGGACCCGCGGTTCGCGGGGATCGACGGGAGCGGCTTTGCCACCGTGATCGTCGACACGGGGATCGACCTGAATCATCCGTTTTTCGGCCCGGACAACGACCTCAACGGGATCGCGGACCGCATCGTCTACAGCTACGATTTTTCCCGCAACAACGACCCCGACGCGAGCGATGTTGACGGTCACGGCTCGAACGTTGCCAGCATCGCGGCCTCCAGCGACACGACATACACGGGGATGGCCCCCGGGGCGAACATCATTGCGTTGAAGGTCTTCCCGGACAGCGGCGGCGGGGCAGCCACGACGGACATCGAAGAGGCCCTCCAATGGGTTGTCGCCAACGCGGCGACCTACAACATCGCCAGCGTGAACCTCTCCCTGGGCGACAGCACGAACAATAGATTCACGCAGGACACGGGTTACTTGAGCGACGAATTCGCCGCGCTGGTCGCGATGAATGTCATTCCCGTGGTCTCGGCGGGCAACAGTTTCTACCCTTCGAGCCAGATGGGCGTGAGCTATCCCGCGTCGGATGCCAACTCGGTCGCGGTGGGAGCCGTCTACTCCCGCAACGCCGGCGGGTTCACCTACACGGACGGCGCCAGGGCCTATAGCACCGTGGCCGACGTGATCACGCCCTTTAGCCAGCGGCACCCGTACCTGATGCACGTCATGGCGCCCGGGGCGCCGATCACGGGGGCCAACCAGAGCGGCGGGACCGCAACCTACCACGGTACAAGTCAAGCGGCGCCGCACATCGCCGGGATTGCCGCTCTGGCGCAGCAACTGGCCGTTCAGGAGTTGGGCCGGCGGCTGACGCTGGACGAGTTCCGCTCGCTCTTGGCGAAGACTGCGGTGACGGTACACGACGGTGACGACGAGAACGACAACGTTACCAACACGGGACTGGACTTCCCCCGCGTGGACGTGCTGGCGCTGGGAAACGGCATCCGGAACATGGTCCCCGGCTCCATCCGCGGCCAAGCGTTCAATGACCAGAACGGCGACGGCAACAAGGCCGGCGATCCCCCGCTGCCGGGCTGGACCGTCTACCTTGACAGCAACAACAACGGCGCCTTGGATTCGGGCACGCCGAGCTTCAATGCGACGGACATCCCCAAGCCGATAGCCGACAAGGATATCCTCCGTTCCAACCTTGCAGTCGGCGGCAGCCTCGGCCCGATCACCGACGTGAACGTGCAGTTGAACGTCACCCACACCTACGACACCGACCTGGACGTTTACCTATACGGCCCTTCCGGCACGCGCATTGAGCTTTTCACCGACGTGGGCGGCGGGGGCGACAACTTCACGAACACGGTGCTCGACGACGAGGCCGCGACGTCCATCACCGCCGGCACCGCGCCGTTTGCCGGGACCTACCGCCCGGAAGGTCTCCTGTCGCGACTGGATGGGGAAGACCCGAACGGGACGTGGCAATTGCAGGTCAGTGACGACGCCGGGAACGACGTGGGGACCCTGAATAGCTGGTCGCTGACCGTTTCTTACGCCGAGCAATCGCAAATCACCGGGCCCGACGGCACGTACCAGCTCAACAATCTCCCCGCCGGCACGTACGTCGTCCGCGAAGTGCCGCAGGCCGGCTGGACCCGGACGGCCCCGGCGTCCGGCTTCCATAACGTGACTGTGACCGCCGGGCAAGTCACTGCCGACGTAGACTTCGGCAACTTCCAGTCAATCAGCCTGAGCGGGCAGAAGTTCAACGACCTCAACGGGAACGGTGCGAAGGACGCCGGCGAGCCGGGGCTCGAGGGCTGGACAATCTTCCTCGATCAGAACCAGAACGGCACGCTCGACGCCGGCGAGCCATCCACCACGACGGGCACCGATGGCAGCTTCTCGCTGACGAATGTGACCCCAGGTTCCTACCGCGTGGCGGAGGTGTTACAAGCGGGCTGGACGCAGACGGCACCGGCGTCGGGCTACCACAGCGTGACCGTGACTGCCGGGCAGACGGTTCAAGATATTGACTTCGGCAATCAAGCCTTGCCCGGGGAGATTCGTGGGATCAAGTGGAACGACCTAGACGGCGATGGCACGAAGGATGACGGGGAGCCGGGGCTCGAGAGCTGGACGATCTATCTCGATCAGAACCAGAACGGCACGCTCGACGCGGGCGAGCCGTCGCCAGTTACGGAGGCGAATGGAGGCTACGCGCTCGCAAACCTGGAAGCGGGTTCCTACCGCGTGGCGGAGGTGCAACAAGCGGGGTGGACGCAGACGTTGCCGGCGGCAGGCTACCACAGCGTGACCGTCAATCCGGGGCAAACCGTTCAAAACGTGGACTTCGGCAACTTTCAGCCCGCCGAGATTCGCGGGATGAAGTGGAACGACCTGAACGGCGACGGAGTCAAGGACGCCGGCGAGCCGGGGCTCGAGAGTTGGACGATCTACCTCGATCAGAACCAGAATGGCACGCTCGACGCGGGCGAGCCTTCCACTATCACGGGCGCCGGTGGGACCTACGCGCTGGCGAACGTGGGAGCGGGTTCCCGCCGGGTGGCGGAGGTGCCGCAAGCGGGGTGGGCCCAGACGTTCCCGGCGGCCGGCTACCACAGCGTGACCGTCAGTCCGGCGCAGATCGTTCCAGACATCGACTTCGGCAACCGCGCCGTCACCCCGGCGCCGACGGGCGTGGACCTGCTGCCGGCGAGCGACACGGGCGTCTCCAGTAGCGACGACATCACCCGTCTGGACAACAGCGCGGTGGACAAGACGCTGGAGTTTGACGTGTCCGGAACGCTTCCTGGCGCGACCGTTGCAGTCTTCGCGGACGGCACGGAGATCGGCAGCGCCGTGGCCGTCGGCACCACCACGACGGTTACGACGAACGGCGCGTACGATCTGGCGGACGGCAGCCGCTCGATCACCGCCCGGCAGACGGAGCCGGGCAAGTTTCAGTCGAGCGATTCCGCCCCATTGACGATCGCGATCAAGACCTCGATTCCCTCGATCGACATCGTGGACGTGACACCCGACCCGCGCACGAGTGCCGTGAGCAGCATCACGACCGTCTTCAGCGACGCGGTTTACGGATTCGACCTGGCCGACCTCGCGCTTACCCGCAACGCAGGCGTGAACCTGCTCACGGCCAGCCAGACGCTCACGACCGTGGACAACATCCATTGGACGTTGGGGAACCTGAGCGGCCTCACCGGGACCGTCGGGACATACGTCCTGACCCTCACCGCGGCCGGGTCTGGCATCGTCGATACGGCGGGGAACGCCATCGCCGTCGACGCTGCGGACGACTGGCTCGTGAACCCGGCGACTTTCACCGGCACCGCCGGCAACGACAAGTACGAGTTCATCGCGGCCGGCGCGGTCG
>CAYGZA010000360.1:0-6192 GCA_964354135.1 uncultured Planctomycetaceae bacterium
GGGGTTTGCGTCGGACTGAGCTTTCTGATCCACCGCTACTACACGCGGGTGGGGGCGAGGCTGAAGGTCCTGGACGAGACGCTGGGCCGCATGGTCACGTCGGGCGACCCCAACATGACCCCGCCCGATCCCGGCAAGCCGACCGCCGTGATTCTCGTGGGCGGCTACAGCGGCCTGGGGATCCACACGATGCTCAACGTCGTGCGCTTCGCCCCCGACTACTTCAAGAACTTCGTGTTCGTCTCCGTCGGGGTGGTCGACTCAGGGAACTTCAAGGGGACCGGTGCGGTTGACGACCTCCGCAAGCATACCGAGCATTCGCTCGACCGGTACGTCGATCTTGCCCGCCGGCTGGGGATGCCGGCCGCCGCCTACATGGCCATCGGGACCGACCCCGTGGACGACCTGGAACGCCTGTGCGGGGACGTGGCAAAACGGTTCCCCAAGTGTACCGTCTTCGCGGGCCAGCTCGTCTTCCAAAAGGACTCCTGGCTGCAGCACCTCTTGCACAACCAGACGGCCTTTTCCCTCCAGCGGCGGCTCCAGTGGGCAGGGATTCCGATGGTCATCCTGCCGACCCGCGTCCGCTGAAGAGTCTAGGCATACTGCTTGGCGAAGAACGCCTGGCTCCCCTTCGGATCGGGCTTGATCGTGGCGCCGCCCTCCTTCCAGTTGGCCGGGCAGGCCTCGCCGTGCTTCTCGAAGAACTGCAGGGCCTTGACCATGCGGAGGACCTCCTCCACGTTGCGGCCCAACGGCAAGTCGTTGACCACCTGGTGGCGGACGACGCCGCCCTTGTCGATCAGGAACAGCCCCCGCAGTGCGATCCCGCCGGGGAGCAGCACGTCGTACGCCTGGGCGATCGTCTTGTCCAGGTCGGCGATCAGCGGATACTTGATCTCCCCGAGCCCGCCGTGATTGCGCGGCGTGTTCCGCCATGCCAGGTGGGTATAGTGGCTGTCGACCGAGCACCCGAGCACCTGCACGCCGAGCGTCTCGAACTGGCCGACCGCCTCTGAGAAGGCGATGATCTCGGTCGGGCAGACGAAGGTGAAATCCAAGGGGTAGAAAAACAGCACCACGTACTTGCCGCGGTAGTCCTTCAGCGACACGTCCGTGAACGACCCGTCCGGCAGAACCGCCTTGGCACAGAAGTCGGGGGCCTCTTTACTCACAAGCACGCTCATTCGATTCCTCCTCGCACCAGAATGACTATTCTCCCCACCCAAGATGGATGGCATGGCATCGACAAACTGCACGGTTATTTATGCGCCAGATGGGGAATAGTCAATCACGCCCCGGATACCGAATCGCTGGGCTCGGCATTAGATCGGGCGATGACGCGGGGCCGATGCCAACAGGGAAAACTCGACACTTTGGAAGGACGCTAGAGTGGCCGTCCCAAGACTGCACCCCTCAGAATAGCGGGAACCCGAAGCGGAAGAAGGTTGCCCGCCGCGGCCTCAAAGCCTATGGTTGGGTATGACCAACCCATTGCGAAAGGTCGTGCATCTGATGTGGGGAGAAGATGGGCCCATGGGCATGGATTACGCCCTGTACCTCTTGCTCCTCCTGTTGGGCTGCCTGACGGTGGTAATCATCATTGGACAGTGGACGGCGACCGGCGCCTCCTATTAAAGGGGGGGGTGGGGGACCGCGGACTACCTCGCGGCGTCCAATTCCAAGAAGCCGTATCAGACGGTACAGACGGAGCTTCCTCCATGTACGACCTCATAAGAGACTTGACGCGGCCGTTCAGTCTCCTGTTCCTCTGCCTCCTCGTGGCGACCGCCCTCCTCTGGCGCCGGGGCGCCGGACGCCGCACGAAGATCGCGGCCACGGTGTTCGTGGTCGTCTTGGCCTTGGCGTGCTGCCAGACGGTGAGCTACTTCCTGATGGGGATGTTCGAGTGGGGATATCCTCCGTGGGACGGCACGCCCACTCCGGCCGACACGATCGTGGTCCTCGCCGGAGGCTACCGGGTGTATGACGCATCCGGGAACCGCGCCGAGCTGGAGCCGGATTCCCTGTTCCGCTCTCTCCATGCGGCGAAGCTCTACAAGCAGGCGAGCGGGTGCCGCCTCGTCGTTTCCGGGGGAAAAGTACACCCGAAGGCCCCCGGACCGACCCTGGCCGAGGCGATGGCCGAGGTCCTGGCCCAGCTCGGCGTCAAGCCGGCCGATATGCTCTTGGAGAACGCCTCAAGGACCACCTACGAGAACGCTCTGTACACTCACGAGATCCTCAAGGCCCACAACGTCCGGCGGATCATCCTCGTGACCGACGCCAGGCACATGTTCCGCTCCGAGCGGTGTTTCCGCGCGCTGGGAATCGACGTGATCCCCGCGCCGTGCAACCACCACGCGACGTGGTTTCAGTGGTCGGCCTCGCGGCTGGTGCCGACTCCCGAGGGGGCCAAGGGCACCGAGGGAGCAGTTCACGAGGCGATGGGCGTGGTTTGGTACTGCCTCCACGGCCGGATCTGACTTCCAGGACCTCTCAATTCCGCCGGCGCCGCGGAGCCCGCGGCTTGAGAATCGCCGCCACGGCGAGCAACGGGATGAGCAAGAGAAGCCACTTGGGCCTTCGCGCCGCCACCAGCAGGAGCCCGGGAAAAGTGAACCACAGCCAGATCGGCACCAGTCTGAGCTGGTCGTAGGCCAGCCAGAGAATCACCATGACCGTCCCGATCCGCAGGCACGCGGCACGGAGCTCCTGCGAGTTGGGACTCTCCTCCACCCAGTACGGCAGGGCGACCGCGAGGGCCACCAGCACGATCGCGATCAGTCCAACGGCGTGACGGCGCATAACCGGTCCCAGAGATCACATCGTCCGTGCGGGGGCGACACGGGGCCGGCGGCTCAGATGCGGTCCAACGTGTCGATCCAGCGGGCCAATTCGGCAAGTTCCTCGGAGGTGAGGTAGCGCGGCTGGGGGCCGAGGTCCTTGAGGGTCACAGGATACTTCATGGCCCGCAGTCGGGCAACGAGTTCCTTCAGCGGCCCGGCCTGCTCCGATTTCCGGCCCCAGGCGAGGTAGAACGCGCGGCGCAGGGCCGGATCGTTTTCCGGCGGCCTGCCGGCCACGGCCGCGTCGACGACGGCCACGCCGCGGAAGGGGCTGTTGCCGGCGAAGCCCAGGCGAAGCGCCGCGGTGCCGCCCGTCTCGTGGCCGTGAACCACGGCCCGCGTCGTGTCCACGCCGTACTTGTCCATCAACTCGCGGAGGAACACTTGCAGCTCGGCCATGTCGGCTGCCTGCCAGCGCTTCGGATCGG
Organism: uncultured Planctomycetaceae bacterium; assembly: GCA_964354135.1. Lineage (GTDB taxonomy): Bacteria > Planctomycetota > Planctomycetia > Pirellulales > Thermoguttaceae > CAYGZA01. Next base: position 3,278 of record CAYGZA010000360.1, read on the forward strand.
CCGACTTCGGCGCCAACAGGATCAGGTCGTGGCGGTCGCAAAGGGGCTTCCAGTGGGCGACCAGCTCCTTCGCGTCCAGTCCGCTCGGCCCGTGCAACCAGACGACGATCCCGTGGGGCACCTCGGGCCGGTAACCTTCGGGCACGTAGGCCACGGCCTCATTCTTGGCCGTGTCGGACTTCAGGTCGATCGTTCCCACCGCGGGCCGCGGGCCCTCCGCCGGCTTGACCGGAGCGTGGGCCGGGGGAAGCTCCGCGGCGGGCAAGTCCTCCGGCAGGGCCGCGAGCACCACGTCGAGCTTCTGTGCTTGCTCCCCGTGGCGGAATTCCAGGGGCACCGTCTCGCCGGGCAGGTGCTCGCCCATCCGGGCACGGAGATCGTCGGCGTTCGGGATCGGCCGGCCTCCCAAGGCCAGGAGCACGTCTCCGGGCTGAATGCCGGCCTTGGCCGCCGGGCTCTCCGGATAGACATAGCGGACGGCGACTCCCGCGGGCTTGCCCTCGACATGCTCCTTCGGAGGCCGCACCGGCAGGATGCCCAGGAACGGATGCTGGTACGGATCGAGTTGGGCGGCCAGCTCCAGCTCGCGCTCGAAGCGTTTTCCATCGCGGAGCACGGCCACGCGCATCTTGTCGCCGGTGTAACGGCGGCTTATCTCCTGTTTGATCTGCGTGGCCAGAGCGATCTTCAGCCCGTCGATTTCGGCGATCCTGTCGCCGGCTTTCAACCCCGCCTTGTGGGCGGGCGACCCGGGCCGGCTGCCGGCGATGACCGGGGCTCCGGTGTAGAGGCTCTCGACCGGCACGTTGATTCCGACGAGGCCGGGATAGAGGTCTTTACCCTGCTTGAGCCGGGGCAGGAGCTCCAGGACGGTCTGCGCGGGGATGGCGAACCCGATCCCGGAATCGTACCACTCGAACCCGGCCATCTCGCCGGTCTCCTGCGGGGAGAGCGGCACGAGCACGCCGAGCACGCGGCCGTGGACGTCGACCAGCGGCCCGCCGTAGTTGTTGGGCGAGACGGCCGCGTCGGTCTGGATCGCCTTCCCCCAGATCCGGTTGGCGGCGCTGATCACGCCGACCGCCAGGTTCGGTTGGCCTCCTTCGAAGGTCCGCCCCACGGCGATCGCCCACTGGCCCACCCGCAACTCACCGGGCGGCGCAATCTCGGGCACGGGAAGCGGCCGGGCTGCGTCGATCTTCAAGAGCACGATCTTGCGGTTGTGATCGGTGGCGATCAATTTCGCGGGCTTGCGGCCCCCGTCCGGCGCCTGCACCAGGATCGAGGCCGGGCGGTTGAGGAAGTTAAACGCGCTGGAGACGATGTAGCCGTCGGGCGTGAAAACGAGGCCGGTGGTCGGCCCGGCGCCGAAGAGGACCCGGCCGACGCGATCCGTTCCGCCCACGGTCTCGATCCGCACCACCGACGGCGCCACGCGGTTCACGGCTGCACGAAAGGCCCGCTGCTCCAGCTCGCCCAGGTCTTCGGCGCTCGGTGCCGGCTGCGGCAACCCAAAAAGAGCGGCCGCTACCGCCGCCGCGGCCACCGCGCGGACTGCCCGCGCGATCCGTCGGCGCGTTTGCCGCAATTTGCCGCCAGGCAGGCAGTGGAGACTTCCGAAGTCTTTGAGACTTCGGAAGTCTTGCCGGTCTTGGCCGTGCTGGGACACGCGCGTACGGTTGACCATCACTTGGGATTCTCCCCGCTCGCTTGCAGGACGAACTCGACCATCTGCTGGCCGCGGAGCACGGTGAGCTTCACTTTGTCCTCGTAGTCAACGTACTGCAATTCGTTGGCAAGAGTCCTGCTGGACGGGACGAGCCGATCGCCGAGCAGGACGAGCAGATCGTCGGGCCGGATGCCGGCCTTTGCCGCCGGCGAGCCGGCAGCGACGGCGTCGACGTACGGCGGCGTCCGCTCCACCACGTCCGGCACGAGGACGATGCCCAGCATCGCCAGCGAAAGGGATTTCGCCGGCTTCTTGGCCTCCTCCGTCTTGCGGGCCACGAATTTGCCGGCCTGAATTTGATCGACCGACTCGCGGATCTGGGAAATGGGAACCGCGTAGTTGAGCCAGGTGTTGTTCAGGGAGCTGCGCAGCTCCTTGCCGAGCATGGCCAGCAGGTCCCCTTGCCGAGTGACCAGGGCGCCGCCGGCGGCGCCGGGGTTGTTGGTCACCACGTCGAGCACGTAGACCGGGCCGTCGTAGGGCGTCTCGAACGCGCCCCGCCGGGCCTCCAGCCGCGTCCTGACCGAAATCGTCCCTCGCTGCACGCTCAGCGGCTCGTTCCCGCTCGCCACGCCGAAGAGGTTGCTCATCGCCAGGATCCGCGTGCCGGCCTCGGCCTCCACGCTCCGGCGGAGATCAAAAAACGGCACGTCGGCGGCCTCGATCTTCAGCACGGCCACCTCCAGCCGCGGGTCGGCCCCGAGCAGCTTCGCCTCGAGCCTCCGCCCGTCGGCCAGGATCACGGTGATGTAGTCGGTGTCCAGGACGTAGCTCCAGACGGTGAGGACGTGTCCGCCGGCGGAGATGAGGAAGCCGCTTTGATAGGCCTCCATCCCGCGGGCGCCGCCGGCCCCGTAGATCTTCACGAGCTTCGGCTGGACGCGGCCAATGGCGTCGGCGAGGGAGGCCGCCCCGGGGGCATTTCCCGCGCCCATTGCCTCGCACGGCGAGAGCCCCATTGCCATCACGAGCACCCACGATCCGGTAACGTCGCGCATAGAATTCAGTCTCTGCGGTTGTCAGCGATCAGCTTTCGGCTATCAGCTATCAGCTTTCGGCGGTCAGGTATCAGACCTTGCGTTCTCTTGAGCTCTCTGCCTACAGCCTACAGCCTACAGCCTACAGCCTACAGCCCAATGGCACTAAGTTAGTCTTGACAAAAAACGAGTCCTCGCTGACGTAAGTG
>CAYGZA010000361.1:0-6185 GCA_964354135.1 uncultured Planctomycetaceae bacterium
ACGCCGAAAACTACGAAAACTTTACCCGTCAATCGAAGATTGACGGGACACTAGCGCCCCTGGCTATTGACCGGCGCCCCTTCGGGGCTGCATGGTGCGGGAATCCGCGGCTCAGATACCAGGGGCTGGCGCCCCTGGCTATTGACCGGCGCCCCTTCGGGGCTGGGAAATGAGAATAGGAACCAGTGCCGTGTTTGAGCAGCAAAGGCGGAGCGCGACACGTCCCATGTCCACGACAGAACCGTTACTGAGTCCCGAGCTGCTGGCCCAGTTGGAGCGACTGGAGCTGGTGAGCCGGAAGATCTTCCGCGGCCGGATGAAGGGCGAGCGGCGCAGCCGCCGCAAGGGGCAGAGCGTCGAGTTCGCCGACTTCCGCAGCTACGTTCCCGGCGACGACCTCCGGTTCCTCGACTGGAACACCTACGCGCGGCTGGAGCGGCTCTTCCTCAAGATGTTCCTGGAGGAAGAGGACCTGCACTTCTACGCCCTGATCGATTCCAGCGCGTCGATGGATTTCGGCACGCCGACCAAGTTCCGCTACGCCAAGCAACTGGCCGCAGCGCTGGGGTTCGTGGGCCTGGTGCGGGGCGACCGGGTGAAGGTCCAGCCGTTGGGCCGGGCCGCCGGCCTGAGCGCCCCGGTCTTCCGCGGCCGCCGGAGCCTTTGGCGGATGCTCGACTACCTGGACGGCCTGGGGCCCGCGGAGCCGGTCTCCCTGACCGAAGGGCTGCGGCACTTCTGCCTGCAAAACTCCGGCAAGGGAATCGTCGTCGTAATCAGCGACCTGATGGACAAGGAAGGCTACGAGGCGGGACTGCGCTACCTTCTGGCCCAGAGCATGGACATCTACGTCGTCCACGTGCTGTCGGCGGAAGAGCTCGACCCGGACCTCCAGGGCGACCTTCGCCTGCTGGACTGCGAGGACGGGGACGTGGCGGAGATCACCGTCACGCGGGCCCTCTTGGAGCGCTACAAGCGGACGCTGGCGGCGATGGTCGATTCGGTCCGCGAGTTCTGCACGCGCCGCGGCATGGCGTACTTCCTGGCCAGGAACGAGGTGCCGATCGAGCACGTGGTCACCGGGTATCTCCGGCAGCGAGGGCTGGTCCGCTGATGTTTCCCGAGCTGGTGAATCCGTTTTCGTGGTGGCAATGGGCGGTCCTGGCGGCCGTGCCGCCGGCGATCGTCGCGCTGTACTTTCTCAAGCTCAAGCGGCGGCCGGTGGAGGTCCCCAGCACGTATCTCTGGCACAAGTCGATCGAGGACCTGCACGTCAACAGCATCTGGCAGCGGCTGCGTCGCAACCTGCTCTTGTTCCTGCAGCTCTTGGTGCTCCTCCTGGTGATCCTGGCCCTGCTCCGCCCGGGCTGGCGGAGCGAGAAGCTGCCCGGCAAGCGATTCATCTTCCTGGTGGACAATTCCGCCAGCATGCAGGCCACCGACGAGAAGCCTTCGCGGCTGGAGGCGGCCAAGCGCGAGGCGGAAAAGCTGGTGGAGAAGATGGAGCCGGGCGACGTGGCGATGGTCGTCAGCTTCAACCAGACGGCCAAGATCGAGCAGATGTTCACCGACAGCCGGCGCAGGCTCGCCCGGGCCTTGGCCGGGATCAAGCCGTCGGCAGGGGCAACGTCGCTTTTGGAGGCATTGAAGGTGGCGTCCGGGCTGGCCAATCCCGGCCGCAGCGGCACGGACCCCACGGACTACCAAGTGGCCGAGCCCATGCCGGCAACCCTGTACATCTTCAGCGACGGGAAGTTCCCCGACGTGGCCGATTTCGCCCTGGGCTACCTGGACCCGGTCTACCGGCCGATCGGGTCGCCCGAGGCCGGCAACGTGGGCATCGTGGCGATGAGCGTCCGCCGCCACGAGTCGCGGCCGGAGTTGTTGCAGGTCTTTGCCCGGTTGCAGAACTTCGGACACCAGCCCGCCGTGGTGGACGCAGAACTGTTCTGGAACGACAGGCAGATCAACGTCGACCGCTTCGAGATCCCGCCGGAGGCCGCCCAGACGCTCGTACACGACCTGGGCAACGTCGAGCCGGGGATGCTGCGCCTGCGGCTTGCGACCGGCGACGACCTGCCGCTGGACGACGAGGCGTGGGTGGCGGTCAACGTGCCGCGGAGGGCCAAGGTCTTGCTGGTGACCCGCGGAAACGAGTACCTGGAGAAGGAGCTGGGAACGGCCTCGAACCAGGAGATTGCGGCGATGGAAGTCCGGCCGCCGGCGTTCCTGGCGGGCGAAGGCTACGGCCGGCAGGCGGCGATCGGGGCCTACGACCTCGTGATCTACGACCGCTGCCGCCCGAAGGAAATGCCCCAAGCGAACACTCTCTTCCTGGGAGAGATCCCGCCGCTTGCAGGATGGAAGCGGCACGCGGAGGTGGCGGCGCCCCAGATCTTCGACACGGATCCTTCGCACCCGCTCTTGCAGTGGATCGACATGCGGAACGTCCTGGTGGCCGATGCGACCCCGTTGGACGTGCCGCCGGGAGGCAAAGTGCTGCTCGATTCGCACCGCGGTCCTCTTTTCGTCGTCGCGCCGCGGGAGGGGTTCGAGGATGCCGTGCTGGGGTTCGTTCTGGTCGATCTGCGCCGAGGGCCGGACGGGTCCGAGCGCCGCTACGTCGGCACGGATTGGCCGATTCGCGTCAGTTTTCCGATCTTCGTTCGGAACGTGCTCGAGCACCTGGGCGGCGCGGGGCCCGGCGGCGACGAGCGGAGCGTTCACCCCGGGGAGCAGGTGGCCGTCGAGAGCCCCGCTCCGGGCAAGCCGCTTGTGGTCCGCAAGCCGAGCGGGGCGACCGTCGAGCTCCGCGAGGCGAACCTGGGGAGGTTCTCTTTCACGGATACGTCCGAATTGGGCGTTTATGAAGCCGCGATTGAGGGCAAGCCGGTCCAGCGGTTCGCCGTCAATCTGTTCCAGCCGATCGAGAGCGACGTCCGGACCCGGGCGGAAATCAAGATCGGCCGCGTGCCGGTGCAAGGCCAGGCGACCGCAGGGGCCAGCCGGCGGGAAACGTGGAAAGTCTTGCTGTTGGGCGGACTAATCGTTTTAGTGCTGGAGTGGTATATCTATAGCCGCCGCGTGTCGATGTAGGGTTGCGGCTGTCTCGCGTGGGAGGGAATCTCCGGTTTCGAGGAAGGACGATGAGCCACAAGACGCCGCCCAGATCCGGGGGGGCTTCTCCCCCGGCACGCCGCCGCAAGAGACCGCTCCATCGCCTCATCGAAGACCGGCTGATCCAGAAGATCAGGCTTCGAGGAGTATCGCAAGAAGGTCCGCAACGTCTACCGCGGCCCCAAGGGGGCGATCCTGGCAACCTGCAGCGTGCTCTCCTTGCACGTGCCCCTGGGGGCTCGACTGTTCAGGGAACGGAGGTTCGACCTCGGCGGCGTGGACGAGCCGCATCTGGTGCTGCGGCACGTACAATCGCCGGGAGCTGGCCCGGGTATGCCAGGAGGTGGGCCTCAGATGGAAGAAGGAGCTGTGGTTCACGCCGGTCCACAAGGTCTTCTGCGTCGGCGGCATCTGCGTGGAGATCGAGAAACAATAGGAGGTTCTCAGCGCTGCGCCCTGAGCGGCCGTCCCGCCGAGCCTCCCCGCCGCCGTGTTCTGCCTGACCGGAACCTTGATGAAGACAGGAATCGACACAACGCGTTCACAGACAAGGACTTACACTGGTTCGGCCACATCCCCAATGTCTGCCCGCGCCGGAGTTCTCCAAATAGCCGGGTCTTGATCGTCGGCTTTCGGCCGCCATCCCGTCGTTTTCTCGCTTCGCGGGGAATTGGGAGTTCTCAGCACAGGAGTGTCTGCGCCGCGAAAGTTTATCTTCCTCAGCCAGTCTCGCGGCTTACTTCTCGACGGGGAGCGGGAGGTCTTTCGGGGCGACGTCCTTAACAGTCAAATCGCCGTACACGGCCCGGTAGGTCCCGGTGCTCTTTAGCTTATACCAGCAGACGATTCGGTCACCGCTGCCCAGTTCCACCCCTTTGCCGAGGTACCGGAAGGTTCGAGGTACCGCGTACTCCTCGGCAAAGTCCCGGATCGGATAGCTATGGCGGTTGCTCACATGCTTGAGCCAGAGATCGAGGAATCTCTGTTCCACGTCGGTACGATTCGCCTTGTCCTTTCGCGCGGCTTCATTGTGTTTCTCATGGTCGATTCCTAAGACGGTATCGACAAACTGGCCATTGTTGAAGCGAGCCGTAACGCCGAGCCATTCAATGAGTTCCGCCTCGGTGACGGGCGGGTGTGGCGGCTCTCGCACGATCTCAAAACCCTCGGGCGGCGTCAGGCTAAACAACTTAGCGTCCAGCGGGGCATCGAAAACGATGTCGCTGCCAATAGCCACCCCCGTTCCCCCCTTCGAAGCCCTCTCCTCAGCAGGGTTGTCACGGTCAGCGGCGGTGGTGGGGTCAAAGCAATCGGCACCCGGATCGCTGAATCCCACCAAGCGTTTGGTTCGCACGTCGAGCCAGATGTCAGAGCTTGTATGGTCGAATTCTCGGTGAGACCGAAATACGTTCACCTTGACGCCACTGACGTCCCGTTGCCCAACGAACTCGATTGGTTTGCTTTCCAGGGTCTTAGCCACCCAACCTATTGGGCTGCCCGGTCCGAACTGGATGCCGGATGGCTGTGCCTTCCAGGTTGCTTTCTTCGACTTCATGTCAAGATTCAGCGTCTTGTTGCTCATGTTGTTCACGATGGCCACCGAGCGGACGTTGCCATCTTTGTCATAAGAGGTGACTCGATAGAGGTTGGGGGTCTGGTAAGCGATGTCCGACCGGGATTTTCGCAGCCAAGTCCGCTTGCCATCCATACTGTACTCCCGCGAGTAGATGGTCATCGTGTAGGTGATCGTCTCCGCCTTGTTGATTGCGTTGACGGCCTGGGCGAAAGACGGCTGCTGGGAAACAAGAAACGAGAAAACGGCCAAGATAATCGCGGCTGCCACTGTTACACTCGCTATTCTCATGACCATTCTCCTTCTGCGGCGGTAAAGTTCTGTGACTACCGGATTCAGGTGCGCGACGGCATCGCCGTGCCGGTTTCGCCAGCCCTCGAAATCTGCCTTCCCCGGAGATCCCAGCGCCTTACGCAATTTGTCTTCCAGTTCCCAATCCTGTAATTCATTCATCGGAAACACCCTCTTCATCGGTCTCAGAAAGCCGACGTGCGAGTACGCGGCGGGCCCTTTGCATCCGTCCATGAACTGCCTGGGACGAGATCCCAAGAACCCGGGCGATTTCGTCGTACGACAACCCGCTGAAGTAGTGCAGTTGAATGACCTCTCGCGCGGATGTGGAAAGCCGCTCCAGGGCCTGACGGACTTGTGTCAGCGCGCCGTCATCGTTGTCCACCGGTGAGACTGGCTCTCGCTCGATTGGTGCAGCGTTAGTGTGCGAACGAGCCATTCTGCTCGCCGTCCGCCGACAGATAGTTCCCAACCACTCTGGAAATCGATTGGTATCTCGCAGCGAAGAAAGTCGCCGACACGCCATCGCGAATGCCTCTTGTGCGGCATCCTCGGCCAGATGCTGATCGGACAGACGGCTTCGCGCGATTCCCACAGCCATGCTGTAGTAACGCTCGTACAGCTCGCGAAAACTGTCGATGTCACCGGCGCAGGCAGCCTTTACGAGTTCCGCGTCAGAGCATTGCAAGGTGAGTTCATTCCCTTGGCCGGAGTGGACTCTGCACCAGTTTCACTCAGTTAGTGTCCCGATTGCGGGAGAATGAGCGCCAAATCCTGAGACTATCCGTAAGTTTCTGTGAGCCCCGGTCAAGCAGGCAAGTTCGTTTCCCGGAGCGTCTGGAACTCGTCGCCCCCCAAACCAGCGGGTCTGCGCGGCACGTCGAGATACGTTGGTATTTCGGGACGCCCGTTCCGCCGATGCAAGAGAAGCTGCGACCTACGCTGAGCTTGTCTCGAAAACTCGTCGCGCTCAAGCCAGCATATCGAGAGCGCATGACGGATGCCAGTTTGTGGAACAGTTGCAGCCCCTTTCGTAGCTGGTGCGGTTTGGGTTACCTGTCAATGGCAGGGATGAGGGACGAAGGGACAGAGGGCAGGGATTACGCGCCAGCGGCTAGACTGCCGTTCCATAGCCCCTCTCCCGCGGGCGGGCTCGGGTTGTCCCACATGCTAGTGCCGCTTTCAGTTCAAGAGTTTCGCGTTT
>CAYGZA010000362.1:0-6132 GCA_964354135.1 uncultured Planctomycetaceae bacterium
GTCCAGGTGTTGGCTACGTTGTCGCCTTGCAGCGTGTCGCTGCCGGCCCCGCCCGTGATCGAACCCGTCAGCGTCCCGCCCGAAAGCGTGAACGAGTCCGTGCTCGTCCCGCCCACCAGGTTCTCCACCCCGCTGAACCCACCGCCCACGCCCGTCACCGACCCGCTGTTGGCCCCGGTGATCGTCCAGGTGTTGGCTACGTTGTCGCCTTGCAGCGTGTCGCTGCCGGCCCCGCCCGTGATCGAACCCGTCAGCGTCCCGCCCGAAAGCGTGAACGAGTCGGTGCTCGTCCCGCCCACCAGGTTCTCGATCCCGCTGAACCCCCCGCCCACGCCCGTCACCGAGCCGCTGTTGGCCCCCGTGACCGTCCAGGTGTTGGCCACGTTGGCCGCTTGGAGGGTGTCGCTGCCGGTGCCGCCGTTGACCGTGGTGGTCACGCTGGTGGATTGCACGTTGATCGCATCGCCGCCTTCATCGGCGTTGATTGTCAACGTAGTAAAGGCCGCGGCGACATTGGTGAAGTTGAGGTTGATAGTATCAGCAACGTCGCCGCCGGCAACGCCATCGCCGCCGTTGACGGTGACATTGGTCTTGTTGGAAAAGTCCATGGCCTCGAACGAGTCGATGTCGACCCGGACTCGGCCGGCGGTTCCGTTGATCACGTCGATGGTGTTCGCCGCGTCGGTGGCATTGATGGTCAAGTTCGCTTGAACTGTGTCGTCGATGGGCGCCAAGCCGGTGAAGCGGAGCGTTTGGGTCACCGTGACGGGGGAGTCCTGCGTGACGATTCTGCCGTCGCCATTGTTGCCGGGCCCGCCACCGATCGGCGGCGACGTGGTGCCGACCCAATAGGTCTCGTTGAAACTGGCCCCGCCGCCGCCGTGGAGCTCGAGCCGGTCGTCCGGCTGGCCGCCGCCGTTGTAGTCGATTCCATTGATCGGAGCGAAGAGCGATCCGGCCGGGTTGTTGATCGTGAGGGAGTCGTCGCCCGTCCCGCCGTTGACGGTCAACGACGTGATGCCGCTGAACGCCACGGCAGGGCCGCCGTTGAGCGAGTAGCTGCCGGCGTTGGTGCCCGTGGCGGTGAGCACCAGCGCGTCGTCCACGCCGTCGCTGCCGTCTACCTGGACGTCGCCACCGCTTAAGGTGACGCGGAAGTTGCTGTACCTGATTTCCCCGTAACCGCCGGTGAACGTGATCTTGGTGGGCTTGAGCGTGGCCGTGACGCCCAAGGGAACGTCTACGGTCAGCACGTTGTTGCCGCCGAGGCCGTCGAGATCCCGCGTCACGCCATTGGGGAGCGGAGCCAGCGAGACGCTATCGTCGAAGCGTCCGCCTTCGATGTTCTCCACATTACTGACGCCGGAGGTTCCGGTGGCGGACCCGGCGTTGGAGGCGTCGAGATCCACGATGACGCCGCTTGGCTGGGCCGAGTAGTCCAGGGTGTCGCTGCCGGCCCCGCCGTCCACCGTGCCGGACACGGCCGTGCCCGCGGCGAAGACAAACGTATCGCTGCCGCTGCCGCCGGTCAGGTTTTCCACCTGGGAGAAGGCAATGCTGCCTACGCTCCCCGCGTTGTCGGCCGTGACGTTCCAGGTGTTTGCGCCGTCGGAAAGGGCAAGGGTATCGCTGCCCGCTTGGCCGTTGTGGATGATTCCGTTGTCGGGCAGTGAGGTCCCGGGACCGATGTTGACGATCAACAGATCGTTGCCGTCGTCGGCGTTGAACTGGAAGACCGTGTCGTTCACGGATTGGAACGGGCCCGCGTTCAACTGGTAGCTGAAATGGCTCCCGTCGATGGCGGTGAACATGAGGGTATCGCCGCCGGGCGTGCCGGGCACGACGGCCAAGAGCTGCCGAACCTCCAGGGGCTCACAGAGGAGCCGGCGGCCACGCACGCCCCGCCCGACGCCACGCTCGTTGGATCCCAAGAGACCGCGTGCAAGCCGTCTCATCGTGCTCATGAGGGTGTTCGACATGATTGCTTCGCTCCGAATGAAAACGAGAAAAGGAGTGCCTCGGGGTGTACGGAAACAGCCGGGATACGCCCGAACTCAACGCGGCGTACGGCGTGCCGTGCGAGAACAGAAACCCCACGTTGTCCGCAAGATTGCACAATCTGGGCCAAATGGCGATACAGCACAAGTTGCAAGAAGTATCTTGATTGGGACGGGCAGATTTGTCAATGCGCTGTTACGCAGCTCGGGGGGTTACGATCCACCTGCGAGGCCGCCCGCTATCGACAACTCCTTATGGGAACAGGAGAAGATGCCCGTGTTGTTGAAGAGTGGGTCGGGCAGGGCGATGCACACGCCGCGCTGGTCCTCTCGGTCGCTCGCGGCGAGACGGTGAAGTCGGCGGTGGCCATCGTGCGCCGCGTCCACCAAAACGGCGGCGTCATTGCCACCATGTGTCAATCGCAGCAGGTGCTGGCGAAAGCCGGGCTCGCCTATCGCAAGGCCGGTCCCCAGGAACCCGTCGCCTGGGATCCTCAAGGCCGGACGGCATCGACGCATCCGGCGCAACCGCGATGGCGTGCTCACACAAGCGAGGGGGCGCCGTCCCGGCGGTGCGCACACCTTGAAATGCGGCTGCACCTCTGGGTAGACTCAGCAGTGGCGGGCGTGGGTCGGATCCCAGCTCCCCGCAAACCGGGAAACGCTTCATGACGACAACGCACAGGGCAATTGCAGTCGCGCTGCTCCTGGCGTTGGTCTGCACGGTCGGTGGGGTGGCCGCGTGGTTTCGCTGGGGTGGTGCCTGGTGGACGCAGGGCCCCGCAGCCGAGGAGGCGGTGGAGCATAGCCCGGCCGACGCCGACCCGCCCGGCCATCCGACTGCGGCGGCGCCGGCGGACGACGGCACGGCCGCGGTCAAGGAGTTCTGTTCGAACTGCCACGTGCAGCCTCCCCCGGATTGTCAACCCAAGTGGGCGTGGGCGGGCAGAATCGAGGTGATGTACAAGTGGGCCAAGAGCCTGCGGCCCGTGCCCGCAAACCGCATCCCGCCCATCGAGGTGCCGATCAAATACTATACCTCCCACGCCCCGGAGGAGCTGCGGCTCCCGGACGATGCCATGGGGTCGCCGCCTTCGCCGATCGCCTTCCGGCGTCGCCCGGTTGTGCTGGAAGCGATCCCCGGTCCTCCGGCAGTCTCCAACGTGCAGGTGGTGCGGCTGACCGACGATGGTCCCACCCGGTTACTGATCTGCGACATGCGTCACGGCTTGGTGGTTCTCTGGACCCCGTCGCGCCGCGACGAGCCGGCCGCGGTCATCGCCCGTATTCCCCATCCCAGCCACGCGCAGGTGGTCGATCTCGACGGCGACGGCCTGCGCGACATCCTGGTCGCCAACCTGGGCGACTTCTGGCCCGTGGACACGACGAAAGGATCGGTCGTGTGGCTGCGAAACCGGGGTAATGGCCGGTTCGAGCCGTTCGTGCTGCTCGACGGGCTCGGCCGGGTCAACGACGTCGAGGCCGCCGACTTCGACGGAGACGGCGACCTGGACCTCGTCGTGGCGGTCTTCGGCAACTTGACCACCGGGGGGATCATCTTCCTGGAAAACTGCACCAAGGACTACGCGCACCCGGATTTCGAAGCATCGCTCCTGGACAACCGCGAGGGGACGATGTACGTCCCCGTCGTCGACCTCAATGGGGACGGCCATCCCGATTTCATCGCGGTGCTGGCGCAGGAGCACGAGCGCGCGATCGCATTCGTGAACCGCGGATCGGGGAGCTTCTACCAAGAGACGATCTACGCGGCGCCCCATTGCCTTTGGGGATCGTCGGGCATGCGGCTGATCGATCTCAACGGCGACGGGCGCATGGACGTCCTCTACGTCAACGGGGACCTGGTCGAGGACCCGCCGGTGCCGAAGCCGTATCACGGCCTGGCGTGGCTGGAGAACAAGGGCAGCTTCCCCTTCGCCTTCCATCGTCTGGCCAATCTGCCCGGCGCGCACACGGTGCTGCCCGCCGACCTGGACGGCGACGGCAAGATGGACCTCGTCTCGAGCGTATTTATCCCCACGTTCAATCCGACCGCGCCGATTGCCAAGAAGCTGGACACGGTCATCTGGCTGCGGCAGACCTCGCCCGGCCGGTTCCAGCGTTACTCGCTGGAGACGGGCATCCCCTTTCATCCGTGCGGCGATATCATGGACATCGATGGTGACGGCGATCTGGACGTCGTGCTGGGGAACTTCATCATGTTTTCGCCCCGCTACAACGTCCCGAGATCCTGTCTCACCGTCCTGGAAAACGGTCTGGTATCGCCGGACCGGCGGTCCCCGGACCAGCGTTCGAGCCCATGACAAACCTTGGCGAGGGTCGGCAGTACACTGGATCATACCTACAGGACCCTTCCGGAGGGGTTTCTTCCCTGGTATCGCGGTGCTTGCTCCTTTTGGTGGCCGTCCAGGCGGGCGAGACACCGAGACTATGGTGGGGAGCGGTCCTTGAGGACCGCCCGACCGCAACTTATAATTCCGAGCTAATGTCCTGACCAAGCCGGCTTCGGCCACCGGGCCGAAGCGATCGCGAGGCTCGCGCGGGCCGTTCCGTAGGGGGCCCTTTAGGGGCACCCGTTACCCTCTGTTCAGGGCGTGCTGCGCGGCTTGGGGAACCCCAAAGGATTGCCGTAATCCCGGCGCGTGCCAGAAATGAGTCCTGAAACGAAGCCGGAATCGAAGGACGAAGGGGAACAGCCCTCGCTGGCCAATCGCCTGAAGACCGTCTTGATCGGCAAGCCGCGCGACCTGGCCGACAAGTCACTCTTCAAGCACGTCTCGCTGATTGCCTTCCTGGCGTGGGTGGGGCTGGGGGCCGACGGGCTCTCGTCTTCCTGCTACGGCCCGGAAGAGGCCTTTGCCCACTTGCGCGGGCACAGCTACCTGGGGGTGTTCCTGGCGATGGCGATCGTCGGCACCGTGTTTGTGATCGCGACGTGCTACAGCCACATCATCGAGGAGTTCCCCAGCGGCGGCGGCGGCTACCTCGTGGCTTCGAAGCTCCTGGGCCGGCGGACCGGCGTGATCTCCGGCTGCGCGCTCTTGGTGGACTACGTGCTGACGGTCGCCGTGTCCATCGCCTCGGCGGGCGACGCGCTGTTCAGCCTGCTGGACCCGAGTTGGTGGAGCTTCAGGATATACGCCGAGGCCGGCATGATCGTCGTGCTCATCATCCTCAACTTGCGCGGCGTCAAGGAGTCCGTGCAGATCCTGTTGCCTATCTTTCTCTTATTCCTCCTGACGCACGTCGTGCTCATCGTAGGGTCGATCGGTCTGAATCTGGGGGAAGTCCCGGAGCGTGCTTCCGGCATCGCGAAGAGCCTGAGCGACGGGTTCAGGAGTCCCGAACTCGGACTCCTGGGCATGTTGGGCCTCCTGCTTCACGCGTACTCGTTGGGTGCCGGCACGTACACCGGGTTGGAGGCCGTGTCCAACAGCATGCCGGTAATCCGGGAGCCGCGCGTGGCCAATGCCAAGCGGACGATGCTGTACATGGCCTGCTCGCTGGCATTCACTGCCGGCGGGCTGATCATCGCCTACTTGCTGCTGGGAATCGAGCGCCCCGAGTCGAGAGACAAGACGATGAACTACATGCTGACGTCGGAGTTCGTCGGCAAGAGCGGCATGGTGGGGTTTTGGCTCGGATCGGCGTTCCTGATTGCCACGCTGGTTTCCGAGGGGGCGCTGCTGGTCGTGGGGGCACAAGCGGGCTTTATCGACGGGCCTCGGGTGCTGGGCTACATGGCGCACGACTCCTGGATGCCCCACTGGTTCGCCAACCTCTCCGAACGGCTCGCCACGCACAACGGCATTCTCCTGATGGGCGTTGCCGCACTCGCCGCGCTGCTGGCCACGGGAGGGAACATCTCGACCCTCGTGGTGATGTACTCGATCAACGTGTTCGTCACGTTCTCGCTTTCCATGGTGGGGATGTGTACCCATTGGTGGAAGCTGCGCAAGGAGAACCCGGTGTGGCGCCGGCGACTCGCCCTGTTCGCCGTCGGCGCGGTGCTGTGCATCTCGATCCTGGGCGTGACCGTACGGTACAAGTTCCACGAAGGCGGCTGGGTCACGATCGTGGTGACCGGGGTTTGCGTCGGACTGAGCTTTCTGATCCA
>CAYGZA010000363.1:0-6122 GCA_964354135.1 uncultured Planctomycetaceae bacterium
CTTCCTGTCCAGCCCATAGGCCAGGGACGCGGCCGTCGGCTCGTTGATGATCCGCATCACCTCCAGGCCGGCGATCTGGCCCGCGTCCTTCGTCGCCTGCCGCTGCGCGTCGTTGAAATAGGCCGGGACGGTGATCACCGCCTTGTTGACCTTGTGGCCGAGGTACGCCTCGGCGGCCTCTTTGAGCTTGCGCAAAATCTTGGCCGAGATCTCCGGCGGCGTGTGCTCTTTGTCGCCCACCTTGACCCGAACGTATTCCTCCGGCGCAGCGACCACCTTGTAAGGAACCATCTTCTCCTCGACGGCCACTTCACTGTGCCGCCGGCCCATGAATCGCTTGATCGAGTAGACGGTCCGCGTGGGGTTGGTCACGGCCTGGCGCTTGGCCGGCTCGCCCACGATCACCTCGCCGCGGTCGGTGAATGCTACGACGCTGGGGGTAAGCCGATTCCCCTCGGCGTTCGGGATCACTTTAGGTTCCTTCCCCTCCATGACCGCGACGACCGAATAGGTGGTCCCCAGATCGATTCCGATGATTTTCTCGCCCTGAGCCATTACCTGCTCCTTTCTGGCGTCCGCAAAGCCCGTACCCTAGGACTCTGGCACACGATGGTCCAGCCCAGAAAGCGATGCAAAGGCCGTGCCGGTCGGGGGCGGCGTTCGGAAGACAATGGTAAAGTCTCTTGTAATAATAACTTACATCGTCTCACCGAGACCCTCGGTAGCCTTCCGCCCCCTCAGCCCGGGACCGGACTGCCATTTTGACATAGTTGGACGTGTCCGAGCCGTTCGCGGACGATCCGTGACAGCGGCAGTCCGGGGAGTTTTCGTACGGAGGGGCTTGTCCCACCCTCATGGGTATGATGCCACGAAGGACGTCGGCAGGTTTCCCTGGCTCGTCCGTGCGCCGGCAATTGACACGCCGCGCTCGGCCAAGTACAAGAAGCCAAGGGGCCCTTCCTCGGCCTCAGCGGCTACAATTGTGGGGGTGTCTCGCTGCACTGTGGGAGCAGGCTGTCCGCCTCGACCAGGATGAGCGGGAAGAAGAAACCGACCGAGAGAGCCAAGCCTACAAGCGCTCGCAACATCGGCCTGCCGGCGCTCCAGGCGAAACTGGACCGGTTCGACCGCGAGCTCGTGCGGTTGCTCAGCCAGCGCGGGCATCTGGCCCTCCAGGTCGCGCGACTTCTCCAGGCCGCCGGGCAACCGCCGTTCCCCCTCGGGCAGCAGGAAGAGGTGATGGCCCGAGTGGCGGACCTCAACCGCGGGCCGCTCCCTCCCGGGGCCGTCCGCGCGGTCTTCCGCGAGTTGCTGAGCGGTTGCCGGTCCCTCGTCCGGGTGCCGAGGATTGCATTCCTGGGCCCGCTCTATAGCTACAGCCACTTGGCCGCGATCCATCATTTCGGCCAGAGCGTGGAATTCACACCCGTGGGAAGCATCGCCGCCGTGTTTGAGGAGGTAAACCGCGGACACTGCACGTTCGGTCTCGTGCCGCTGGAGAACTCCACGGACGGCCGGGTCGCCGACACGCTGGACATGTTCACCAGGCTCCCCATCCGCGTGTGCGGCGAGGTCGAGCTGGAGATCCACCACACCCTGCTCGGAAAATGCGCCCGCAGCGAGATCAAGGAGGTCTACAGCCGGCCGCAGGCCCTCTCGCAGTGCCGCAACTGGCTGGCCAAACACCTGCCGGCCGCCCGCCCGATCGAGGTCACCAGCACCTCCACCGCCGCGCAACTGGCCAACGAGAAGCCGGGGGCCGCGGCCATCGCCAGCATCCAGGCGGGCATCCATTACGGGTTGAACGTCCTGGCCGAGCAGATTGAGGACAACCCCGGCAACACCACCCGCTTCGCCGTGATCGGCGACCAGCCGGCGCCGCGAACCGGCCACGACAAGACCGCGCTGATGTTCCAGGTGGAGCACCGGCCCGGCGGACTGGCCGACGCCATCAACGTCTTCAAGCGAAACCGCTTGAACATGACCTGGATCGAGTCCTTTCCCATCCCCGGCTCCAGGCGGTCCTACTTGTTCTTCGTGGAGCTGGAAGGGCACGAGTCGGACGCCAGGCTCCGTCGGGCCATCGCCATCCTCCAGCAGCGAACTCTCCGCCTGGAGATCCTCGGCTCCTTCCCGATCGGCACCGGCGAGGCCGAAGGCCCGTAACAGGGGCCCAATAGTGCCACAGCGCTAAGTGGGCTGTCGCGAAAAGGGCGACGACCGACTCGGCCAGGACGCCGCCCCCCTTGTCAGCCACCGGCCCTTGCACCATGATTTGGCGATCATCCGCAGGAGCCTCGCCCGCCCGAAACTAGGGAACCTCACTCAGCACCCGTCGAAGCTCGAATTCCATAGACAGCCCTTTTCCATTTGGGAACACGGGAATCCTCGTTTCAAGGAGTCCGCCGATGCGACGACCGTTTATCGCCGGGAACTGGAAGATGAACCTGGATCGGAAAGGGTCGGTGGCACTGGCAAAACAGTTGGCAAGCGAGGCAAAACGGTTCGACTACGTCGAGTTGGCAGTTTTCCCGCCCAGCCTGTACGTCGATACGGTTGCCCAGGCACTCGCCGGTTCACCGGTCGGTTGGGGGGTCCAGAATGTCTCTCATCGGCCCAACGGGGCTCACACCGGCGAGATCAGCGTGGCGATGCTCAAAGACCTCGGCTGCCGATACGCCATCCTCGGCCACAGCGAGCGCCGCCAGTACCTCAACGAGACTGACGAGGGGGTCAACCAGAAGCTGCTGGCCGTGCTCGAAGGAGGGCTGACCCCGATCGTCTGCGTCGGGGAGCGGCTTCACGAGCGCGAGGCCGGCCAGACCTTGGAGGTCATTCGCCGACAAGTGAGCGGGTCGTTGGCCGGGCTGTCGGCCGAGCAAATGTCGCGCACGGTGATTGCCTATGAGCCGGTCTGGGCCATCGGGACGGGAAAGGTCGCCACGCCCGGGCAGGCGGAGGAAGTCCATCTCGCCCTTCGCAACATCCTCGAGGACCGCTACAATGGGCAGGTTGCCCAGACGGTGCGGATCCAATACGGGGGGAGCGTCAAGGCGGACAACGCCGGAGAGTTGCTCGCCCAGCCGGACATCGACGGGGCCCTGGTGGGAGGCGCGAGCCTGAAGGCCGAGGAGTTCCTCGGGATCGCCGCCGCCGCAAGACGATGACCCCCGCGGGGAGGAAAGACGCGTGATATCGTTTCTGGTCGGTTTCTTCTTGTTCTTCTTGGCGATCTTCCTCGTCCTGCTCGTGCTCATCCAGCGCGGCAAGGGAGGGGGCCTGGCAGGAGCCTTCGGCGGCATGGGGGGCCAGAGCGCCTTCGGCACCAAGGCCGGCGACCTCTTCACGCGGATTACCATCGGAGTGGCTGCCGTCTGGATCGTCCTGTGCATCTTCAGCGTCTGGTACTACAGCATTGCCTCGGAACGGATCGACATCCCCAGCCGCCCCGGGGCCGAACAGCAGCTAGACGAGCCCTCCGGAGCCGGCAAGGCTGACTCCGGCGAGTCCCCGTCGCCGGCGGCTCCACCGTCCTCCGAGAAAACCCCATAGTGATCCCATCTTCGTCTTGGGAGGTTGCTTCGTTTGCCGCTGAGCATGACGGGCTTCGGTGAGGCGCACTGCCAGGGCGACGACGTGGCAGTGGCGGTGGAAGTGCGGACGGTCAACAACCGCTACTTCAAGCTCAGCACGCGCGTCTCTGAAGGCTACGCTTCCCTGGAACCGCAGATCGAGTCGGTGATCCGCCAGCGGATTCGCCGCGGCACGATCCATTTGAGCGTGCGCGTGGCCCGGGCCCGGCGCCTGGAAGATTACCGCATCAACGCGGAGGTGCTCGACGGCTACCGGCGGCAGATCGACGCCCTCGGCCGCCAATGGCAAGTGAGCCGGGCGGTGCCGCTGGAGAGTCTCCTGCTCCTGCCCGGCGTGGTCGAGGAGTCCTCGATCCCGAGCAGTGCCGCCGCGGAGGATTGGCCCCTGATTCACCGGGCGCTCGAGGCCGCCATCGACAGGATGGACCAGATGCGCCGGGACGAGGGCCGGGCCATGGCGGCCGACATGATGAGCAACTGCCGCCTCGCGGCCGCCTGCCTGGATGAGGTCGGGCGCCGCGCTCCGCTCGCGGTCGAGGCCTATCGCGCCAGACTCGAGGAGCGTCTCAACAAGACCCTGGCCGAGTTCCAGATCACACTCGATCCGGCCGACCTGATCCGCGAGGTCAGCCTCTTCGGCGAGCGGTGCGACGTCTCCGAGGAAGTCGTTCGCTTGCGGAGCCACCTGGAGCAATTCGCCGCCGTGGTGGAGTCGCCGGACAGCTCCGGCCGCAAGCTGGAGTTCCTAACCCAGGAAATGTCCCGCGAGGCAAACACCATCGGCTCCAAGGCCAACGACGTGGAGATCGCCCGGCAGGTGATCGAGATCAAGGCGGCGATCGAGCGGCTCAGGGAGATGATCCAGAACGTCGAGTGACGGCTCCGGGGGAAGCGGGTGTGGGGTCCATTGCGTGACCACGGCAAAGTCCTCGCGCGGCAGGTTGGTGGTAGTTTCCGGGCCCTCCGGCGTGGGGAAGACGACGGTCCTCCGGAGACTGCTCGCATCGTGCCCGCTGCCGCTCAGGCAGAGCGTCTCGGCCACCACGAGACCCCCCAGATCAGGGGAAGTAGACGAGGTCGATTACCATTTCCTCGCCCAGGACGAGTTCGCGCGCCGCCGCGAGCAAGGCGAGTTCCTCGAATGCTGTGAGGTTTTTGGGCAAGGCTGGTGGTACGGCACCCTCCTGAGCGAAGTGACCCCTAGCCTGGAGGCCGGCGAGTGGGTAATCTTAGGAATTGACGTCCACGGGGCACAGGCGGTCATGGACCGCTTCCCAGAGGCGATCACCATTTTCATTCGGCCCAGTTCCCTCC
This sequence comes from uncultured Planctomycetaceae bacterium, assembly GCA_964354135.1. GTDB lineage: Bacteria > Planctomycetota > Planctomycetia > Pirellulales > Thermoguttaceae > CAYGZA01. The sequence continues at coordinate 4,908 of CAYGZA010000363.1, forward strand.
AGGTCTTGGAGCAGAGGCTCCGCGGGCGAGGGACGGAGGATGAGCGGTCCATCCAGCAGCGGCTGGCTCGGGCCCGGCGCGAATTGGCTTTGGCCGACCGGTATCGGCACCAGGTCGTCAATGACGATCTGGACCACGCGGTCGAAGAGATCTGCAATATCCTGACACAAAGCGGAGGCTTCCCGCATGCTTGATGAACTGCGAGAAGAGGAGATCGTCAATAAGGTCGGTGGGCGCTTCAAGCTCTCGACCCTGATCCAAAAACGCCTGGTGGCCTTAATCAAGGGGTCGCCGGCGTTGGTGCACATGGACACCCAGGACAAGATGAAGATCGTGATTCGGGAGATCATGGAGGACAAGATCTACCTGGACACGGAAATGAACGTCCGCATTGCGGGGGCGCCGCCGAGCGCGGGAGGCCCTCCGGAGTTCAGCCTGGATCAAATCTGAACCGGCCGATAGCCGCCCGGCATTGGCTGTCCGCTAATACCTGATGGCTGACGGCTGATAGGTGATAGCTGATAGCTGATAGCTGATAGCTGATAGCTGATAGCTGATTGCAGATAGCTGATAGCTGATTGCCCTTTCAAAAAGCCCCCTCTTGCCCGCACCTTGCCCATGAAAGACCGCGAGTTGGTGATCGGCGTCAGCGGCGGGATCGCCGCCTACAAGACGGCGGCGCTGGTAAGCCGGCTCGTGCAGGCCGGGGCGGGAGTCACCGTGGTGATGACCAGAGCGGCCACTCGGCTCGTGGGGCCCAAGACCTTCGAGGCCCTCACCGGGCGGCCGGTTGGAACCAAGACGTTCGGCCCGGGAGCCCATCCGCACATCGAGATTGCCCAAGCGGCGGACCTGCTCTGCATCGCCCCGGCCACCGCCAACATCCTCGCCAAGGCCGCCTGCGGCCTGGCCGACGACCTCCTGAGCACGCTCCTGTTGTGCTTCGCCGGCCCGATCCTCCTGGCCCCGGCCATGAACAGCCAAATGTGGGAGAAACCCGCCGTAAAGCGCAACGTCGCCCAGCTCCGCGCCGACGGCTTCTCGATCGTCGACCCGGAGGAAGGTTACTTGAGCTGCGGGACCGTCGGCCCGGGCCGCATGGCCTCGCCCGAGAAGCTCTTCCGCATGATCGCGGAAGCGTTGGAGGGAGTAGGCCGTAGACAATGGCACTAAGTTTTGTACGTAACCGTTTTAGCGGCTTTGCGATACTTCTTC
>CAYGZA010000364.1:0-6046 GCA_964354135.1 uncultured Planctomycetaceae bacterium
TCGATCCAGTCGTCGCCCCGAGGCGCCGGGCCGCGGTGCAACGGCACACCGCCGGGCTCGCCCGCCAAGGCGCTGAGCGAACACCATCGCCACTGCTCGGCACGCCGCACCAACCGCGCCCGCAACGCGTTCCGCTCCACATACCGCAGCACCGCAAGGAGGTGCTCGTCCTCCTGAATCGGGAATGCCTTGAAACGTCCCTGCCAAACGTGCCCGCTGGACGCGTAGTGGCGGTGATAACGTCGCACATGGGCCGTCAGTAACCACTGCATCCAGCGGCTCAGATCACCATCACCGAACGGCCACAGGACCAAGTGGAAATGATTCGGCATCAAGCACCAGCCGAGCAACCGCATCGGCAGACGCCCACAGGCCTCCTCCAGCAACGCTGCAAAGGCCGCGAAGTCCTGTTCCTTGTGGAAGACCGACTGGCGCCCATTGCCGCGGTTGAGCACATGGTAGCAGACCCCGCCGACAGACGCTCTTGCGGTCCTTGCCATGCCGCCATTCTAACCCGAGAACCAGACCCCCACAAGGGAAAAGATGAATGTCCCCTTTTCCGAACGTTGGGAAATCCGCGGTGTTAAGCCCCACGCGGCCGCTTTGGCTTGACCGGCGTCGGAGAGTTGTGCCGGATATGCCGATAGATCCTTCAAGGCAGGAAGTGCGCACCGGAATACTACCTCCGGTTTACTAGGCACTTCTGCCTTGGATGAGGGGGGAAAACAACAATGGAGAAGAAACAAGGGCGATGGCACCGGTTCATCTGCCTGACGTACCCCTCATTCGGACTGCTGGCGGTGATGGCGATGGTCATGGGGCAGTCCGTTTGGGCCGAGGGAACCGCAACCCTTCTGGCCGGGGGTGCGAGCCCCAATCTGGGCCTGCCGGTTCGGATGCCTGCCGAGCAGGTGGTCGGTCCCGCCGATCCGTTGCCGGATCGCCAGGATACCGCCGTGCCATCCCGACTGAGTGAATCCTCGGCGAACATTGCTCCCGCGGACTACCCTCGAGCTTGGATCCAGAAGGTCCCGACCCCCGATTCAGCGGACACCGAGGCGTTTCAGTTGTTCCCTGAGGGATTGATCTATCGCTCGTATCTGGCGGGGATGAAGGAGCCGCGGCTTGCCGGGATGTGGGTCCACGAGAAGGAGCAAGGCTGGCTTTGGGACGCGGCTGTGGGCGCCCGAGCCGGGATTCTCCGCTACGGGACCCAAGATCCGCTACGGCCGGAAGGCTGGCAGCTCGATACCGAAGCCGCCGTTTTTCCCCGGCTGAGTCCCGAGGGCGACCGGGATCTGATCTCGGCCGACTACCGCGTCGGCATTCCGCTCACCGTCGGGTCAAAGGACTATCAGGTCAAGCTCGCCTGGTATCACTTGAGCTCGCACCTGGGCGACGAGTTCCTGCTCCACAATCCCGGTTATCCGCGGGTCAACTACAGCCGGGACGCGATTGTCCTTGGCAACTCGTTCTACTTGACCGACGACGTCCGCCTCTACGCCGAAGCCGAATGGGCCTACTACACCGACGGCGGGACGGAGCCGTGGGCGTTTCAGTTCGGCGTGGACTATAGCCCGGCGGAGCCGGTCGGCCGCCTGCGGGGGGCGCCGTTCGTCGCCGTCAACGCTCACCTGCGGGAGGAAGTGGATTTCGGCGGCAACCTGGTGGTGCAGGCCGGCTGGCAGTGGCGCGGCCAATCCGGCCACCTCTTCCGGTTCGGAATGCAGTACTTCAACGGCAAGAGCGACCAGTTCGAGTTCTTCCGCCGCAGCGAAGACCGGCTGGGACTCGGGATCTGGTACGATTTCTGATGACCGCCGCGAGAATACCGTTGCCGCCGCACTGAATCCACTGCAATGCCGGCTCGCGTCAAGACAACCTCAGTTTTCCTCGGGCCGACCCCACCCTCCCGGAATCCAGAAGACTCGTGTAGAATCGGGCGTGAAGCGACGAGATGCCTTCCCCCGGGACCAAGCTCCCTTCACGAGGTCCAACCATGAAAAGGCCCGTTCTCGCAGCGACGCTGCTGCTCGGTTTCGCCGCAAGTGCCGGCGCGGCCACGCTCCTGGTGGAAGCGGAGAGTTTTGCCAAGCCCGGCGGCTGGGTGGTCGATCAGCAGTCGATCGACGTGATCGGCTCGTCGTATCTCCTGGCCCACGGTCTGGGCGTCCCGGTTGCCGATGCGACCACGCAGGTCGCCGTTCCCGAGCCGGGGAGGTACCGAGTCTTGGTGCGCACCAAGGACTGGGTTGCGCGGTGGAACGCGCCCGGCGCGCCGGGGCGGTTTCAACTGCTCGTCGACGGCAAGCCGCTCCCCGAGACCTTCGGCACCCGGGGCCGCGACTGGTTCTGGCACGACGGCGGAGAGGTGGAGATCCGCGCCAAGAAGGTCACGCTCGCCCTGCACGACCTGACCGGCTTCGCCGGGCGGTGCGACGCGATTGTGCTCAGCAGCGACCCCGCGTTCGTCCCGCCGGACGACGCCGAGGCGCTGGCCGCATTTCGCCGGAAGGCCCTCGGGCTTCCCGATCAGCCGCCCACGGCGGGCGACTACGACGTGGTCGTGGTCGGCGGCGGGGTGGCCGGCTGCTGCGCCGCGGTCTCTTCCTCACGCCTCGGCCTGAAGGTTGCGCTGGTGCAGAATCGGCCGGTGTTGGGCGGAAACAGCAGCTCCGAGGTCCGCGTGTGGATCCAAGGCCGCGTCCAGCAGCAACCCTATCCCGCAATCGGGGAAATCGTCGAGGAGATGAATACGCACCCCAAGGTGTGTCCCGGGCCCGGGGAAACCTACGGCGACGACGTGAAGCTGCAGGTCGTCCGTGCGGAAAAGAACGTCGGCCTCTACCTCGGCCAACACGTCTATGAGGCGGAAACGGACGGGAATCGCATCCGGGCCGTCGTTGCCAAGGACATCCTGACCGGCCGGCCGTCCCGTTACACGGGCCGGTGGTTTGTCGACGCCACCGGCGACGCCAACTTGGGAGCGCTCGCCAGGGCCGACCACGAGATGACCAGCCAAGGGCACCTCGGCTCCAGCAATCTCTGGTATACCCGCGATACGGGCAAGCCCGCTGCGTTTCCCCGCTGCCCGTGGGCCCTCGACCTCTCCGACAAGCCGTTGCCCACGGACCTGAAGGCCCTGGGCCACTGGTTCTGGGAGAGCGGATTCAACGAGGATACGATCCGCAACGCCGAAGCGATTCGCGACCACAACTTCCGCGCCATGTTCGGCGCCTGGGACTGCCTCAAGAACGTCAAGAAGCTGTATCCGGACCACAAGCTGGAGTGGGCGGCGTTCATCTCGGGCAAGCGCGAGTCGCGCCGGCTCTTCGGCGACGTGGTGCTCACGCAAGAGGACGTTCTCTCGGGCCGGCGGTTCCCCGACGGCTGCTTCCCGGCAACGTGGAAGATCGACTTGCACTACCCCGACCCGAAGTACGCCGCGGCGTCGCCGGGCAACGAATTCCTTGCGGTGGCCAAGTTCACGCCCTTCGACGCCCCGTACTGGGTGCCGTATCGCTGCCTCTACAGCCGCAACGTCGCCAACCTGTTCATGGCCGGACGCGACGTCAGCGTTACCCACGAGGCCCTGGGCACGGTCCGCGTCATGGGCACCGGCGGCACGATGGGGGAGGCGGTGGGGCGGGCCGCGTACCTGTGCAAGAAGCACGGCGTCGATCCCCGGGGCGTCTATAAGAAGCACCTCGAAGAGTTCCGCCGGCTGCTGGCAAGGTCGACCAAGCCGGGCGGCCCAAAACCCCGAAACGGCCTGATCGCCTATGCCGACGCTCCCGACGGCCCGCCGGGACCGCACGCGATGCAGCAGGCTCAGCTCTACACGATCGAACCGAGCGGCCGGAACCGCAGGCAGCTTACTCGGGGACCGGCCGGCAATTTCTTTCCCGCCTGGTCGCCCGACGGCAAGCAGCTTGCCTTCGTCTCCGTGCGCCACGGAGGCCCGGCAATCTGGCTCGTGGACGGAGACGACCGTCGCCAACGGCGGCTCACCGAGGGGCTCATCCCCGCCTGGTCGCCGGACGGCAAGCGGTTGGCCTTCGTCCGGCCCTCCGGCGGCGGCCCTCAAATCTGGGTGATCGGCGCCGACGGCGCCGGCGAGAAGCAACTGACCAGCGAGGGGGCGAACAACGTCCCCACCTGGTCTCCGCGGGGCGACCGGATCGCGTTTTGGTCGGGCGACGAGCGCGGGTTCGGCCAAGTCTGGGTCATGGACCGCGACGGCGCCGGAAGGAGGCAACTGACCTTTCCGGCGACGAACGATTACACGCCGCGCGGCAGCAGTGCGAACGCCCCGGCGTGGCTCTCCAGCGAGAAGATCGTCTATTGGTCCGGCATCGAGCACCAGTACGGCCAGGTGTGGACGATGGACGCGGACGGGAGCAATCGCAGGCAACTCACGACGGCCCCGGCCCCCGCATCGAGCGACAATCCCGCATGGTCGCCGGACGGCACCAAGATCCTCTTCGACACCCAGCGGCGCGGCAAGCCGGAAATCTGGGTCATGGATGCCGACGGCTCCAACCAGCAGGTCCTGATTCCCGACGTGAAGGTGCTTCCCGGAAGGACTTCCTGGCAGCCGATCCCGGCCGCCGACGGGGCGCCGGAAAAATAGACCGGGATCACACTACTCGATCCGGAAACGGGACCGAACCGTGAAACGGGACCGAACCGTGAAACGGGACGCGCACCACGGGCCCACGGTGGCCCACGAGGCCATGGGGACGCGGTTCGAGCTGCGCATCGCCTCCGCCGACCCGGTCTATGCCCGGCAGGCGGCCGCGGAGGCACTTGCAGAACTCGACCTGATCGAGAGCCGCCTGAGCCGCTTCGTCGAGAACAGCGACATTGCCCGGATCAACCGGCTCGCGGCCGGCGAGTCGACCGTGGCGAGCCTCGATGCGTTCGAGTGCCTGCGGATTGCCCTTGCGGTCCAGCGGGAGATGGGCGGGGCGTTCGACGTGGCCTATTCGTCGGCCGGCAAAGCGCCGGGCCGCGTGCAGATTGCCCTGGACGAGAAGGAGCACACCGTCCGGGTCCTTGTCGACGGGGTGCGGCTCGACCTCGGCGGCATCGGCAAGGGGTTCGCGCTGGATCGCATGGCGGCGCTTTTGCGCGAGTGGGACATCGAGTCGGCCTTGCTCTCGGCGAGCACGAGCACGCTCTTGGCCCTCGCGGCGCCGCCGGGCGAGCGAGGCTGGCCGGTCCGCTTCGGTCCCGAGGCCCGACCGCGGCGGCTCCTGCTGGCCGGGCGGGCATTCAGCGGCTCGGGCACGGCCGTGAAGGGCGACCACATTGTCGATCCGCGGACCGGCCGTCCGGCCCAGCGCTGGCTCCGCGCCTGGGCGGCGGCGCCCACTGCGGCCGTGGCCGACGCCCTATCCACCGCGTTCATGGTGATGACCGAGGAAGAGATGCGGGAGTACTGTCGGGTCCACGAGGAAGTCTCGGCATGCGCGTTGGAGGCCGCCAGCGCCCCATTGCTCGTCATCGCGGATCGAGAGAGTTGACACGCCGGGACCATCGTACAACGTGGCCCTCTCTCCTCTGCCCGGTACCGTTGTTGACCACCCTCGGGCCCGCGGGCTCCTCGGAAGTGGCCAAAATCGCATTGTGGACAATATGAGGCGTTTGGCACGTTTTGGGCCAGAGACGGCCCAATCGTAATCCTTTGCCGCATAAGGACTTAAGTGGCTATCTTATGGGGCATGGCGTACCAGCCCCTGGAGGCATGGTCAACGATCTCCCGGGAAACCGCCGTGAAGTGCTGACCCGGCAACGACTTGCGGCGAAAGCCAAGAACCCCATTTGGGCGTCAATTTCGCCTCTTGTGAATCTGGGGCGACCTGGGCCATGAACCCTTGGCTGGCCAACGTGTTGCGCGGCGGAATCTGCGGCCTTTCCACCCAGAGTGCGGCGCAGAGACTCGGCTTGACAGGGCCGTGGTCAACATTGCGTCGGGCGCGGTCCCACGAGGGCCCGTGGCCAACAATTCGCGAGCCTTTGGCAAGCCTGTGGCTCTAAAGAC
>CAYGZA010000365.1:0-6020 GCA_964354135.1 uncultured Planctomycetaceae bacterium
CAGTATAGGGCCGACCTTGAATTACTGACACTTGGCCGCTGATAGCTGAAAGCTGATCCCTCTCCACCGAACAACAGGGCCGCAGACCCTCTCGGCGGTGCTGGGCGGAGGAGGCGTGGCCCCATAGCCTGCGGCCGGGATTCAGTTCATGCGCCGACCGGCAAGAGCGCAAGCATAACAATGCCAATACGTTAGGGCTCAGGAGGATGCAGAGACTCATCTGAACCGGCCAGTCTATGGGGTGTGCCGTGGCGCGGACGCCGAGGGGAGGTTTGGGGAAGGGACAACGAACGCAACTGAGCTTGGCCCTAACGTCGCGAAGTGGTAGATTCCGCAGAACTTGACACCTGCACAGGGACCCAAAGTTGGGCAAGAAGAGGCAGACCGGACAAAAGAAGCTGCGGACTCGCGAGCACGTGATCGCGGATCTCGGGGTCAATCACGTGGAAAGGCACATTCTGCGCTGCAACTTCTCTGTCGAGCGAGTCGAGCATGACTATGGCGTCGATCTGCTGATGTTCACATACGCCGACAGCGGCGAGATCGAAAATGGGGACGTACGGTTCCAAGTAAAGGCGACCGACAAGCTGAACGTTCTCGGCGATGGGGTGACGATTGCTTTGAGAGTTTCCACTGCCGACGTGCAGAATTGGAAGTATGAACTCATGCCGGTCATCTTGGTTGTGTACGATGCTGCCAATGAGGAAGCGTATTGGGTTTACGTTCAGAGGGAATTGGAGAATAGTGCGCACTTGTCGCGGCTCATGGAGGACGTCGAGCAGGGCAGGGAGAGTACCACGTTCCACATCCCGATGGCGAATCGGGTGGACGGCGCGGCGATCCAAGAGTTTCGCAAGTTCCGTGGCAGGGTTGTGGACCAGGCACGCATGAAAGGAGTCATACGGCACGATGGATAAGCAGATTACTTACGGGCAACTGCACCAGTTGCTCTTGGATTTGCAGTTCGTCGATGAGCCGGCCGAGCGGCCTTGGACGGTCTACCGGCATGGCGAGACGAACACATTGATCCTGCTGGCCCGGCGCAAGGCGACGCTGCCGGCGCGCAAGGCCGACCTGGTGTCCGTGCGCCGGCATCTTGTGGAGAAGGGACTTCTCGAAGAGGACGCTTTCGAAGGTTTTCTTTCGCACGGCCGCCTCGTGGAGAGCGCGTGATTGCCCCGTGATGCCGTGGGCCGGCTCGACGAAGGTAGTTCGCGGACATGGCCAAACCGAAGCGTGTGACTCATGGAGAGCTTCGCCGGTTGCTCGTCGCTTTGGGGTTCGTCGAGGAGTCGGTCGAGGGCTCGCATCGAGCATTTCGACACGCAGACTCCGACACGCTGATCGTGCTTCCCGATTACCGCGACCTCAGCGAGCCGGTGCGTGACGAGGATCTGATATCAGTTCGGCGCCATTTAGAGGAAAGAGGGCTTGCCGGCCCTCGCGACTTTGCTGCTCTCGTTCCTGCCAGAGAGCCGGGTGCAAGAAGCGCTGAGGGCCCCGATTCCCAACCGTAGGAGCGATCCGTTCGCCCTCGGCTGTGCTCCGCCGTTGGCAGCACAGTCGCCCTCGACGGTGCAAGACAGCCTCGGGGGGCTTTCTCACATTCTGTCGTCTGCGCAAAGCCACGCACCGCGGCGGACAACAGCGCATCCCCGACCGCGGGACGGTTGAGGAATTCCTGGCTTCCCGTCGGAACTGGGCTTGATTGCGGCTCCACGACGGTGGAAGATGAACGCTGGGAAAGCCGCGAAGACACCAAGGGCACCAAGAATAGGAAAAGGAGGGGAAACCGAGATGGCAGACCATCACGTCACGCGTCGGGAGTTTGTCCGCCAGGGGGCGATCGGAGCGGCGGCGCTGGCCGCCGGGGTCTCGGGGACCGGCATCGTGCCCGTCGGCAACGCCGCGGCCGCCGATACCGGCAAGATCCTCAACTACAGCCCCGACATGGAATACCGCCGCTGCGGCAAGACCGGCTGGATGGTCTCGGCCGTCTGCCTGGGCGGGCACTGGAAGCGGGTCAACCTCATGGTCCCCGGGCTGTTCCAGGGCGATAGCTGGCTGGGGATCAACGTCAACAACCCCGGGTTCGAGAAGAACCGCTACGACGTCGTCACCCGCTGCATGGAGCGGGGCATCAACTACATCGACGCCTGCACCTGCCTCGAAATCCAGGCCTACAGTAAGGCCCTCCGCGGCCGCCGCGACAAGATGCACCTCGGCTGGTCCTGGTACGAGCGCGAGGCCCGCGACCCGGGCCAGCGCAAGGCCAAGGCCCTGGTCAAGGTCTTCGAGGATTCCCTCCAGTTGTGCAAGGAGGAGTACGTGGACTTGTACCGGATCACCTGCGGCGTGGACGGCCAACGCGCCGCCGACGGCCGCTGGGTCTATCCGCACACCGAGGCCGAGTCGGCCGAAATCGCCGAGGCCCTGGACGCCGTCAAGAAGTCGGGCAAGGCCCGGGCAACCGGCGTCTCGTCGCACGACCTGCCGTGGCTCAAATACATGATGGAGCGGTTCCCGGACCAGATCGACGCGGTCGTCACGCCCTACACGGCCAAAACGAAGGCCCAGCCCGAAGACTCCACCGGCTTCTTCGCCGCCCTGAAGAAGTGCGACTGCGGGTTCTTCGGGATCAAGCCGTTTTCCGGCACGGCCCTGTTCAAGGGCGACAGCTCCCCGGGCAGTCCGCACGAGGAGGAAGACAACCGGCTGGCCCGGCTGGCCATCCGCTACATCCTCTGCAACGCCGCGATCACCGCCCCGATCCCGGGAATGATCAATGCCCAGCAGGTCGACAACATCGCCCTGGCGGTCAAGGAGCGCCGCGAGCTGGACCAGGAGGAGAAGGCGGAGTTGGACCGGGCCATGGACCGCGCCTGGGCGAACCTTCCCTACCACTACCGGTGGCTGAAGAACTTCGAGGTCGTCTGAGGGGAGCTTCTCGCCACGCCGGCTAAACGCCGTGCCGCAGCGCGTCGACGACCTTGGTTCGGGCGGCTTGCCACGCCGGAACCACGCCCGCCAGCACCCCGACCGCCAGCGAGATCCACAACCCGGTCAGGCCCAAGTGAAGCGAGGGGCGGAAGGCCAACGGGATCCCTTCGACGCCGACCCCCAGGCCGCCCCAGGCCAGCCCGGCCTCCTCCGAAGCAGGAAGAGGCCGGGCTCCTCGGTCCGCGACATCTCGACAAGGCCGGTCGGTTCTACGGATTCGAGGTGGAGTTACGTCCCTTCCGGCTTCGGCGGTTTCTTGCCGTACTTTGCCTCGTATTCTGCGGCAAACTTGCTTTCGAGCTTCGGATTGCAGAGGAAGCACTGCGATTCCGGCCGGTTGTGTTCCTTGCACCAGTCGCCCTTCTGCTGGTACTCCGCCGGGAGCTTCGCGTTGCACCGTGCGCAGATGTCCTCTGGCACGCCATGCTCAACGCACCAGTTGACCGCCACTGCGGAAGCGGGTTCCGCCGCGGGCGCAGCCTGCTTGGCGGGCTGTGGCCCCTTCGTGTCGGCCCTTCCGCAACCGCTGATCGCCAGCGCGCCCATCGCAAGCGACGAGAACAACGCCACTCGCATCCAAGACATCAACTCCATCGAATCCTCCTTCAGGCAAGTTGCCTGCGTCAAGTTACGCCGAGACCGGCTCGGGCACGCGCCGCGAGTCCGTGTCGGCTTGTTGAGTGTCCTTTTCTTCCCGGTATTCGCCGATCAGCCAAGCCAACTGCTCGGCACGTATTCCGAACAACCGATGAGCCAACCAAACGGTCCCACTCGCCGCGGAATCGAACAGCACATAGAGGACGCGGATGACGAGCAAGGACATAACCATTGCGCTGATGACCCCGCCGATCACTACGGTCGCCAGCGGTCGCTGCACCTCCGCTCCCATGCCCGTGCTTAGCGCCATGGGCACGAAACCCAGGCTGGCGACGAGCGTCGTCATGAGCACGGGGCGGAGGCGGGTGACGGCTGCGACCCGCACCGCCTCGTCCCGCGGGAGACCCTTGCGCCGAAGCTGACGGATGTAGGAGACGAGGATCATGTCGTCGAGCACCGCAATCCCCGACATGGCGATGAAGCCGATGGCCGCAGAGATGGAGAAGGGCATGTCCCGGAGCCATAGCGCGAGGATGCCGCCGACCCAGCCGAGCGGCACGCCAGTAAAGACCCGCAGGGCGTCGATCACGTTGCGGTACGTGAGGAAAAGGAGTGCGAAGATGAGGGTGACGGCAAGAGGAACCACGATCATCAGGCGTCGGCGGGCGCTTACGTAGTGCTCGAACTGACCCCCGAACTTGACATTGTAGCGGCCCGGCGGCAGTTCGACCTTCTCGGCGATCTGGCGCTTGGCGTCCTCAACGAAGCTCACCATGTCCCGTCCGCGGACGTTGGCCGAGACGGTAATCCGCCGCTGATACCACTCGCGCTTGATCGTGGACGGTCCCTCCACGGTCTGGATGGTCGCCAGGCGTGATAAGGGGATGCGCTGGCCGGAGGGCGTCGTCACCAGGATGGCCCCGATGGCTTCAGGGCCGGCACGCACGGTTTCGGGGAGTCGAACGATCAGCGGGAAACGCAACTGCCCTTCGTAAACCTCGCCCACCTGTTTGCTGCCCAGCGACTCGATCAAGTCGAGCACCGCCTTGGCCGGGATGCCGTAGCGGGCGATCTCGTCCTGGTTCACGCGAACTTGCAGGACGGGCTGCCCCGTGACCTGTTCGGTGCTTACGTCCGCAGCGCCCGGGATCGACTGGAGAACCCGCTCGATCTTGGCGGCCTCCTTCACCAGCACGTCGAAGTCGTCGCCGAACAAGATGGCGGCCACGTCCGAGCGGACGCCGGAGATCATCTCGTTCATCCGCATCTCGATGGGCTGCGTCATGGCAAGCCGTTGTCCCAGCAGGTCGCGGAGTTCCTTCTGGATCAGTTCGGTCAACTCGTCCTGGGTGCGTGCCCGTCTCCACTGCTCTCGCGGTTTGAGGGTTATGAAGATGTCGGACAGTTCCACTCCCATCGGGTCGGTAGCCACTTCGGCCATGCCGATGCGACTCCAAGCGTAAAGTATCTCATCCGGGAACGCCGCCAAGAGGGCCTTTTCCATCTGGGTGTTGTAGCGAATCGACTCCTCCAGGTCGATTCCGGCCAGCCGGATAACGTTGATGACGATCGACCCTTCCGACAGTCTTGGCACGAACTCGGAGCCCAGATTGGGGGCGATCATCCCAAACGCGACCACGAGTACGCACAGCGTAATGCCGATCACGACAGACTTATGCTCCATGCAGACCCGCAAGAGCGGGTTGTGGATGTGGTGGGCGATGCGCATCAGGAGAGGCACCCGCTCTTCGATCCGCTTGGGGAGCGTCAGGCTGGCCAGCACCGGCATCAGGGTGAGCGAGAGGACCATCGACCCGGCCAGCGCGAACAAAACGGTCAACGCCATCGGACGAAAGAGTTTGCCTTCGATGCCCTCCAGCGTAAGGATCGGCAGGTACACGATCATGATGATTAGCTCGCCGAACATCGTCGGCTTGCGGACCTCGATGGCCGCGTCGCGGATCACATCCAGCCGGCTTCGCTCTGAAGAAGGGATTGGGGATTGGGGATTAGGGATTAGAGAAGAAGACCACTTCTCCCCCTCTAATCCCCAATCCCTAATCCCTAATCCCTTTCCTGCCAGATGCCGGACGCAGTTCTCGACCATCACCACCGAGCTATCGACGATCATGCCGAAGTCGATGGCACCCAGGCTCAGCAAACTGGCCGCGACTGCAAACCGCAGCATTCCCGAAAAGGCGAACAGCATCGACAGTGGGATCGCCAGGGCGACGATCAGCCCCGCACGGAGGTTGCCGAGGAACATGAAGAGGACCGCGATGACCAACAGGCCGCCTTCAAACAGGTTCTCTTGCACCGTGTCGATTACATGGTCGATCAACTCCGTGCGGTCGTATACGGTTTGGATCGTCACGCCCGGCGGCAAGACGGCTCGAATCTCCTCCAGCTTGTTCTTCAGCGCC
>CAYGZA010000366.1:0-5992 GCA_964354135.1 uncultured Planctomycetaceae bacterium
CCATGCGGCATACCCTCTACCGCAACAACGGGGACGGCACCTTCACCGACGTCAGCATCGAATCGGGCATCGGCAAGCATCCCGGCACCGGGATGGGAGTGATGTGCGCCGATTACGACGACGACGGCGATTCGGACGTCTTCGTGCTCAACGACGCCTTTGGGAACTTCTGTTTCCAAAACGACGGCAGCGGCCGCTTTGAAGAAATCGGCTTGCTGAACGGCTTCAAGTACAACGGCAACGGCGTTGAGCTGGGCAGCATGGGCGTCGACTGCGCTGACTATGACAACGACGGCCGGCTCGACTTCTTCCAGACCTCGTACTACGGGGAGTTGCCCGTGCTCTTCCGAAACCTGGGAAACGGCATTCTGGAAGACGCCACGGCTGCCGCCGGGGCCGGCGAGGCGACGCTGAACAACGTCAAGTGGGGATGCGGCTTCGTCGATTTCGACAACGACGGACACAAGGACCTCTTCGTCGGCATGGGCCACCTGCTGGACAACGTGGAACTCTTCGACAAGAACACCTCCTACGAGGCCCGCTGCGTGCTCTTGAGGAACGCCGGCGACGGCAAGTTCGCGGACGTCTCGGACCTGGCCGGCGACGGGCTGAAGGTCAGCGTCGTCGCCCGGGGCGTCGCCTTCGACGACCTGGACAACGACGGCCGCGTCGACGTGGTGATCCTCAGCTCGCGGCGGCCGCCGGTGATCCTGCGGAACGAGTCGGCCACCGGGAACCACTGGCTCCAGATCCGGCTCCGCGGCGTGAAGACCAATCGCGACGGCGTCGGCGCCCGCGTCAAGGTCACTGCCGGCGACTTGGTGCAAATCGACGAGGTCCACAGCGGCCGGGGCTACCAGAGCCACTTCGGGTCCCGGCTGCACTTCGGCCTGGGGAAACGTGCCCGCGTGGACCGCGTCGAGGTCCGCTGGATCGGCGGCGGAGTCGACGTCTTCGAAGACGTCGGCACGAACCGGCTCGTGACGCTCACCGAAGGGACTTCCCGACCGGCGCCGCCCGGTTTCCCCGCAGGAAACTGAGGCCCCGTCGAGACTCCTCGCTCGCTCTATCGCAAGCCTTTCCAGACCCAGGTAGGCGCTTCTTCGTACGTGAACCGGACCGTGTCGCCCGGATCGAGTGTGAAGCTCTGGCCGGCAGTCCAACTCCTGCCGAGCCGCACTGGCGGCAATCGCAGGTCCAAACGGGCTCGGCGGAAGCCTCGCCCTCCCGATGTTGTCCAGCAGATCTATGGGGAGTTGCCACGTGGCCCGTGGCCACGCGCCGGCGCCACCAGACCACCCGGCAGGGCAGGTCTCGCCGGACATTCTTGCTCGCGCATTGACGGTGTTCGGCAGGCTACCTACAATCGTGAGGATCTCAATGACACCTCAAAGCGGGCTTTGGCAAGCGCTGAGGGTGGGGGGACTCCGCGGTGGAAGACCGGGGGGGTTCAGACCGCCGCTGGGACCGCGAGAATCTGTCGCAAGACGGGTCTTCTGGCACCCTCGCACGACCTTCGCGGCTTCTTCCTGCCGTGGGCTTGCTGTGCCTGGGAATCGCGGTCTTCGTGACCGCGCGTTTCCTGTCGCAAATGCACCGTCCCAACGAGGCCCCCTCGGACCGGGACAGCGGCCAGGCACAGGCGACGCCCGCCGAGCGGCAGGCGCCGCGCAAAGAGCCGGCTGAGTTGTCCGTGAGCCCTTCCGTCGACGCCAGGTCGCGTCCGCCGGCAACCGTCGAGCAGTTGACCGCCGAGGCGGAGCAGGTTGCCCGGGACCTCGGCGAATCCTTGCCTAAGAGCGCCGAAGCGCTCGCCCTGATCGGGCGCATCTACTTCCGGTTCAACAACACCGCCAAAGCGACCGAGCACTGGGAAAAGTGCCTGGCGATCGATCCCGGCTTCGCCGATGCCTACCGGTGCCTGGGATTGGCCGCCCGCGCGCGCGGCGACTACGACGCCGCCATCGCGCACTTCCGGAAGGCCCTGGCCTGCAATCCCGCCATGCGCGACGTGCCCGGGCTTATGGCCCATGCGTTTCTGAGCGTCGGCAAAGCGGCGGAGGCGGCAGCCGCGCTGGAAAAGACCGCGTCCGCGGTCTCCCGCTCGCCATCGGATCTCGTCCTGCTCGGGCAGAGCTACCTGCAACTGGAGGAATACGGAAAGGCCAAGGCGAGTTTCGAGGCCGCCATGGCCGCCGCTCCCGGTCTTGGCAGTGCCTGCTACGGCCTGTCGCAGGCGCTGGCGCGGCTGGGGGAGGTGGAGAAGAGCAGGGAAATGGCGGAGAAGTTCTTCCGCATGAAGACGCAGGAGGTGGACAACGTGCGTGCCCGCCTCCGCGATTCGGACGTGGAAAGCGTCCGCACGGCAGTGGCCGTCTTCTGCTTCGAGGCCGCGAGGGTCTACGCGACGCACGGCAAGCTGGAGAAGTCCGAGGAGCACCTCCTCAAAGCCCTCGCCGCGGAGCCGAAGAACTCCGAGCTGCGGGCAACTCTGGACAGGTTCCGTTTGCAGTACGGCCGTCCGAGAGGGTCGGGCAACGCGCCCAAAGGTGGAAAACGCAATGGGGTAGTCCCATGATCCGGTGCCGGACTGCGATGGGAGCGCTGGTCTGCCTTCTCTCCGCGGCAAGGGGCGAAGGCCCTATTGTCCTCCGCGACGTGACGAAGCAGATCGGAATCACCTTCCAGCACACCGACGGCTCCAGCGGCCGGCGATACATCGTGGAGACCGTGGCCGGGGGACTGGCGACCTTCGACTACGACGGCGACGGGAAGATCGACGTCTATTTCCTCAACGGCGCTCCACTGCCGGGGGCGAAGGCCGGCACGCCGCCCAAGGACGCCCTCTACCGCAACCTCGGGGGCTGGAAGTTCGCCGACGCGTCGGACAGAGCGGGCGTGGGGGAGGCCGGCTACGGGCTGGGCATCTGCATCGGCGACTACGACGGCGACGGGCATCCCGACATCTATCTCTCCAATTACGGCCCCAACGTGCTCTACCGCAACAACGGCGACGGGACCTTCAGCGACGTGACCACGAGGGCCGGCGTCGGCCGGGGGCACAAGGTCGGCGCGGGAGCGAACTTCCTCGACATCGACGGCGACGGCGACCTGGACCTCTACGTCGCCAATTACGTCGTCTTCACCTACGAAAACCACCGCGTGCGGCTGGAGGCCGGTCGCCCCAGGTATTCGGGCCCCCGCGATTATCCCCAGCAGCCCGCCAACCTCTTCCGCAACAACGGCGACGGCACGTTCGGCGACGTTTCCGCGGAGTCGGGAATCGGCGCCCACGCCGGGTCCGGAATGGGAACCGTCTGCTTCGACTACGACGGCGACGGCCGCACGGACATCTTCGTCTGCAACGACTCGCACCGCAACTTCCTCTTTCACAACGACGGCGCCGGAAAGCTCACCGAGGCGGCCCTCTTTGCCGGAGTCGCCTACAACTCGTTCGGCGACTCCGTAGCCAGCATGGGCGCCGACTGCGGCGACTACGACAACGACGGCCGGCTCGACCTCTTCATGACCGACTTCCAGGGACAGTTTCCCATCCTCTTCCGGAACCTGGGCCGCGGCATGTTCGAGGACGTCACGCTGCGGGCCGGCGTGGGGCGGGGCACCCTGAACAACGTCAAGTGGGGCTGCGGCCTGGTCGATTTCGACAACGACGGATACAAGGACATCTTTTTCGGCTGCGGTCACATCGACGACAACGTCGAGCTGATCGACGATTCCACGTCCTACCTCGCGAGGCCCGTTCTCCTGCGCAACGCCGGCGACGGGAAGTTCGTCAACGTTTCGGACTCCAGCGGCGACGGGATGAAAGTGAAAGCGGTCGCCCGGGGCATCGCGTTCGACGACCTGGACAACGACGGCCGCATCGACGTGGTGATCCTCAGCTCGCGGCGGCCGCCGGTGATCCTGCGGAATGAGTCGGCCACGGGGAACCACTGGCTTCAACTCCAGCTCCGCGGCGTGAAGACCAACCGCGACGGCGTCGGTGCCCGCGTCAAGGTCACTACCGGCGACCTGGTGCAAATCGACGAGGTCCACAGCGGCAGCGGCTACCAGAGCCACTTCGGCTCGCGGCTGCACTTCGGCCTGGGGAAGCGGGACCGCGTGGACCGCGTCGAGGTCCGCTGGATCGGCGGCGGCGTGGACGTCTTCGAGAACGTCGGCGTCGACCGGCTCCTGACGCTCACCGAGGGGACGGGGAAGAGCGGTCCGCGGGAGCTTCTTTCGACCGCGGCGTCCAAGGCACCGCCCGGCCGTCCTTGATCGTTGCCAGCCGGACCGGCCGCGTATTGCCTCCCAGGGCGTCCCAGCGGAGGCTCCCTGCAACGCCTTCCCACGGCGACAGGTCGCGGAGGGCGTCGCCGATCCGGGCGCGGTTCAAGCCTGCCCTGCGCACGGCGGCAGCGAGCAGGTGGACCGCGTCGTAGGTGCAGGCGGCGGCGTAGTCGGGGGACCGCTGGAATCGCCTCTTGAATTCTTCCTGGAACGCGGGCCACCGCTTGCCGGGCTCGACCAATAGCGGGAAGACGACGCCCTCGGCCGCCCGGCCGGCTTCCTCAACGAAGCGGCGGCGCCCCATGGCCGGCCCCCCAAACACTTCGCCCGCGAAACCGGCTTCGCGGAGTCCCCGCACGAGCCTGGCGCTGGCCGCGGCGTCCGCGACGAGCACCACGGCCGCGGGCCTCGACTGTGGAACGCGGGCCGTCAGCTCGGAGAGGTCGCCGGTCGATGCCTTGTACCCGTACTGGAACTGCGGCGCGAGCTGCCGTCTGGTCAGCGCACGGTTGAGCTCCGCCATGAAGCACCGGGAGTCGTGATCTTCCGACAGGACCACCACGAACGGCTTTCCGCCCGCGCGGGCGGCCAGCTCCGCGGCAAGGGCAGGGGCCTGCAACTGGTCGCCGGGCAATAGCGAGAAGATCCACGGCACGACCGCCGAGTTCGCCGTCCTGTCCGTGCTTGCCGCCGAGACCAACGGAAGCCGGGCCTTGGCCACGACCTGCTCGGCCAGGTGCGTCGTCGGGCCGTCGATCCCTCCAAGGATCGCCCAGACATTGTCCTTGTAGACCATCCGGGTCACGTGGGCTGCGCCGGCGGTCCAGGGACTGTCGGACCAACCGGAGACGAGGCGGAACGGCTTCCCCCGATAGCCGCCCTGCCGATTGACCTCCTCGACGGCCAGCGTGGCGGCGCACCAGAGGTCGCCGCCCTGGGGATGGGCCGGGTCGCTCGGGCCGAAGTACCCGATCCGCACTTCCTGAACGTCCTCGGGGTCCGGCAGCTCGCGTCCCGGGCCGGCGTAGTCCAGCGGTCGCGTGCGCCGGTCGAAGTGGACGTTCTTCGCGTCGGGCAGCTTCGCTGGCGGCGGATCCGCCCATGCCGCGAGCCAGAAATGCCCGACCATCCAGAGCGCGGTCAAGAGCCTCGTTGTCATGCTATTTCGCGCGGACCTGCCGGTCCTGCGGAGCAACGGGGCCAGCCGGTATGTGGAGGTCTTCGCGGGAGAGGTAGTTCCACTTGCCCCCCTGGTACTTGGCCAGGAACACGTCCCCGGTGTCGTCCGCGCACGCGCTCATGGGGATCTCGCCGGTGACGCCGTCCCAGGGCTTGGTGCGGAAGGCCAACACGTCGCGGATTTTCGCCCGGTTCAGCCCGGCCACCTGGATCGCCCAAAGGACCATGTTCATGCCGTCATAGGCGTGGGCCGCGTAGGTCTCCGGCTCGTCACCCTTGAACCGTTTGCGGTAGGCCTCGCGGAAGGCATCGAGCTTGGGGTCCTTTCGGGTCGGGTCCCAGGGATAACCGCAGATCACCCCCTCGGCGTTCTTGCCGGCGATCTTGACGAACTCGTCGGAGCAGCAGCGGTCGGAGGCGAAGAACAGTTGGGTCATCCCTTTGGCCCGCATCTGGTTCAGGAAGCGAGCCCCGTCGTGATCGTCCCCCCAGTGGACGACGGCCTGCACGTTGGCCTTCT
>CAYGZA010000367.1:0-5959 GCA_964354135.1 uncultured Planctomycetaceae bacterium
GTGGATTTCCGCAATCGCCTCAAGGCGATCTGCGGTGCGGCGCGCCGCGTCGGGCCCGTCCATATTGTTTGGCGGATTGACGCAACCCGTGCCGCCGGCGCCGGATTGCCCGACATGGTCAACCGGTCTTGTTCCCTCGCGCGACGCCTTCTCGATGATCCTATAGCGGATCTTGACGCCCGACGGTACGCCGTTCTCATAAGGCCCGACCGTGCCGACCATCTGTACGATGCCCCTGGTTCCTTCGTTGGTAATGAAGGCGTACACGGATGACGGGGCATGGCCGGTCGCGTAATTGGCCCAGAGTGGGGACATCGTGTCCGGAGCCTCCATTTTGCCTGTGCCAAGACGTGTGAAGAAATCGTGCATATCCTTCCGCGTGACTTTCTCCCAGGTAGTGTTGTCCAGCGCCATTTGACCAAGCCCGATGCACGTCAAGTGGCCGATGCCAGGCTTTGCGGGGTAGAGGAGGTCGATTCGCTGGTCCTTTGCCCAGCGGAGGATCTCGTCACGAGGGTACACGACCCTGTTGTACTCCTTTGGCAGGGTGTACAACTTCCCCGTGTCGAGATCGATTCCACATTCCTTGCCTGACGTGTCGGTGTACAGGATTCGCTCGACTTCCGGCCAGTCCCGATTCGCAGGCAACGCAGGCTTTTCCGCCGCGGCGTCCTCTCCCGTTCCGGTCGGGCCGGGTGGCGCCTTGGCCTGCTGGGTACCGGCATCCTTCTCGACGATGCGGAACCTCACCTCGCCCGTTGTCAATGTGCCATGCCAAACACCCGCTACCGCCACTCGCTTGCCGTTCTCCGATCGCATCGTTTCCAGCACACGTAGCGACCAGCGAGCCAGACAAGTCGTGCCCGGTTTGGCCTGGATGGCCGCGTATGCGCCCGAACGCGCCTTCGTTGAAGCGCCTAGGCGGACGCGGGGAGACCAGTCGATTTCGGTGGCGTGACCAGGAGCGAGTCGGTACGTCACAGACCATCCGCCGCCGTAACCGAACTGCTTCTCGACAGGAACGGGAATCGGCTCCTCGATGACAGCCCAATCCTCGGACTTGTTCTCAGAAGCACTCCCATATGTGAACAGGACCGGTTCCTTGCCACTGTTATGAACCACCAAGCGACGTACCACTTCCTCGCCATCTGCGTAGGCTTCCTTGGTCGGCTCGAAATAGCAGGCGGCGCGCAGGCCGTTGGGTGCAGCGGGTCCCCACGCGAGACGCTGCAGCTTCTCCTCTTCAATCGGCGCGCCGGGCTCTGGGTTGTCTGCGTCGGTGTGACGAAGATAAAGGGGTTTTGCACGGGGCCGCTGCGCATCGAGTTCGGCAGGCTCCAATGACTTGCGTGCGCCGACGGACTTAGCCGGTGGCGCGGGCCCCAAAAGGAACTCGACCCGCGTCACGCGACCGCCCTGGATCACTACTTCGCGGCGTTGCGATGCGTGGCCATCGAGTTCCACCTCGACGATCATCTTGGTCGCGTCGGGCGGGACGAGGAAGACCTTTGGGGCAGTACCCCCGGCTTTCCCATCGAGCTTGATTGTTCCCCCCGGCGGGGTTGTCTGCACGAACAACCGAGTGGTAGGCGTCTCGCGGGTCTGAACCTCGGCAGCAGCCCCCAACAACGTCAACGACAGCAGGATGGCGGACATGAGCTTGGCTTCTTAGCTTCAGCCTAGATCATCAACGCATATTCCAGAGTTCGACGCTCCCTTTTCCCTCCTTGCCCACTCCGCCGATCGCCAGCATGTGGCCTTGTGGCGCAAACGCGAAATCGTTCCATCGTCCGCCTTGGGAGAAGTCGGCCGGTCGGATTTCGTGCTTCATCGTCCCTGTTTCTGTGTCTAAGAACCGGATCGATTGGCCACCGCAAAGCACCGCGACACTTCTTCCATCGGGCGAGAATGCCGCCGGTTTCGGCCAATCGGGGATCGTTTGCTGCCATTCCACGATGCCCGACGCTGTGTGAGCGAGAGTCACAGTACCTGTGGCAGCATCCTTGTCTTTGTCCTTGTCAAGACTCAGCGAACCGATCGCCACCGAGTTGCTGTCCGGCGAAAATGCGATAGAGCGTGCGCCGGCGTTAGCGTTTGTCGTAATGGTGCGAATCTTCGTTCCGGTATGGGGATTCCAAATATTCGTCCCAGATTCCCGGTCGTTCAGCCACAGTCCGGCGCTCGCCAACAGGTTCCCGTCCGGAGAAAAGGCGACGGCGTTTGCATGGCTATGCCCAACCAGACCATGTTTGAGCGTCCCGGTTCTTACTTCCCACACTTTCAGCCGGCCGGGACCTGTGGCGGTAAATGGCTCCTGCGGTAGGTCGCCCGACTCGCGAGCGACGTCTTCAAACGACGCGCCGCACGTGGCTAGAAGAGTGCCGTCGGGGGAGAATGCGAGCGAGCCGACGCGCCCCATCGCGCGCCTTAGGGACTTCCTGTTCTCCGGGGCCTCCTTGTCCGCGAGCTTCGCTTGTTCATCGTCCAGCGACCGTACAAGCTGGCCCGTCCGTGTGTTGAACAACTTCACCTGGCCGATGCCGGTCCCCACAGCCACCACGTTTCCATCAGGCGAAAGCGAGAGAGCCAATACTTCGGACTGGGAGAGACGTTCGGTCGCGGCGAGGACGGCGTCTTCATCGCTGGTCGTGAGCTTCAGCGAGACAACGACCTTCCCCGTGTCGGCATCGAGGATTTTGACGGTCGGCCGCCAGGTGTCGGCCACCCTGCTGCGCCCCGGTTGATCGTTGCCCACGGCGATCAACTTCCCGTCCGGAGGGCAGGCGATGGTGCCCACGCGCACGCCGGGATCGAAGCGGCGCACGCGCTCGATCGCCGGCCCGGACGTCGCTTTCGCGGGCGCGGCCTTGGCCGGTGCGACGTCAACGGTCACCGGCGCGGTTTCAAGGTCGCCTTGCCAATCCTCAGGGTAACGGGGCGGCCCCCCCGGGCGGCCCTCGACGACGTCCGGGAAGTGCAACCGGTAGCGGACAGTGTAGCGCCCGGGCTTGACCTTGACGTAGTTGCCGACGGGATGCCAGACTCTCTTCTCGTCGGCATCTTCGGCGACAAAAGCCAAGCTGGCGCTATGGAAAAGTGCGCTGTCGCCCGGCTCCAATAAGTTCCGCTGGATCAGCGTTTCCCCGGTATACATGACGTGCCGCACGGGGATTTGCCGACCTCGTTCATCCTCAATCGTGATCGTGGAGTCCTGCCGCCAGCTTCCGCCAGCGAGGTAGATTGACTTGTCCGACGCGTTGCGGATGTGGAAACGCACTTTGATCCGCTCTCCCAGCGTGAACCCACCGCTGCCGGGGTTGAGTTCCAGTGCCGCTTGCAGGCCCTTCGTCACCGGGCCGAAAGTCGTTTTGACCCGCGCGGCGTCCGCGGTGTTCGACATGGTTTCTGACTTAGCCGTCGTCGTTTTCTCTTGTGGAGTCGGTGCAGGTATGGCCTTGGCCTGCTGGGACGCCAACTGGAACTCGATCCGCGTCACCCGACCGCCCTGGATTGTCACCTCGCGGCGCTGCGATGCGTGGCCGTCGAGTTCGACCTCGACGACCATCTTGTTGGCGTCGGGCGGGACGAGGAACACCTTTGGGGCGGTGCCCTCGGCTTTCCCGTCCAGCTTGATCGCGGCCCCCGGCGGGGTTGTCTGCACGAACAACCGCGTGGTGGGCACCTCGCGCGTCTGAATCTCGGCAGCAGCACCCAAGAACACTAACGACAGCAAGATGGGGGACATGGGTTAACCTCCTCACGTCAGTCTAAAGGCACGTGGCCAGTGTGGAAAGCGCGTCCTGGACCACTACCGAGTCTTCGCGCGAAGGCGCCGCAATCTGTCGCGCATTCTTGGAAAACCGTCCGGAGGGTTGTAGACTCGATGCTGAGGTGTGAAGCACTTGGACCGCCCAGACGGTGCGAGACTGATGGGGGGCACGGGAAGTCGAAGACACCGACAGGGTCCGTCGCGTTTGACGCAAGGTGTTTAGTCTTTGGTACTTATGAGCACGACTCAGGCTACGCTGCTGGAGCGACTTCGGGATGGCTCGGCCGTGCTGGCGTGGGAGGAATTCTTCCAGCGGTATGGCCGGGCGGTCTATGCCCTGGCGCGGAGTCGCGGGTGCAGCGAGCATACCGCGGACGAGGTGGTCCAGGAGGTGATACTCGCGATCTTCGAGCAGCAGGAGGTGTTTGAGTACGACCCGAGCCGCGGACGGTTCCGGGATTGGCTGGCGGCCGTGGTGCGCAATGTGGTCGCGACGCGACGCCGCCGCCCGTCCGAACGAGTCCGCGGCGAGGGTGGCGACAGTGAGATGGGGACCGAGCCGGAGGCAGCGGATGCGTCGCCGGAGGCGGGCTTGGAGGCGGCGTTCGAGCAGGCGATGCTGATGGTTCTCTTGGCTGTCGTTCGGCAGGAGGTAGCTCCGGAAACGTACCAGGCCTTCGAACTGGTGACCCTCCACGAGTTGCCCGGGCGTGAGGTGGCCAAGATAACCGGACTGAGCCGCAACGCCGTTTATCTGGCCCGGCGGCGCGTGCTGCGGAGGCTCCGCGATTTGGGGGCGCCCTACGTCGAAGACGGACGGCTTGGCGAGCGCGTCAAAGAGGCCCTGGCGTCGTTGCCGGACGACGTGGCCCACGCGGCCATGAGCGTGCAGATCGAAAGGACGATGCGCAGTCGAGGGGAGTTGCCCCAATGAACAGTCCTTCGCAAGACCCATCCGACCGGCCTGGGACACCCGAAGTGCCGGATTTTGACCTCATCCGCCTGATTGGCGAGGGCGCTTTTGGGACGGTGTGGCTGGCGTCCAACCAGACCACCGGGCGGCTCCGCGCCGTGAAGGTGATTCCTTTGCGGAGTGCCAGCGAGGGAAGTCCGGCGCGGCGGGAGATCGTGTCGCTGAAGCACCTTGAGGCGCACATCGAGGATCAACACCCCAACCTGCTGACGATCTCTCACGTGGGCAGAACGGCAGAGCACTTGTTCTACGTGATGGACTTGGCGGATGACCTATCCGGGGCGGCGGCTTCCGCGGATGCGAGCTACCGGCCGGCCACGATGGAGCGGCGACTGGAGGGCGGACCCTTGCCCGCCGACGACTGCCTCGCGCTCGCCCGGCAGCTTCTTGCCGGACTGGCCGTGCTGCACGAGGCCGGAATGGTCCACCGCGACGTGAAGCCGGCCAACTGCCTGTTCGTCGGCGGCCAGTTGAAGGTAGCGGACTTCGGGCTGTTGACCGAGGATGGGCCTCTTGTCTCCAGCCTTGGGACTCGGCGCTACATGCCGCCTGATGGCCGGATGGACGCCAAGGCCGACGTGTACGCTGCCGGGCTGGTGATCTACCAGATGCTGACCGGTCTGCCGGCGGAGAGTTTTCCCAGTCTGGGGGCTCGGGCCCGGGAGATCGCCGCCAATCCCGTGTTGCAGAGGCTCAACCGAGTGAGCCTCCGCGCCGCCCAGCGGGACCCGATGAAGCGGTTTCAAGACGCGGGTGAAACGCTTGCCGAATTGGAGGCATCGGCGTCGCGGCGGCGATTCGGGCGGCGGATTTTGGTTTGGGCTGCGGGCGTTGTGCTGGCAGTGTTCGTCGTCGGCGCAGTTCTTTGGCGGACGGTGCCCAGGCAGCAACCGAGCGTCACGAAAGCGACGGCACCACCCGAGGTGGAGGTGAACTTCCTGACCGAGCCCTATTACGACGCCACGATCTATCTGGACGGCAAATTGCTTGTGAATTCCGACGGCAAACCCTATGCCACTCCCTGTACAATTCCGAACGTTCCCACAGGCGAGCATCACGTGGTCTTCAAGCACGCTGGGTACGAGGACCTGGACGCAGGGCGAATCGACTTCAGCAGGGCCCGCGAGGTCGATGCCCGATGGCCCGACGCTGCGCGGTAGGTCGCGAAAGGGGACGGCAATGAAGGCGTATCTCTTGGCACTGGTGGCCACCATCGT
>CAYGZA010000368.1:0-5926 GCA_964354135.1 uncultured Planctomycetaceae bacterium
TCGCGATGGAGGCTCGCGTCCGCCACTTCCACGACCAAGGCCACGTCTTCCGGGCCGGGGTGGCGATCCACGTAGGTGCGACGATCGCCGCGGACGACGACCGCGTCCGGTTCCGGCTCGCTGGTGGCCAGCGTGATCGCATCCTGCGAGCGCACGTGCCACCCGTCCGGCAGTGTCTGTTCCAAGGTTTTGCGCACGCGACCCGTGGCTACGCTATGCGGAGGATTCTTCGTCATTTTGGGCACCAGCCATCCATCCAAGAGTTCCACGGGGTCGTCTTCGCCGAGAATCCCGGCGCGAATCATGTCGTGGTACTGGCGCACGCTGAATCGCCAGATGGGGTCGCTCGGCACGGCTGGAGGGGCCCGATCGACTGCGGGCGCGTCATGTGGAGTAGAGACAGACATGGGATTACTCCTATGACAGGCAGGAATGCCTGTCCTCCTGTGACGGGCAAAAATGCCTGCCGCCCTTCCCCTACCACTATACTAGCGGGGTGAGCGACCCGCCGTCAACGCGGGGGCGAGAGGGGACATTCTGGTTTCTGAGAAAACGTCCGGTTGGCCCCCTTCCGAGCTACGCGACACCCGCGCGCCGCGCGCGAAAGACATCGGCCTGCCGCTGGGCGGCCGCAAGAAGTTCTTCATCTTCGGCATCCCAAATGGCTTCAACCGCTGCGCCTCGGGCAAGGGTCGCAAGGTTGGCGATGAGTTGGCCCATGCGCATTTCCGGGCAGGCATCGCTCAACTCACCCAGGACTTTCAGCAGTTCGGTTCGGGTGGTACTCATGGCAGTCGTTCTCCCACAGTCGGCAAATGGGCACAGGGCCTCCGTAGGTCGCCGACAACTTCGACCGTGATTCTAATGCCCGGCCGCAGTTTCGCTGCCCGCGTGGCTCGCGTAACGCCATCGCTGATTATAAGCGTCCCATCGGAGCCGCGGTATACGAAGACCGGCGGCATCCCCTCCAGAGAGGTTCCGTAGCGCGCGATCTGGCGTTGCAGTTTCACAGGGTCAGCCCCTTCCGGCCGTGTCGTCGGCAATCGCAATGTACGGGGATCAATGTCGAGGAATGTCGGCATCCGGATATCTCAATTGTACCTCTACCCGCAACAGCAGAAGCAACATCGGCCACCCGGCCGTCACCCACTCACCCCGTCACGCCCTCACCCCCGGCATCGCCGTCGGATACATGCCGTCCGGCCCCGGCTTGACCGGCGGCTCGACGTCCCAGCCGTAGCGAGGCAGGCTGAAGGAGAGCGTCGAGCTCATCGCCTTTTCCCACGTGATCTCCTGCCCGGTGTAGCAGACCATCTGGGCCAGGATGCCGAGCATGGTGCTGGTGAACATGTAGTTGCCGTTGTTGATCGGCTTAGCGGCGCGGATCGAGTCGAACAGCTCCGCGTGCTCGACGTTGTACATACTCACTTTCGCGGGTCCGTAGTCCCACTTGGTTTCGCCCTCGATGCGGGGGCGGCCGGGAAGGTACGCCCGGCCCTTGGTGCCGAAGATCACGTCGGAGGTCTCGTTGTAGCAGCCGGGCATGTCGCGGCAGAAGCCGAAGACCCGCACGCCGCCTGCGTACTCGAAGACCGCGGCGTGGTGGTCGAACTGGTCGCCGTACTTGGGCTCGGTACACACTTGCCGCCCGCCCATCCCCCACGCCTTCACCGGCGGCTTGTCGCCCAAGGCCCACGAAGCCTTGTCGATGCTGTGGATCAGTTGCTGCGCGGTCTGATCGCCGGAGAGCCAGTTGAAGTGATACCAGTTCTGCATTTGGTAGTACATCTCGTTCCATCCCGGCTTCCGCTCGCGGAGGCCGTAAGGCGAGGTGATGTAGGTCTCCTGGATGGCGACGATCTCACCGATGGCCCCGTCCCGAATCCGCTTCATCGCCTCGCGCACGCCGGGATCGTAGCGCCAGCAGAGGCCGGAAACGACGCTCAGGCTCTTCTTCTTGGCCTCCTCGCAGGCGGCCATCGCCACCTTCAGCCCGGGCACGTCCAGCGCGTGCGGCTTCTCGCAGAAGACGTGCTTGCCTGCCTCGACGGCGGCCTTGAAGTGTACGGGATGGAAGTGCGACGCGGCGGCAAGGAGCACCACGTCGATCCCGCTCTGAAGCACCTTTTGGTAGGCGTCGAAGCCGACGAAGCAGCGGTCGTCGGGCACGTCCATCTGGTCGGCCTTCTCTTTGCTGATTTCCGCGCGGGCGTTCTTCACGCGGTCTTCAAAGATGTCGGCCATGGCCACGAGCTTGACGTCCTTGCCCGTGTTTATGGCGTTGACGGCGGCCCCGCTCCCGCGCCCGCCGCAGCCGACCAGGCCGATCTTGATCGTGCCGCTCCCCGCGGCGTGGGCGCTGCGGGCGATGCTCAAGCCGCCGGCGACCGCCACCCCGGCGGCAGCAGAGAGCTTCAGGAAACCGCGTCGCGACGTTCGCGGACCGACTGGGCGTTGCTCGGATTCTGACATCATCGGCTCCTTCAGGCACGGTGGAAGGCACTTGTGGGCGGTCCCACGATCTCGCCCTTATGATAGTCGGCCGGTGCGGCGGAATCAAAGCGCCGCGGGCGGACATCCCCCGGTGCAGGCCCTCAGGGACGGTTCGCTGCCGCCGGCTCGTAGCGCAGGATGCGGGTCTCGCCGTGCCGCTGAACGGAAAGGGCGGGGCTGCGGACGTAGTCGGCCCCCGAGCCCGGCTGGCGGTTGAAGTAGCCGGCCAACTGGTCGCTGCCGCTGCTCCAGTGGTACCATTCCTCGGTGTCCAGCCCGGTGAGAAAGCAACCGCAACGACGCGTGCGAACAACCCGCCTAGGTTATGCTTCAGCATGAGGAACCGTTTAGACTTCCGAAGTCTTGAAGACTTCGGAAGTCTGCACGGCGCGCACGGATTCCAGGCATTGGCAGTCCAGGGGTGGCTCGCCGGAACCGTTTTTCAATACGCCTTGTAGACGCCCGGCACGGGGATCGGGTAGTTGCCGTCCCGGTCGGGCTTAACCGTGGGGTCGGCGTCCCAGGCGAGCTTCGCGGGGAACTCGCTCGTGCCCTTGGCCACGGCCTCGTCCCACTTGACGACGTTGCCGGAGTAGGTCGCCATGCGGCCCAGTACTGCCGTAAAGCTGCTGGTCGCGCCGTAGTGGCCTTCGTTGTGCTTCTCGTTCTTGCGGATCGCTTCGATCAGGTCCATGTGCTCCTGAACCATGGGATTGCCGCTTCGGCCGCCTCCGGCGGCCTTCCGGCCGGCGCCTCGCTTGGCGCGGGGCTCCTTCTTCACCTCGGCCGCCTTTCCTTCCGTCGTGTAGAGCTTCACTCCGCCGCGGCAATCGGAGGTGCCCAAGGTGCCGTGGGCCGCCTGGAACTCTCCACCCCAGCAGCCGTCGATCTGGCGGCACTGGCTGAACAGCTTGGTGCCGTCGGCATAGGTGAATTCGACGAAATGGTGGTCGAAGATCTGCCCGACGCCCTTATTGTCGCCGGCGTAGCGGACCTGGCATCCGCCCATGCCGTTGGCCTCGGCCGGATGATCCCCGGTGACCCAATTGCAGACGTCGAGGTTGTGGACGTGCTGCTCGCAGATGTTGTCGCCGCTCAGCCAGCAGAAGTGGTACCAGTTCCACACCTGGTATTCCATCTCGGTCGGCTCCCGCTTCAGGATCTTGGCGAGCTGCTCGCGCCTCCGGATCCAGATCGCTCCGCCGTTCCAGTACGCCCGCAGGAAGAGGAGCTTGCCGAGCCTGCCGTTGTGGATCTCATCGATGCCGCGCAAGAAGCCGGCGTCGTGGCGGCGCTGGAGGCCGACGACCACCTTGCGCCCGGTCTCATCGGCAAGCTTGTTGGTTTCCACGAGCAACCGGAAGCCTCCTGCATCCACGCAGCAGGGCTTCTCCATGAATACGTGCTTGCCGGCCTTGATGGCCGCGGCGTATTGCATGGGCCGGAAGCCGGGCGGCGTGGTGAGAATCACTATGTCCGGACCACACGCAATGGCCTTCTCATACGCATCCAGGCCCACGAAGGTCCGATCCTGCGGCACGTCGATCCGGTCGGCAAACCCTTCATTCTGTCCTGCTTTCTTGATCTCTCCCAGGGCACCGCGAACCTGAACTTCGAACGGGTCGGCCATGGCGATCAACCTGGCAGCCTTGTCTGCCCTGAGGGAGTCGGCCGCAGCGCCTCGCCCGCGGCCGCCGCAGCCGATCAGGGCCACCTTGATCACGTCCGAGCCGGCGGCGTGGACGCTCCGCGCAAGGCTGAGCCCCCCGGCCAGCACGGCGCCGGCGCCGAGGGCGGAAGTTCTGAGGAAATCGCGGCGGGAAGGCACTTGTGGGTGGGTCATCCTGGTGCTCCTTCGGGTAAATGAAACCTCGGTTTGGGGTGATGGCACAATATGGGGGCCGGTCCGCAAGGAGGCGAGCCCGGCTCCCGTGCGGCATTCTCGGGCATCCCCAAGGGCTGAGTCAAGCACCGGCCGCGCAAAGCCCAAGGGCTGCAACCCCTGGGCTTTGGAGGGTGGATGGCGCGACAAGGGGAGCACGACGCTACGGTCGCTTCTGGCCGCCGCGGACCTCCGGCGGGATGCCTGTGGAGCCGCCGGCTTGCGGTGGCGCGCCCATTCCGCCGCGGCCGGGATAACCCTTCGCCGTGGCCGTGGGAGGGCTGGGCCGCGGCCGCACCGGCGGCTTGCCGTCGGTCTTCCCCTTGGCCGCGAGCTTGCGCAGCTCGGCGAGCAAGCGGCGGATCTCGCGATGGACGGAATACGTCTGCGTGACGACCAGGACCTTGGCCGAGCTGATCGTGGCCCCGGTGATCGCCCCGGGTCCGCCCAGGTCGTCCCACGAATCCGGCTCTACGTTCGAGGTGAGCATTTCCACCAGCGTCTCGTAGTCGTCCCACAGGGCGCCTTTCTCGTCCTGGCACACCACCAGGTCGGCAACGTCGTAGACCTCCACGAACAGCCGACTGTTGGCCTCCTCCTTGGAGGTCACCAAGAGGACCTCGCAGTCGATGGTCCACGCCAGGTCCGCCTTGATGTTCCGGAGGAGCAGGTTCAGCGCGGATTCGAGCGAGACGCCCCGCAGCCTCATCGAGACCGGCGTGTCGCTCTGCACGCCCAGGTCATCCAGGGCCGCCCGGTCCAGCACGATCCGGACCCCGTGAACCCTCTCCAAAAACTCCGTCACCTCCGACAAAGGCGTCTCATGGAACTCCATATCCGTGGGCGTCTTGAGGACCTCCTCGATGGCCGCCTCGGCGGTAGCCGGTTTGGGTTGCTGCCGGGGCCTGCCGGGCTGCGGTTCGCTCCGTTTCTTCTCCGCCCTGGGTCTGTCGGGCCCGGGCGCGGCGAACGGATCTCTTTCAGCATTCGCTTTGGCCGGCTTCGGCTCGGCAAACGGGTCCTGGTTCCCACCGCCTCGGTCGGCGGCGAACACTCCGGAGGAAAGCACTCCCGGCTCCCAACGTGCTATCCCGACCGCCAAGAGAATCACCCCGAGCAACGCCGCCCCGTGCCAAAAGAATCTCCCAGACATGACGACCTCCTCTCTCTACCAGAACTGGCTTGGATGGGACACGAACTGCGGGGCAAACGTGTTCCGCGAACCCCCGCAACAAGAGCCCAGTTTACCCCTTGGAGCGCGAAACGCAAGAGGGGTGAAACCTGGATCATCCCGAGACCGGCACGGCCGCGGCCGGATTCCCGACACGATCCAGCGCGAGGAAGTCGTCCACGATCTGACGGAGGGCGAGAAGCCGACGCCTGCCAACGTCAAGTTCACTCTGGAAGGCGCCGAGCATCCTCTCCTTTCCGAAGACCGGCTGCCGAAGGTCGTGATCGAGGCCGGCAACGTGGAGAAGGACCTGCCGGTCGGCGGGGCGGAATCGGCCGGCAGACCGTGAAACCGCGGCCTGGTTGTTGACCACCCTCGGG
>CAYGZA010000369.1:0-5923 GCA_964354135.1 uncultured Planctomycetaceae bacterium
GACGCCGAGACGGTCGAGTCAGTCTGCCAGGAACTGGGCGCGGTCAGGGTGGAAGGATGAGGGATGAAAGGGGAGAACCCTTGACTTCGCGATATCGCTGACCGATTATTCACCGTCGCGTTTGGCCGTTCCGTCTTCATCCTTCATCCTTCATCCCTCATCCTTCATCCTTCATCCCTTCCCTCATGTCGCGCCGCCTGGTCATCCTCATCGACGGCCACCACGACGCCCACACGGCCAAGACGGCGATCAACGTGATCCGCTACAAGCCGGAAGAGGTGGTGGCGGTGCTGGACCGCCGAGCGGCCGGCAAGACCACCCAGGAGCTGTTGGGAGTCGGAGGCGGGATTCCCGTGATCGCCTCGCTGGCCGAGGCCCCTGGGGCGAACACCCTGCTGATCGGCATTGCCCCGCCCGGCGGGAAGATCCCGCCGCCTTGGCGAGCCATCATCGTCGAGGCGATCTCGCGGAAGCTGAACGTCGTCTCCGGACTGCACGATTTCCTCAAGGATGATCCGGAGTTTGCCCGGGCCGCCAAGAGGCACGGCGTCGAGCTGATCGACGTCCGCGACAACGACGAGCGCGACGTGGCCAACCGCTGCGGGATCCGCGAGGGCTGCCTGCGGATCCAGACCGTGGCCAACGATTGCAGCCTGGGAAAGATGGTGGCGGCGGTCGAGGTGGTGGCCGGCCTGAAACGGGCCGGCGTGGACGCCAAGTTCGTGGCCACGGGGCAAACGGGGATACTCATCGAGGGCGACGGCATCGCGGTGGACCGGGTGATCTCGGACTTCGTCAACGGCGCGGCCGAGAAGCTCGTCCTGGCCAACCAGCACCACGACGTGATTGTGATCGAGGGTCAAGGGAGCCTGTTTCATCCCCGTTACTCTTGCGTTACCCTAGGATTATTGCACGGCGCCGTGCCGGACGGGCTGATCCTCTGCTACGAGATGGGCCGCAAAGTGGTCTATGGAATGGAGGACGTCCCGTTGGCATCGCTGGAGCAGGTGCGGGACTTCTACGAGGCGGCGGCCCGGATCATGCACCCGTGCCGCGCGATCGGGGTGGCCATCAACGGCAGCGCGTTCTCGGACGCCGAAGTCGCCGCCGAGCGGGACCGGGTCCGCAGCCGGCTCGGACTGCCGGCCTGCGACGTGTTGCGCCACGGTCCGGACGAGCTGGTCGAAGCCGTGCTTGCGCTGAAACGCCAACTGGGGAAATGAGGTTTCACGCAACGTGATCTGGATGCAGGCACGCCCATGAAGATGACTCTCCACCGCTTCGACCTGCCCCTGCGGCACGTGTTCACGATTTCCCGCGGCTCGACCCGGGTGAGCCGGACCCTCGTTGTGGAGCTGGAGCAGGACGGCGCGAGCGGGTTCGGCGAGGCGGGGGAATCGGACTACTACGGGGCGACCGTGGAGGGCATCGCGGCATCCCTGGAGCGGGTGCGCCCGCAGGTGGAATCGGCGAGGCTTGAGGATCCCGCGGAGCTGTGGCGGGAACTGGCGCCGCAATTCGCAGGCGATACGTTCGCCCAGTGCGCGCTGGACATTGCGGCCCACGATCTCTGGGGCAAGCTCCGCGATCAGCCGGGTTGGAGACTCTGGGGGCTGCGGCTGGAGAACCTGCCGGCGACCGACTACACGATCGGCATCGACGCCGTCGAGGTGATGCTCCGCAAGATGCAGGAGTTTGCCGGCTGGCCGATCTACAAGATCAAGCTCGGCACGCCCGACGACATCCGGATCGTCCGCGAGCTCCGCCGGCACACGGATGCGGTGTTCCGCGTCGACGCCAACTGCGCGTGGGGCGTCGAGGAGACGCTCCGCAACGCGGCCGCGCTGAAGGAGCTCGGGGTGGAGTTCATCGAGCAGCCGCTTCCGCCCGACCGCTGGGAAGACATGAAGCGGGTTTTCGCCGAGTCGGCCCTTCCGATCGTCGCCGACGAGAGCTGCCAGCAGGAGCCCGACGTGGACCGCTGCGACGGCCGTTTTCACGGCGTGAACGTCAAGCTCGTCAAGTGCGGCGGGCTCGCGCCGGCGCGGCGGATGATCGCTCGGGCCAGGCAACTGGGCCTAAAGACCATGGTCGGCTGCATGACCGAGTCGACGGTGGGCATCTCGGCGATTGCGCAACTGCTGCCGCTCTTGGACTACGTGGACATGGACGGGGCGATTCTGCTCGCAGAAGACATTGCCACGGGCGTGAGGCTCGACCGCGGCCGGGTTGTCTACCCCAACGAGCCCGGCTGCGGCGTGCGGCTCCTCAAGAGGCCGAGATCATCTGCTGGAAAGGGTGAGAAAAAATGAATCCAACCGCCAAGAGAGTCGCCGTCCTGCTGGTGTCGTTGCTTTTTGTCGGGTCAAGGGCATCGGCCCAAGAGACGGCTTTCCCCGTCAAAGTCAGCGAGAACGGGAGGTACTTCGTAGACCAGAACGGCAATCCCGTCTTCTGGTTGGGCACCACGCAGTGGCAGATCTTCCGGGGATACACCCTGGACGAGGCCAGGACCATTCTCGAGAGGACCCGGGCCAACGGCTTCGCCTTCGTCCAGGCGATGCTCATGGGGGTCGGCGACGGCACCGTGCCCAACGTCGACGGAGAGAGGGCCTGGATCAACAACGATCCGCTCACGCCGAACGAGGCGTATTTCAAAAACGTCGATGCCGTGATTCGGATGGCCCGCGACAACGACCTGACCATTTCCTTGACCCTTTTCCACCAACGATACCGCAAGCACGTCACGCTGGACAATGCCCGGCGTTGGGCAAAGTGGCTGGCCGGGCGGTACAAGGACGCGCCCAACATCGTCTGGTCCATGACGCCGGAGGCCAAGCAGGAATTCGTTCCGATCCTTCGCGAGCTGGCCGCCGGGCTGCACGAAGGGGACGGGGGTCGCCATCTCGTGACCTTCAAGCCGGATCCGGCGCCGTATTCATCCAGCTTCATCCATAGCGAGAGCTGGCTCGATTTCGACTCGATGCAGACGTGGGCCGGCGTGAAGCTGATCTATCCGATGGTGACCAAGGACTACCATCTCAAGCCCGTCAAGCCGGTCCTCATGGCCGAAGGCGCCTACGAAGCGGGCTCCGAATACGGTTTTCCGGTCACGCCCCTTTGGGTTCGCAGGCAGGCCTACTATTCCTATCTCGCGGGAGCCCACCATACCTATGGGCACAACGACAGTTGGCGCGTGCTTCCCACGTGGAGAAAAGCCCTGGATGCGCCCGGTGCGGCTCAAATGGGCATCCTCAAGGGGATCTTCCTGGCCCGAAAGGAGTGGTGGCTCCTGGTTCCCGACCAATCGGTTCTTGCGTCGGGAGGGCGCACCGGCGGGGACGTGCTTCACTTGGCTGCCCGCCATCAAGAGGGCAAGTGGGTCATGGTCTACTTGGCCGACAGGGCCTCTTTCTCCGTCAACATGAGTAAGCTCGGCGCCGCCAAGGTCCGTGTATCTTGGGTCAACCCGAAGACCGGCGATTCGACGCCGATCGGAGACGGGTCGAATACCGGCGTGAGGTCTTTCTCAACGCCCGACGGCTGGGAAGACGCCCTCCTGATCTTGGAGGCCGCCGACGGACTGCGCCGCGGGCCGGTCCAGCGGAGCACCTGCTTGTCGCCTGCGAGCCGCTCTTGCAGGCGGACGTAGTCGATCTTCTGCACGTCGCAATCGGCTTCGATGGCCTGCACGGCAGCCGTGGCGGCCGATTGCCCGAGGATCATGAAGACCGGCTCCATGCGGATCGAGCCGTAGCTGATGTGCGTTGCCGAC
Organism: uncultured Planctomycetaceae bacterium; assembly: GCA_964354135.1. Lineage (GTDB taxonomy): Bacteria > Planctomycetota > Planctomycetia > Pirellulales > Thermoguttaceae > CAYGZA01. The sequence goes on from CAYGZA010000369.1 coordinate 3,776, forward strand.
AGGCACACCGGGACCAGCAGATTGCCGCACTCCGCGGCCTTGGGCACAATCGAGCGGTAGCTGACAGGATAGGGCGAAAACCCTCCGACCTGAACGTCGCCCTCGTTCCGCGCGTGGCCCGCGGCATCGACGTACCGCTGCGTGTGGTGCGAGTCCATGCCGTAGGCTCCCAGGCCCACGGAATCGGGGGCCACGCGATTCCCGGTGCAGTCCAGCTCCGTCATGACGTAATCGCTCACCATGCGCCGGGCCTCGCGGACGTAGAGCTGGTGCGGCCAGTTGTCGTTGTCGGTGAATTCGTCCTTGGCCAGGCCCCAGGTCTGGAAATGCCGGCGGACCCGCTCGGGCACGCGGGGGCTGTTGGCCAAGGTCCACATCAGGCCCTTCTGGTAGCTCTCGTGCTCCTTGATGATCCGTTCCCGTGCGGCGTAGTCGCCGTCAGGATAGTCGTAGTTCATGCCGATGTTGTCGGTGGAGATGGCGAAGTTGTTGTTTGTGTCGGTCTTCCGGTTGGGCATCCCGGTCGGGCTCCAGGGGACGCGGAGGTCGCCGGCCTCGCAGTTCCGCAAGACGAGCTCGTAGCGGAGCGGATCGTAGTCCGCCGGCTTCGGCCAGGGGCGGCGATTGGCCGCCGCGTCGGTCGTACACATCCGGAAGCAATAGGCCTGCACGCGGCGATCACCCTGGCCGTCCTCGCCCGGCGGACCGGCATGGACCCCGGGCAAGAGACCGCTGGTTGGATCCCCCGGCCGCACATAAGGATCGACCGGCTTTGTGAATTGGTGATGGACGGCCCGGGCCGTCTGCACGCCGTTGAGCGTTTCGCCGTAACGGGAGTTCGGCTCGCGCCCGACCGTGTAGGAAACGCCCGCCTTGGCCATCAGGTCGCCTTCATAGGTGGCGTCGACAAACATCCGGCCGCGGAACTCCTTGCCCGATTCCATCGTGATGGTGGTAATCCGCGTGCCTGCTTTCTTGACGCCGCGGCCCAGATCGAGCCGCTCGCCGCGGACGACCGGCACCTTGGCCTCGGCGAGCATTTCCAGCAGGATTCGCTCCGCCACGCGCGGCTCGAAGCCCCACATCGTTGCCTCATCGACCATCGTGCTGCGGACCTTGCGGTACTCGCCGAGCGTTTCGTGTTTCCACGCCTCCGGTCGGTCGTAATGCTTGCGCACGCGGGCGTAGAACTCGCGGGCAATGCCGCCGATGGCCTGCTTGTTGCCGATATCCGTAGCGCCAAGCCCGCCGGAAGTGAGCCCGCCGATGTGCCGGCCCGGCTCGATGAGCACCACGTCTTTCCCCATCCGCGCCACCTGCACCGCCGCGCTCACTCCGGCCGACGTGCCGCCGTAGACGACGACGTCGTGATTGGTCTCAGAGTAGGCATTGGGGCAGACAAAGAAGGCGAGAAGACACAACGCGGTACGCATGAGAGGGCCCTTCTGCACGAATTGGCCTGCCGCTATCAGCTATCAGCTTTCGGCTTGAGCGGTCAGCACTTCCACCGAAAGCACCTGCTTGACCTCATGCTCCCGTTGGATCAACGCGTCGATGTTGTCCAGGACGCGGGCGTGATAGTACCTCTCGCCACACTCTTGGCACACTTCGGCTTCCACGTTCTCGACAATGTAAAGCCGCCCCGCGTGCCAATGGTGCTTCTTGACCCTTCGCGACACAGTTTCGCCGCCACAGAATTCGCACTTCACGGCATCACTCTCGCGCGCATTATATTCGCCCCACACCATCCCATCAATACTCCCTCCGGTGCAGCCGCGCCTGGACGCGGACCGGGAGCCCCTGGATCCGCAGGAATCCCTCGGCGTCGGTCTGGTTGTACTGGCCGCCGGCCTCCATCGTGGCGATTCCTTCGTCGTAAAGGCTGTTGGGGCTGGAGCGGCCGGCGACCATCATGTTTCCCTTATAAAGGTTCAACGCCACCTCGCCGGTGACCGGCTCTTGGGCCCGGCGGATGAAGGCCATGAGGGCATCCATCTTGGCGTGGTACCAGAAGCCGTAGTAGACCATCTCGGCCACTTCCGGGGCCAGCCGGTCGCGGAGGTGAACGAGGTCGCGGTCGAGGGTCAGTTGCTCCAGGAGGCGATGGGTATCGTAGAGGATCGTCATGCCCGGGGCCTCGTAGACGCC
>CAYGZA010000370.1:0-5919 GCA_964354135.1 uncultured Planctomycetaceae bacterium
TGATCTCGTCGGCCAGCACGAGGTTGGCAAAGACCGGCCCGGGGCGGAAGACCATCTTCGGCCCCTGCGAATCCTCGCTGCGGCCCAGAAGCTCGTAGCCGGTCACGTCGGCCGGCATGAGATCGGGCGTGAACTGGATGCGGGCGAACCTCCAATCGAACCCCGAGGCCAGGGCCTTGACCATGAGCGTCTTGGCCAATCCCGGCACGCCCACCAGCAGTGCATGGGAACCGGTCAGGGCGCAGATCAGCAGTTGATCGATCACCTCGTCCTGCCCGACCACCACCTGGTGCAGGCTCGACCGGATCCTGCGGACGCGGTCGGCGAAGAGTTCCACTCGTTGTTCGGCCGCGGCTTCTGTCTCAGAATCGACCGACATGCTGCTGCTCCTCTGTGCTGTGTCCGCGAGAAGGTATTCGCCATGCCGACGGGCCCATTGTCCACGGCGAGCCTCTGCTGCTCCGTATAACGCAGCGCCCGCAAGTCCTTGGGGTGGGCAGAAACCGCCCTCCCCCAGATTGGAGGGTTATTATAACACAAGGAGTGTAGGATTTCAAACAAGGGCGCGGCGCTCGGGTGGCATGGCTTCACGAGGTCTGGGTGGCATGGCTTCACGCGGCGTAGCCGCGGGTAGCCATGCTGCCGGCGACTACATGCTCACCCGACGCTCCGCGTCGTGAGAGCATGCCACCCTGCCGCGTCGTGAGAGCATGCCACCCTGCCGCGTCGTGAGAGCACGCCACCATTCCACCGGGCCGACACGGCCCGGCTCGGAAATCGGATCCCGAACTCCGAACCCTGAATCCTGAATCCTAACCGCCCTTCAGCCTCCAGCCCGGATTGACCTCCGGCCTCTGCCCCGGCGGGAGCGGCTCGGACAGCTTGCCATAGAGGTCCGGGCGCCGGGCGCGAAGGTAGCGCCGGCCGCCCGATAGCTCGATCTTCTCCGGCGTACAGAGGCCCACGACCACGTCGTCGCCCAGCGCGTGCGACTCCGCGAGGATTTCGCCGAACGGGTCGAGGATCATCGCCCCGCCGGGCTTGATCGTGTCGTGGTCCACGCCGACCGCGTTGGAGAAGACGTAATAGACCCCGTTTTCATAAGCCCGGGTGGGGAGCCAGTGCATCAGCCACCCGCGGCCCTTGGGACCCTCGAATTCCATGCGGAGCGGCACCGGGTCGCGATGGCGGTCGTCCCAGAGCCGCCGGTCGATCTTGCCGCGGCCCGGCATCGGGCTCTGGAGTCCGCCGGTCACGTGCGGGGCGAAGATCACCTCCGCGCCCAAGAGCGTAACGATCCTCGGATTCTCCACGAGGTTGTTGTCGTAGCAGGTGAGGATGCTTGCGCGGATGCCGCAGAGGTCAAACACCCGGAATTCATTTCCCCAAGCGAGGTGTGGGCTGATGAACTCGTGGAGCTTGCTGAACTTGGCGACGAAACCCTCCGGCGCGACGGCGACGTAGGTGTTGCGCAGCTCGTTGCCGTCGGCCTCAACGAGTCCGGCCAGCAAGGCCGCGCCGAGCCGCCGCGACAGGGCCACGAGCCGCTCGGTGCTCGGCCCGTCCGGAACCGGCTCGGCCAGCGCGGCCACTTGCTCGCGAGAAAGCTCCTGGAGAAACGTGTACCCGGTGATCGCGCACTCGTGGAAACTGACGATCTCGGCCCCGGCGGCCACCGCCTGCCGGGCCAGGGCCTCGATGCGGCCGAAGTTGTACTCCTTGTCGCCGTCGCGGGCCTCGAATTGGGCCGCGGCAATCCGGATATCACGCATGAATCGTCCTCCAATGTCTCAACGCCGCCCGTGGCCGCAACCAGGGCCATCGGCCCTCAGCAATCAGCCATCAGAAGGTCAGTAGTCAGTAGGTTATGCTTCAGCATAACAGACCCACGAACGACATAGTATTGGCCGCGAGTTTCGTGTTGTGTGAGCCGGCTTTTCCTGAACCCTGAGGTCCGAATGCTCTCGCCGCACCCACGCCGCGTCATGCTGAAGCATAACCTACGCGGCTTGCGTTCTTCCGAACGTCCCGCTATCGTAGACGTTGGGATTTCGGGGCCCGAAGGAGGCAATATGCAGCGATTCCTGCTTTGGATTGCGTTTTGCGCGGCGGTGTCGCCGTTGGCCGCAAGGGCCCTGCCGGCGACCGCGCCGGAGCCGGCCGACACCGTCCGCAACGACTGGCACTTCCGCGAGTCGCTGGCCGCCATTCGCGACTGGGAGGCGATCCTCGAGCGGTGGGAGACATCGAAGTCGCCGCAGGCTGCCGGGCCGGTCTTGCCCGTTCCCGCCAGCGGCGAGGCGGTCGAGTGGCCCAATCCCTTTCCGCTCCTGCTCCTGCCGGCGGAAGACCGGGGTCTGCGCGTCCGCTTCCGCGTGGCGGATGGGCAGGTGCAGATGGAGCGTATCGGGCCCGAAGGAAAGACCAGGTCGAGCCGCCACAAGCCGGGCGAGGTCGTGACCGCGTACAAGCATCCCGGCGGCGGCGCGAAGGACCAGTGGTATCACGCCTACCACCGCCGGTTCGACCGGCTCACCAACGTCGCGCCCAAGCCTGCGCCGCTGGCGGTGCAACTGGCCGCGCCGCTGGGCTTTGGCCGCGGCAGCCACGAGCTGGCCGTCACGGTCAAGAACGTCACCGGCCAGCCGCTTGCCGTGGCAGTGCAGATCCAGTTCGACACGCCCACGGATTCCCGCGAGTGCGGCCGGCATTCGATCAACCTCCTCGCCGGTGCATCGCAGGCGGTCCGCTTCCCGGTGGAGCTTGCCGCCGAAGGGGGCGGCCTCCTGAGCCTGCGCATTCAGGCGGCGGGCGAGTCGTATTGGCTACCGCTGTTGACGCACGTTGAGGCCACGAGTTCCGTGCTCAAGAGCGTCGACCAGATCCTGGCCGATACTCCAGATCCGGCCGCGGCTGAGCGGCTGGCGGGACTGCGGGGAAAGGCCGCGGGCTGGGCACAGCCGGCCGGCGCGGCCACAAGCGGCGCAGGCTCGTGGCGGGCGATCTTCGAGGAAGCCAGCCGGCTGCGGGACGAGCTGCTCCTGTCGCGGCTCCGCTTCGACACGCTCCTGTTTCTGAAGCGCAAGCCCTACATCTCCGAGCAGCCGTTCATGGATGCCCATCACTTGTTCAACCGGCCCGGCGGCGGCATCTACCGGCTTTCGCCCGTGCGGCCCGACGGGAAGGTGACGCCGGTGGTCGACTCGCTCGGCGAGGGCGTTTACCGCGACGCCTGTCTCCACTGGAACGCCGACCGACTCGTCTTCTCCTTCGGCAACGGCTCCGACCACTGGGACAGCCCGGTGAGCTACCACGTCTACGAGGCCCGCGTCGACGGCTCGGGCCTGCGGCGGCTCACCTCCGGCCCCAAGAACGACTGCGAGCCGTTCTATCTGCCCAACGGCCAGATCGGCTTCACCTCGGACCGCTCCGAGCACATTGTGATGTGCGGCGGGGACCGGCATTCGCCGACGCTCTTTGTGATGGAGGGCGACGGCTCCGGCGTCCGCCAGCTCAGCTTCAACGTGTTCAACGACTTCACGCCCAGCGTGCTCTCCGACGGGCGAATCATCTACGGCCGCTGGGAGTACAACGAGCGGTCGGTCACGTCGCTGCACAATCCCTTCACCATGAATCCCGACGGCACGATGGTGCAGCCGTACTACGGCAACGCCACCATCCGGCCCAACGTGGTGATGTTCCCCCGCGCCGTCCCCGAGAGCCGGCAGGTGATGGCCCTCTTCACCGCGCACCACGGGCAGACGCACGGGTCGGTTGGGCTGATCGACGTGCGGCGCGGGATCGACGGCGACGGGCCGCTCACCATGCTCACGCCCGGCGTCCCAACGACCGCCGAAAAGGCCCTGGACAGCCGCGTCGGCTGGTTCAGCGACCCGATGCCGCTCTCCGAAGATACGTGGCTTTGCTCCTACACGCCCACGGTGCAGCCGTGGCTGGAGAAGAGTTGGGCCCTGTACGTGGCGGACCGGCACGGCAACCTGGCCCTCGTCTATCGTGATCCGGCCATTTCGTGTGCCGAGCCGGTGCCGCTGGTAAGGCGGCCGATGCCGCACGTGCTCCGCCCGGCCCCGCAGGGCGCCGGCGTTACCGACGCCGAAGCCACGCTCGTGCTGGCCAATGTCTCCTGGGGCCTCACGGGCGTCCCGCGAGGCGCCGCCAAGCACCTGCGAATCATCGAAGACGTCCCGCGGAAGGGCGTCATGGACGGCGGCGTCATCTGCACCTCCGGCACCTTGATCTTCACGATCAAGCGGGTCTTCGGCACGGTGCCGATCGAGGCCGATGGGTCGGCCCACTTCGTCGTGCCCGCCAACCGCAACGTCTACTTCGAGGTGCTGGACGAAAACCAGCGCGAGATCCAGCGGATGCGGAGCGTGGTCTGCCTGAAGCCGGGCGAGACGCGGAGCTGCATCGGCTGCCACGAGCGGCGGAGCATGGCCCCGCCGGCCGGCTCGGTCTCGGCGATGCGCCGCCCGCCCAGCCGCCCGCTTGCGCCGCCCTGGGGGACGGGTACCGTCAGTTACCTCCGCGACGTCCAGCCGGTGCTGAATGCCAAGTGCGTCGCCTGCCACGTCTACGACCGCAACGCCAACAAGGTCATCCTCACCGACGACCTGACCGAGCGATTCACCGTCGGCTACGAAGACCTGCTCCCTTACCTGACGGTGGCCATCTCGAACCGCTGGGACAATCCGGACGACGTGCTGCCGCGCCCGCCGTACACCTACGGCTCGAAGGTCTCGCCGCTGGTGAAGCTCCTGGAGGCCGGCCATTACGGCGTCCAGCTCACCAGTGAGGAGTGGCAGCGGCTCCTCATTTGGATCGACTGCAACGGCGTCTATTACGACCGCTACGAAACCAACCACTGGCCCAACCGGCAGATTTTCGCCGGGCGGCTGAGGGAGGCCCTGGAGAAGATCGTTGCCCGGCGGTGCGCGGGCTGCCACGGCTCCGACGACGGCCGGCAGGACACGTGGTGGCTGAGCCTCAACCGGCGGGACGTGCGGCAAAGCCGCATGTTGGCCGCCCCGCTGGCCCAATCGGCCGGCGGATGGGGACGCTGCGAGGGGACGGTCTTCGCCAATACGAGCGACCCGGACTACCAGGCCCTGTTGGCACTCCTCACCGACCTGGACAGCCGGCTTGAGAAGACCCCGCGCGAGGACCTCCTTTCGATCCGCGGCACCGAAGCGCACCAACAGCAGGTTGTGTTCCCTCCGCCGCCACCCCCGACGCCCGCGGTGAAATCCGAGCCGGCAGCCAAAGGCTGGGTTTATCTCAGCGACCTGACTTGGGAATCAGGCCGTGCGGGCTGGAGCCGCAACGGCGACGGACTTCCCCGCCGCGACCGGGACATCTCCGACCAGCCGATGCGGGTTGGCAATCGCAGATACCCGCGGGGCATCGGCACGCACGCCCCGTCGGAGATCGTCTACGTGCTGGACGGCAAGTACGCCCGCTTCCAGGCCACGGTCAGCGCGGCCGAGCCCGGCGGCACCGTCGTGTTCCAGGTCTTCGCCGACGACAAGACGCTCTTCGACAGCGGCGTGCTCCGCAACGGGCAGGCCAAGACGGTCGATGTTCCACTGACCGGCGTGCGCCGTCTGCGGCTGGTCGTCACCGACGGCGGCGACGGCTACTTCAGCGACTCCGCCAACTGGGCCGACGCGCGGGTGATGAAGGTACCGTAATCCCGTAGGCTGGGGCACGAGCCCCAGCCACAAATGGATAGCTTGAGTTGGGACAAGCTGAGACGTGGGTGCGCCGGATTGCGTCCCGTCTGGGGCTTGGTTTTACGCTTCGGGGCCCCGGCCGGCCGCGGGAATCGCCCGATCTTTTCCATCCAGTGATGATACTATAACCGCCGCGTGAAGGCTCCCTGCCGGTGGACTACGATGA
>CAYGZA010000371.1:0-5909 GCA_964354135.1 uncultured Planctomycetaceae bacterium
CGGCTTCAAACACCAAACGGGGGTGACCTCGTATTACTGACACTTGGCCCTTCAGCCATAACATGGTCTAGTCTTGGGAATCCTCCACGCGTCGAGTATGGCGGCGTTATGCTGACGCATAACCTACGCCTCTTGTTGATCCTTTTTCCTGCGGCAGCCGAGCGGGAAGGGGAGCCGGCGCGACAGCAAGGCGTCCAAACCGCCCCAGCGGCCCACGGCGGTGGTGGCCACCAGCAAGAGGGCCACCATCTCGATGAAGCTCTTGTCGATCAAAAGGGCATGCCCGGCCTCGGGCCCCGGCGGCGGATATATCGTGGGCCAGGAAAGCTGCGACAGGATGACGAAGGCCATGAAGGCCACGCCGCCCAAAGCCGCCAGGCGGGTGAACAAACCGAGCATCAGGCACAGCCCAATCGCCGTCAGCCCGTAGGTCACGGCGAAATTGATCTGCTCGATCCGCGACCAGGTGAAGGGGTTCCAGCCGGACTTAAAGTACCCCCGGGACTGCTGGTCGTCGTCGAGCAAGTCCCACAGTCCGGTCTTGTAGCCGGCACCGAGCTTGTCGATGTAGGAGAGCCAGCCCTTGGCCACCGTCTCATAGTGGCTCGCTTCTCCCTTCGGCGGGAGAGAAGCAGAGGGCAAGGGCTTGTGGCAGCGAAGACACGAGACGGTCGCCGGCCGGCCGCTCAGCTCCATGTCAAGCTCCGTGCGCCGGTCCCAGAGCCGCTTCTTGTAGTAGGAGGCGCCGTTGCCGCCGCGGGCGATGTCTTCCTGGAACCGCTTCAGACTGTCGAGATGACCCACGATCTCCTCGGCGTTTTCGTCGAGATACTCGTTGAGCCAGGTTTCGTAGCGCCGGTAGAGCTTGTCGGCCTCGGCCTTCTGCTCATCGGTCATGTCGTACTTTTCCGCCGCGTGGTCCTTGAGGGCTTTCCAAGCGGTCAGCGTGCTCTCGGCCTTGACCACCGGCTTGTCTTCGGGGCCCAGCCGGGGACGGCCGCTGGCGTCGGCCTCGAACGTGAGCCGCTCGGTGCCGTCGACGTCGTCCAACATTGCACGGAACAGCGGCGCGAGCGGCCCTTTCGCCTCGCTCAAGAACGGCTCGGCCGTGAACTTCCGATTGGTGATTTTCCAGACTCCCTCGTAGAGGAAGTGGCAACCAAGGCTCAGTCGCAGCACGACGAGCATCGCCACGGTCGCCATGCCCATGTGGATTCTGTTGCTGCTCAGGGGAGGTCTCCTGTTGTCTCGGATCGGGGCGCCGTCGGTTGCAGGACGGCAGCGGTCCAGGGCGGGGCACATGGCCGTGGGCAACGGACCGCTCACCAGGTAGGAACCCGCCCACGGCGCGCCAGCCCAATTGTAATCGATCCCCCGGCTTGCCACCACAAGCGTTCGACCGATCTTTATGACCCTCGGGAGGTGGAAGAGCCCGCATTACAGGCGGGGCTCGCCGGTCGGCGGCGTCCGTCGGATGGACACAGGGGTTGCTACCGGAGGGAATAGGACCACAATGGAAACCTCGAAGCCGATAGCCTGATTGCTGAAAGCCGACCACCCATGAGAATCGTTCTTTGCTATCCCCTTGAGCCGAAACACGTTGCGCAAATAGCCGCGGTTGCGCCGGAGGCGGAGATCGTCGACTGCCCCCAGGGGCAGATCGCCGCGGAGCTGCTGACCGCCGAGATCTTCTGCGGCCACGCCAAAGTGCCGGTGGACTGGGACGGCGTCGTGCGGCAAGGGCGGCTGCGGTGGATTCAGTCCTCGGCAGCCGGGATGGACCATTGCCTGGTCCCATCGGTCATCGCGTCGGACATCGCGGTGACCAGTGCCTCGGGAGTGCTCGCGGATCAGGTGGCCGAACACACGATTGCCCTGATCACCGCCTGGTGCCGCAGTCTCCCGGCCTTTTTCCGGGCCCAGCAGAAAAAGGAGTTCATCCGCCTGCCGACGCGGGACTTGTACCACCGCACCGTGGGGATTGTCGGCTTCGGCGGCGTGGGCCGCCGGCTTGCCAAGCTAATAAGCGCGTTCAACACTCGGATCCTGGCCACCGACATGTTTCCGATCGACAAGCCGGACCACGTCGAATCGCTTTGGCCGGCCGATCGGCTCGGGGAGCTGCTGCGGGAATCGGACATCGTCGTCTTGGCGCTGCCGCTGAACGACATGACGCGCGGGATCCTCGACGCTGCCGCTCTGGGACAAATGAAAACCGACTCGCTGCTGGTCAACGTGGCCCGCGGGCCGCTAGTGGTAAGCGACGATCTGGTGCGAGCACTTGAAGCTGGCCGGTTGGCGGGGGCCATGATGGACGTGACCGACCCGGAGCCGTTGCCCGTCGAAAGTCCGTTGTGGGAAATGCCCAACGTGATAATCACGCCACACGTGGGGGGACAGAGCGCCCTTCGCGCGGACAACATCACGCGGATGTTTTGCGAGAACCTGCGGCGTTGGCGGGCTGGAGAGCCCCTGGTGAACTACTTGGCCGACAAGAGGTTAGGGTTCCCGATTCGCGGCCCGGGCTCGGTCCTGTGGGGGGATATTTGCGGGTCGTGAGCCCGAGCCGGCGATAAGCCGGCCGAGTCCCGGTATTCGTGGTCGTAATACCGTCTCTCCCCACCTCTTGCCGCTAACCTCTGCCCCGCCAGCCCCGCGCCCCTAATCCCTAGCCCCTTCCCAAACCAACTTCCCTATGGACGTAGGGGGCCGGAGACGTTTAAGATACCGGCGAGGCAAAATGGCACGGAGTGCCGGAATTCTGAGGTCGGACCATGACGACGACGGCGTTCCACGAGGGAAACCTCACGCAGACTTGGGGCGGCCACGATTCCCGCCGCTGTCCGGATGAGTTGATGAGCCGCTACCAGGCGCTCCTGGATCAAGAGCGGCTGAGCTGGACCGAACACCAACGGCTGCTCCGCCCGCTAGGGTCGGGCGGGCAAGGGGTGGTGTATCTCAGCGAGCGGCGCGGCACCGACAACTTCACGCTGCCGGTCGCCCTGAAGGTCTTTTCGCCCGAGCGCTACGAGAACGAGCGGGCCTACGACGAGGCGATGGGTCGCCTGGCTCAGGTTGCCGCGCACATCGCCCAGATCCAGCAGGACAATCTGCTCGACGTCCACAACTGGGTCGAGCACCATCGCATCCGCCTGATGGAGATGGAATGGATCGACGGCCACGACCTCAGCCGCCTGCTGACCCAGCGGATGCTCGACTGGGTCTACCGGCGGGTGAGCGCGCGGCGGTGGAATTACGTCAACGAGGTGATCGTCACGAAGGGGCCGGTGCAGCCGCGGGTGAAGCCGGGGATCGCCGTGGCGATCGTCCGCGATTGCCTGGCGGCCCTGGCGGCCCTGCACCGCGAGAACATCGTCCACGGGGACGTGAAGCCGTCGAACATCATGCTCAAGGGGACCGGCAACGCCAAGATCGTGGACATGGGCTCGGCGTTGGAGCTGAACAATCCGCCGCGGGTGCGGACGTGCACGCCGGTCTACGCCGCGCCGGAAGTGCTCGAAGGGAGCGAAAGCACGCCGCGATCGGACCTGGCCAGCTTGGGCTACGTGCTCATCGAGATGCTCTCCGGCGTGCCGCCGTTCGACGGCCGCTCCAGCCTTCAGGAGCTGCTGGAGGCCAAGCGGTTCCTCGCCCAGAAGCTCCACCGCGTGCTGCCCGAGGACGTGGCCCGCAACGAGCTGTTGATGAATTTCTGCCTGGGACTCGTAGCGCCCGACCCGATGCGCCGGTTTGCCAGTGCCGAGGCCGCGGACCTGGCGAAGGGGGGCGCGGCCAGCTTCCTCCGCCAGCTCGTCAAAGGGGACCTGGCCAGCGAGTATCACAACGAGATCCGCCTCTGGCTCAAAGAGCTGGAGGACATGGACTTCCAAAGCAACGGCCCCTGCGAGACCACCGATTGAAGGGCGTCAGAGGGGCATCCGCCGGCCCTCGCGGAAGCTCCGCGCGGCCTGGCGAACGACCGCCAGAGCGCGGCACGTGTCGTCCAGGTCGCAGCTCTTCCCGGCCGCCGAGGTGACGGCCCGGTGAAACTGGGCCAACAGGTGCTCGCCCACCGGACGCTCGCTATCGAGCGATTCCTGATGCCGGCCGGCGTCGTCGAACCAGATCACGGTTGCCGGCACGTCGATGAAGGCAATCCCGTGCTCGCAGCAGACCTGGAGCGCGGCCAGCGGCCGGTAGGCGACGGCCTCACTCCAGCCGGCGGGGAAGTAACGCCCGCAACTGATCTGCGCAATGGCCCCCGTGCCGGGCTCGGTTCCTTCCTCGGAGAAGTCGAGGCTCATCATCTGGTAGTCCCCTTCCTCCACTTCGCCGCTTCCGTGACGCACTGCGGTGACCCAACGGGGCTCTTTCCCGACCACGTAGCGGCACCAGTCCACCTGCTCGGCCAATGGTTGGACGATGGACCCGTGCGCGGGATAGCCCGGGGTTTGACTCGCTCGTTCCGGGATCGCCAGGCGGTGGTGGCAAAATAGGAGCCGCGGCGGCCCGAGCCGCGTGGCGATCAACTCCTTCAACCGCAGTGTCGCGGGAGACTGGCGGCGGAGGAATTCGACCACAAAGACCACTCCTGCCTCAGCGACGCGCCGGCAGATCGTCTCGGCCCGATCGGGGTCGAGCTGAAGGCCGTGGCCGAAGTAGATCGCCTTGTGGTTCTCACATGCCGCGAGGAGGGGCAGCGTTCCGTACCACTGGGGGGAGAGCATGAGGACGGCGTCGATATCCTCCCGGGCGGCCAGCGCCCGGTACCCATCGACGGTCTCCGCGCCGAACTCGGCGGCGGCCGACTGGGCCCGGTGTCCCACCTGATCGCAGACGGCACGGACTTCCAGCCTGTCGGCCAGGGCATGGAGTGCGGGACGATGGCGATGCTCCCACGCCTCACCCAAGCCGACCAGCCCGACGCGGACCTTCATAGCATCCCTCCCGATCGTGGATTATATCGGCCCGGCAGGAGCCCCGCTTTCCTGGAACCGGTCGGCCCGTCAGAGGTTGTGAAGAAACGGGGCCAGGCACCCCGCGAACCGGTGAATCGCCGGCGCTCTCGACGCGGAGTTGGTCCCCGTTTTCCCACAACCCGTCACGCTTGTTCGCTTTCCGGGCGGCGGACCAACCCCGGCTCCTCGGCCAGCCCGTAACGCCGGATCTTGCGGTCCAGCGTCGATCGCTCGATTCCCAGCAGGATGGCGCTGCGGCTCTTGTTCCAGCCGGCGTGGTTGAGCGTGTCGAGGATGTGTTGGCGCTCCATCTCGTCCAGGGAGCAGGGCTGGAAGGTCTGGTTCGGCTGCGGCCGCTCGACCGTGTCGCCGGCGGTGGAGAGCTTGGAGAGCAAGAGGTCCTGCTGGTCGATGTGCTCGCCCCGGCAGAGGACGACGGCCCGCTCGACCACGTTCTTCAGCTCGCGGACGTTTCCGGGCCAACGGTAGGCGACCAACTGGCTCATCGCGGCGGGAGTGAACCCTTGGATCTTCCGCCCGGTCTCGGCGCGCAGCTTTTCGAGGAAGTGATTGGCCAGGTAGACGATGTCCTCGGGGCGCTTGCGGAGCGCGGCAACGACAATCTCGAGGACGCGGAGGCGGAAGAACAGATCGCGGCGGAAGCGCCCCTCGGCCACGTCTTTCTCCAGGTCGCGGTTGGTGGCGGCGATCACGCGGACGTCCACGCGGACCGGCTTGCTGCCGCCGACGCGCTCGAAGGGGTGTCCCTCCAGCACGCGGAGGAACTTGGCCTGGATGTTGGGGCTCATCTCGCCGATCTCGTCCAGCATCAACGTGCCGCCGTGCGAGGCTTCGAATTTGCCGATCTTGCGTTGCGTCGCGCCGGTAAACGCCCCCTGTTCGTGGCCGAATAGCTCGCTGGCCAGCAGGCTGCGCGACAAGGCCGCGCAG
>CAYGZA010000372.1:0-5885 GCA_964354135.1 uncultured Planctomycetaceae bacterium
AGGTAAAGGCTAATCACCGGCTCACCCGCTACCGGGCCCGCCCGATTGTAGACCGAGGGCTGCAAGTGGCCGCGCACGAACTCGCGGATCGCCACGGCCCGGGATTCCCCCACGACGTATTTCAACTCGTATCGGCTGCCCGGCCCCATGGATAAACCGCCTCGCTCCAACGATGACCCCCTAAAAGAACATGGTAATCCCGCACGCCGGAACTTCAAGCGCTTTGCGGTTCCCACCTGTTAGGGGGTTGACGTCGCCGTGCCTGCGGGTTATTGGTAGGGTTTCGGGAGAAGGGGAGGCCTTTTCCGGACGCGGGCCAGCAACAGGTACAGAGACACTTCTCAAAAGCCCGCCGACGAACCCGTCGGTCGGGATTGGTTGTTCCAGGATTCGCATGGACGAGCCAATGTCCGACTCCTTGCGAGGAGACCTGTCAGGAGTTCCCGGCATCGCCCGGGGCGGGCGGATTCCCATCCCCTGGTCCAACCGCTGGCGCCACGTTCGCCAGCGGCTGCTGCCGATGGTGACGTTTCTCGGCTGCCTCCTCTTGGTGCTCTGGCTCTGGGAACGGCAGGGGCAGCAGCCCAACGCCGTGGGCGAGGTCGAGGCGGTCCGCGTGGACGTGGCAGTGCGGATCGACGGGATGCTTGCCCCCGTTTCGCGGTCTCCCTGGAGGCTTCTCGACGCGGTCCGCGCCAACGAGCTGATTGCGCGGCTGGACGACCGGCCGCTGGAGGCGAAGCTGGAGACCTTCCGCGCGGAACTCCTCCGGCTGCGGAAAACGCTGGATGCCGAGCAACTGAGGGTGGCGTTGGACGAGGCGTCGCGGCGCAGCGGGCAGTTGCGCGAGGTGGCCCAGGTGGCTTGGCAGGTCGAGCAGCACCGGCTGAGCGCGCTCGACCGGCGGGCATTGCTCGAAGGGGACCGGGTCGTGCTGCAACGGCGCAACGCCCGGGTCGATTTCCTCACGCCGCTGCACCAGCGGGGCGCGGTCAGCGACGTCGAGATCTCCGACGAGCGGTTGCTGCGCGACGAGGTCGGAAAACGCATTCAAGAGAATCAAAAGGCATTGGCGGAGGCGGAGAAGCTCTACCAGGCGGCAATGGAGCGGCTGAGGCAGTTTCCGGCGCCGGAGTTGGCCGAGGTGAAGCGGTTGCTGGGTCCGGTGGAGGCGGCCATCGGAGTTCAAGAGAGCAGCATTCGCGAGCTCCAGTTGGAGCGGGAGTGGTTGGAGATCCGCGCGCCCATCACGGGAACGATTGTGGCGATTCATCGGCAACCGGGGCAGAGCGTCCGCGCCGGGGACCCGGTCATGACGATCGCCGCGGAGCAAGGACGGTACATCGTCAGCTACGTCCCGCAAGAGAATCGTCTCCAGCCGGAAGTGGGGATGGCCGTCGAAGTGCGGTCGCGTTTGCCTGGGAGCCGGCCGCACGAAGGAGTGGTGGAGCGGGTCGGGCCGCAGGTGGAGGTGATACCCCAACACCAGCGGCGGAGCACACAGGTGTTGGAATGGGGGCAGCCGGTGCGAATCCTCTTGCCGGCTGGGCTGGATGCTCGGCCTGGAGAGCTGGTCGATATCCTCTTTCGGCCGGTAACTCCTGGCGGGGCGGGATAGACGGGACATTCGGCCCGGGCATGGCGACTGCCCGATTTGCCCCGTTTTTCTGCGCCTCATAGCGCCGACATACCACCGAGCATCATCCCCACCTTTGGGCCAACAGAAAAGCCTTGCGTAACTCATTGCTACGCAAGGCTTTATCAAAGCTGGGGAATAAGGATTCGAACCTTAACTAACTGATCCAGAGTCAGTTGTGCTGCCGTTACACTATTCCCCAGGGAAGTCTGGCCGGGGTCGGCCGTCCGGCGCGCGAGGCCGTGACCCTACAAGGGAAGATATAGGGCGATTCGGGTTGACGTCAAGAGGAGGTCCAGCGGGTGATTGACTCCCCTAAGGGGGAGTACGTACAATGGTCGAAACCTACAGCCGAGCCGGCCGCGAGCTTGGTTGCCGAGCGTTTGGGCCAATGGCAGCGCGACCCATCCACCGGGTGGGCCGCGCATGGATTGGGGGGATTTGGTATGGCCGTCTTGAGGGCTCTCCGAGGACTCAGCCCGGGAAAGACCATTGCGATAGCCGGGGAGCCGGTGGTTTTCGGGCGGCATCCCGACTGTGAGGTGGTCCTGGACGCCGGGGCCGTCAGCCGCCAGCACGCGCGGGTCTTCAACACCGGCGGGGACTACTACGTCGAGGACCTGCACAGCCGCAACAGGACCTTCGTTAACGAAAAGCAAATCGAGGAACCCACGAAGCTCTCCGAGAACGATCATATCAGGATCTGCGACTTCGTGTTCGAGTTCCATCTCGATCAGCCGCAAGCGGCGATTCCGTTGGCGGAAATGGAACGCACTCAATCGGCGGTCGTCGTGGTGGACGACGAGAGACCGGTCGGGACCTCGACGGTCGTGTCGAAACTGGAGGTCTCGACGGGCAGCACCGGGCTGCGGGTGACCGTCAATACTGAAGTCAAGCTGAAGGCCCTGCTGGAGATCAGTCGGGACTTGGGGCGTGCGCTGCGGCTTGGCGAGGTGCTCCCGAAGCTTCTGGACAACCTGTTCTCGATCTTCCTCCAGGCCGACCGGGGCTTTATCGTGCTCAACGAGGCGGCGACGGGGCGGTTGGTGCCGAAGGCGTTCAAGCACCGCCGCGAAAGCGCCCGGGAGCCGGTCCGCATCAGCCGCACGATCCTCAACGGCGTGATCGCCGGCAAGGAGGCGGTTCTTTCGGCCGATGCAGCCACGGATTCCCGCTTCGAGATGAGCGAGAGCGTCGTCGGTTTCCAGATTCACTCGATGATGTGCGCCCCTTTGATTGCCGGCGACGGCGAGGTCTTGGGAGTGATCCAGGTCGATGCTCTGGACCCGAGGCGGCGATTCACCCGGGATGACCTGGACGTGTTGGCCAGCGTGGCGTGTCAGGCGGCCATTGTCGTGGAGAATGCCCAGTTGCACGAGATCGCCCTCCAGGAACAATTGCTCCAGCGTGAGTTGGCTTTGGCCCACAAAGTCCAACAGGGCCTGCTGCCGGCCACCCCACCGCGATTGGACGGCTATGAGTTCTTCGATTTCTACGAGCCTGCGCATCAACTGGGGGGAGACTACTTCGATTACATCCCGCTCCAGAACGGGCGGTTATTGGCGGTGACCTTGGCCGACGTGTCGGGAAAAGGAGTCTCCGCCGCCCTTCTGATGGCCCGACTCTCGGCCGAGGTCCGCTACTGTCTGGCGAGTTTCCCGACCCCCGCGGAGGCGATGGCGCGGCTCAACGGGATCTTTTGCGAAAGCCGGTGGGAGGACCGTTTTGTCACCTTGGTCTCGGCAGTCCTCGATCCGGTGCGGCACGAGGTCACGCTGGTGAACGCGGGGCATCTGCCGCCGCTTTGCCACCGCGCTTCGGGGGAGATCGAGTCGGTGGGCGAGTCGGTGAGCGGCCTTCCCCTGGGGGTCGACAGCGAGACGGTCTACGATCAGTGTTCCCTGTCGATGGCTCCGGGCGACAGCTTGATCCTATACACCGACGGCATCCCGGACGCCATGAACGCTTCGGGGGAGTTCTACGGCGGCCGCCGTCTGCGGACACAGTTGGAGAGAAAGTCCGAGCACGTGGCCGCGTTGGGACAGCAGTTGCTGGACGACGTGCGGCGGTTCATGGGCAAGCGGCCTCAGAGCGACGACATCTGTCTGACGTGCTTTCGCCGCCTCAGTTGAGCGGGCCCGAGGGACCGAGTCCGGCTTCACGCTTTGAGCCCCCAGGCGAGCGTATCTTCGCGGTATACATACACTGTACTTGCGAGTAATACAGGCCGATCGGCTTCTCTCAACCGACCTGCGTCGCACGTTGTGCGGCGTCTTGGCCAAGTAAAGCCTTGGACTGCAAGGCCTTACGGGCTTCTTCCTCGCCTGCCTGTCGGACTGTCCCGGTCCGAGGGCTCAAGCCTCCCGCAGCCGGCTGGGAAATCCCGCTAAGTTGCGTCTGCAAATGGGTAATCCCGCTAAGTCGCGTCTGCAAAGTGGTTTGTGAATCGTGCTGGGCCGAATCTCTTCGGCGCTCCCGCTCCGAGCCTGCCACTGGCACGTCCTTTGCATTAGCCAGAGGCAACCGGTATATCAAGCTCGCAGACCGATCGGCATGCCTACCTACAAGTACAGGAGTCAAGTCATGTCCGACACTATGAGACTGCTGGTCGTCGACGACGAGGAAGTCATCTGCCATGCCTGCGGGCGCATCTTTTCCCGGCAGGGCTTCGTCGTGGAGAAGAACACCGACGCCTGCGAGGCGCTCAAGTGGGCCACGGAGCGGACCTACGCGGCGGTGCTGCTGGACATCAAGATGCCCAAGATGAACGGGATCCAGTTTCTGGAGAAGCTGCGGGAACACAATCCCGAAGTGCCCGTGCTCATCATGACCGGCTATCCGAGCATTCCCGACGCCGCGGCAGCCATCCGCCTGGGCGCCTCCGATTACATCATCAAACCGTTTACGCCCGAGGAGATCACTCAGGCGGTCCAGAGGATGTTGGGCCTGCGTCGGCCGGCCGAGACCGAAGAAACCAGACCGATGGCGCCGCTTCCCGCGGATACGGAGGCCGTGGCTCCCGAGGGGGAGGATTTCCTTTTCCTCGATGAAGCGTGGCTGCGGCTGGAGAAAGACGGCTCGGCGTGTGTCGGCGCGGTCCTTCCGCGGCTCCAAGGGGCCATGATCGAGTCGGTCCGCGTTCCCAAGATCGGCGAGGTCGTTTACCAGGGATTGCCGCTGGCGGGCGTTTCCGTCGTGGGTAAACCGGCGATTCCGGTTCTTGCCCCCGTTTCCGGCGTGATTGCCGCCGTGAACGAGCGGGTGACCGCCGACCCGTCGCTGCTGTCGAGCGATCCGTGCGGTGAAGGCTGGATCGCGTGCATTTGCACGACCCGGTACGAAAGCGAAGCGGCCAACTGCCGGCCGCGGCGGCTGGTGCTGGTCAACAGCGACGCCGTGACCGCGGAGAAACAGGCGGAGGGGTTGGCGGCTCTGGGGTGTGGGGTCCGCACGATCGCAGAGTGGAAGGCGAATTCCGGGGACACATAACTTAATTCGCGTGGCGTTTGGGTTTCGGACCGCGCTTCTGCGGTTTGAGCAGGCGACCGACAAGACTTTCCAGACGCCCAAGGAACGTCTCGTCTGCCAGCGGCCGGCCGGTGCGGCCATGCCCGCGCATTTGCCTCAGTTCCTCTTCCGGAACAAAAAAGGGGATAAGTCCATTACCGGGGACATCAGGTCCTTGCGCCGCGTCCGCGGGGCCTTCATCGCCTGTCAATCTACCAGGTCTGCGCGTTGAGTCAATCGAGGCAGTAGGCAGAGGGGAGAGGGGGGCTTTCAGCTATCGGCTTTCAGCCCTCGCTTCTCGCCCGTCGCCCGCTGGGGCCGCGGCCACATCAAGGACGTCGCCGTTTCCCGAGACTACAAGTTCATGTGCTCTTCCCTCGGGCAGCAGATGATCGAAGACGACATCAAGGACAAGGGGCTGACGCGGGTTGTCGTCGCCGCTTGCTCGCCCCACCTGCACGAGAAGACGTTCCGCCGGGTCTGCGAGAACGCCGGCCTGAATCCCTACCTGTGCCAGATGACCAACGTCCGCGAGCACGTCTCTTGGGTGACCAAGGACAAGGCCGCCGCCACCGAGAAGACCAAGGCCCTGGTTTCCGCGGCGGCCGAGCGGGTGAAGCTCCAGCAGCCGCTCCACCCGATGCCCGTCAAGGTCAATCCGGCCACGCTGGTCGTAGGGGGCGGGATTGCCGGCCTCCAGGCCACCCTCACCAGCTACCAGACCCGCTATACGATCCTCCTG
>CAYGZA010000373.1:0-5881 GCA_964354135.1 uncultured Planctomycetaceae bacterium
CACAGTCTAGGTTTGGCCCGTTTCCGCAGACCGCCGGCCGGCATCCCTTGTTGGTGGTCCGCCAACCACCGAGAGTTCCACCTGCGAAAGGATTTGTCCCGTTGTCCACGGATTCCAATCTGCCTCCTGACCCGCCCGAGGACTATAACGATCCCGCCCCCGAGGAGGGTGCCGCCGACGAGAACGGTGTCCCCAGCGGAGGGGACGCCGACTCGGCCGGTCGGCTCATCCAGCTTCCCATCGAAGACGAGCTTCGGGGGAGCTATCTCACGTACGCGATGAGCGTGATCGTCAGCCGCGCGCTGCCGGACGTGCGCGACGGGCTGAAGCCGTCGCAGCGGCGGATCCTCGTGGCCATGAACGATCTGAACCTCTCGCCCGGCGCAGGCCGCGTCAAGTGCGCCAAGATCTCCGGCGACACCAGCGGCAATTACCACCCGCACGGCGAAAGCGTGATCTATCCCACGCTGGTGCGCATGGGCCAGGAATGGAACATGCGGCACATGCTGATCGACAAGCAGGGGAACTTCGGCTCGATCGCCGGGCTGCCGCCCGCGGCGATGCGATACACCGAGGCCCGGCTGTCGCCGTTTGCCGCCTTGATGCTGGAGGACCTGAAGCTCGACACTGTCGACTTCGTCCCCACCTACGACGAACGGCACACCGAGCCGACCGTGCTGCCGTCGGCGTTCCCCAACCTGCTGGTCAACGGGGCCAACGGGATCGCCGTCGGCATGGCCACCTCGATCCCCCCGCACAACCTCGGCGAGGTCTGCGACGCCTTGGTCCGGGTGATCGACGAACCCGAGGTCTCGACCGACGAGCTCTTGGAGATCGTGCCGGGCCCCGATTTTCCCACGGGCGGGATCGTCTGCGGGACCATCGGCCTCCGCCGCGGATACCTCAGCGGCCGCGGCACGATCACCATCCGCGCCCGGGCACGGATCGAGGAGGTGCACGGCAGCCGCTTCCGCATCGTGGTGAGCGAGATTCCCTACCAGCAGGCCCGGGACCGCGTCGAGGAGCGGATCGCGCAACTCGTGAACGACGGGAAGATCGAAGGGGTCTCGGGCATCCGCAACGAAAGCGATCTCAAGGAGCCGGTCCGCCTGGTGCTCGACCTGAAGCGCGACGCCGATCCCGAGGTCGTGCTCAACCAGCTTTACCAGTTCTCGCCGCTCCAGGACAGTTTCTCGATCATTCTCCTGGCGCTGGTGGACGGGAAGCCGCGGGTCTTGCCGTTCAAGGCCCTCTTGGAGGAGTTCCTGCGGCACCGGGTGACGGTGATTCGCCGCCGCACGCAGCACCTTCTGGCCAAGGCGCGGCAGCGGAAACACACCGTCGAGGGGCTGCTCCTGGCCCTGGCGAACATCGAGGAGGTGATCCGCGTGATCCGCTCCTCGGCCAACCAGGCGGAGGCCAAGCAGCGGCTCATGGCCATCCAGTGCCCGGCGGCCATGCTCCAGCGGGCCTTGGGCGACGAAGGCTTCGCCGTGCTCCAGGCCGAGCGCGGCCGCCAGGAAAGCTACACGCTGACGCCCGTGCAGGCCGACGCCATCTTGCGCATGACCCTCGGGCACCTGGTCAACCTGGAGCAGGAGAAGCTCGCCGACGAGCACCGCCGGCTCTTGGCCGACATCGGCGAGTTCAACCGCATCCTCTCCGACGAGCGGAACATCCTGGCGATCGTCCGCAAAGACCTCCAGGACGTGAAGCGCAAATACACCGACCCGCGTCGGACCGAAATCAGCGGCGAGGAGGTCGGCGACCTCGACATGGACGACCTGATCGTCGAAGAGACGATGGTCGTCTCGATCTCCAGCAACGGCTACATCAAGCGGACCCCGATCACCGCCTACCGGGCGCAGCACCGCGGCGGCAAGGGGCTCATCGGCGTCAGGACCGAAGAAGAGGACCCGATCCAGCACCTGTTCGTCGCCAGCACCCACGCCTACTTGATGTTCTTCACCAACAAGGGCAAGGTCTACTGGCAGAAGGTCTACAGCCTGCCGCAGTTGGGGCGCGGCAGCCGCGGCCGGGCGATCGTCAACCTGCTGAATCTCGAAGAGGGCGAGCGGATCGCCGATTGCCGCGCGATCCGCGATTTCGACAAACCCGGCCACTTCCTCATGATGGCCACCCACCGCGGCCTGGTAAAAAAGACCAACCTGGCCGCTTACAGCCGGCCCTTGCGCCACGGGATCATTGCCATCAAGCTCCGCGAGGAAGACGAGCTGGTCGACGTGGTCGTGACCAAGCCCGGCGACGAAGTGGTCCTGGCCACCTCCCGCGGCATGGCGATCCGCTTCGCCGAGTCCGATGCCCGGTCCATGGGCCGCCACACCAGCGGCGTGAAAGGAATCAGGCTCGTGGGCGACGACACCGTGGTCGGGATGGTCGTGGCCGACCCCGAGGCGTGCCTCTTGACCGTCTGCCTCAACGGCTACGGCAAGCGGACCCCGTTCGGGCCGAACCTGGGCGCAGCGCCCGGCGGCGAAGAGCCGGTGGAGGCCGAGCCCGAAACCGACGAGGAGGTTTCCGAGGCTGAAGAGCAGCTTTCCGAGCCCGAAGCGGAAGGCGCCGAGGGCGAGTCCGAAGAAGGCGAGGAAGGCGAGAACCAATCCTCAGGGTTCTCCTACCGCGCCCAGCGCCGCGGCGGCAAGGGCCTGCGGGACATCAAGACCACCCTTCGCAACGGCCCGGTGATCGGCATCGTCCGCGTCCACGACCGGGACGAGCTGATGATGATCACCGCCCGGGGCAAGATCCAGCGCGTCCCGGTAAGCGACATCAGCATCATCGGCCGCAACACCCAGGGCGTTCGCATCATGAGCCTCGAAGAGGGCGATACGCTCGTGGCCGTCAAGCGCGTCCCGCACGAAGAGGGCGAAGGGGCGTAGACGTTGGCGGGCCCTGCTGGCCTCTCCCGCAGTGCCAGGCAGCCGCGGTCTTGCACGGCAGTGCAGGGGAGTGATAGACTACGCAAGTGGTACATTCGCTCTTTCAGCCAAGCGAGGCGGCGGTCCGATGGCCACAGCGGCTAACCTGCCTGAATCCCAACCCGTTGTCCTGCACTTCGGCCCGATCCTGGGACGGCTTAGTGACAGGGAGTTTTATGAGTTCTGCCGATTGAACCAGGATTGGCGGATTGAACGGACACCGGAAGGAGACCTCGTCATCATGCCACCGACCGGCGGAAACACGGGGAGGCTGAGTTTTGCCCTGACGGGGCTCTTTGGCGCTTGGGTCGAAGCAGACGGCACGGGCGTCGGCTTTGACTCATCGACCGGATTCACGCTTCCGAACGGTGCGAAACGCTCGCCGGACCTGGCGTGGGTCAAACGTTCCCGCTGGGAGGCGTTGACCGAACAAGAAAGGGAAGAATTTCCCCCGTTATGTCCGGACTTCGTCATGGAACTCCGCTCCCGGACAGATGCGTTAGACACCCTACACGCCAAGATGCAGGAGTACATGGCCAACGGCGCCCTGCTCGGCTGGCTGATTGACCCTGCTGAGAAGAAAGTCTACATTTACCGTCCATCGGCCGCGGTCTGTTGTCTGGACGGTCCCAGGACGGTTTCTGGCGATCCGGTCCTCCCCGGGTTTGTCTTGGAATTGCAGAGACTTTGGGGGTGAGGCCACAAAAAAGAGGGTAGGTCCAATTCGCCGCTTCAGGCCCGAAGGGTGCTTCGCACCAATGGGGCCTGTCCCTTTTTCGCCGCTATTGCGGCTTTGATTCACCCGCGACGGGGCAGGACGGTGGTGCCGCAGAGTCGGCGAAGAGGAACTCGTCCACGTGCCGGGCCAGGCGGCGGAACTCGGCGGCCGGCATGGCCACCGTGTCCCATCGCTGCGAGATGCGGCGACAGCAAGAAGTGTAGTCCGATAGCTGCACCGCTACGAAGCCGTAAAGGCCCTCGCGGTGCTCGAAGAGCCTATCCGCAGGAAAAGGCGCCCGGTCGCCCACGATCTTGTAGGCAAACGCCAAGAGCCCGCGAAACCCCGCGCCGAACACGCCCTCCCAGCGGGCAAGGCTCTCCAGGTCGTCGTTCGTGGACCAGTTCTTCCAGTACTGCTTGCTGCCGCCGCCCCCGGGGAAACGGCGGCCCTTGACGTCCACCAGCCACGTCGTCCCGCCCGGGCACGAGACGATGAAGTCCAGGCTCTTCAACGACTCACCGTCGGCCAGCAGGCTCCGCTTCGACTCGTCCACCGCCACGTAGGGCACGCCGCGCCACCGCAAGTATTCCTCGAAGGCGGCTTCGTAATGGTTTGCGCGGTTGGTCACGGCAGGGGCGAGGGGTCAGGGGTTAGGGGCTAGGAAGGAGAAGAAGTACACAATAGCGATTCGCGGTCATCGACCACTCGTCGTTCAGCATTCATCCTTCATCCTTTCCCAACGCTTCTTCGATCGCCGCAATCACGCTCCGTGCGTCGGGCTCCAACGGCACGTCCTTCTGCGTGCCGCTGCTGAGGTCCTTGATCTGGCACGTGCCGCTTTCGAACTCGTTGCTGCCCGCGATCAAGGCCACGCGAAAGCCGCGGCGGTCGGCGTACTTGAGCTGTTGCCCGAGCTTTTTCGGCTCCGGAAACACTTCCACGCCAATGCCCGCTTGTCGAATCGCGGCAGCCAGCCTCAGGTAGTCGTGCAGCCGGGCAGCGTCGAAGAAAGCGACAAACACCGGGGCGGGCGTGGCCGCCTTCTGGAGCATCCCCAACTCTTCCATCGCCGCCAAGAGCCGGTCTAGACCCAATGACGCGCCTACGCCAGGCAACTCCTGGTCCGTGAACAACTCGGCCAGGTTGTCGTAGCGCCCGCCTGACGCGACGCTGCCGATCCCCGGCAAGTCGTCCAGGTAGGTCTCGTAGACGGTGCCCGTGTAGTAGTCCAGCCCACGGGCAATCGCCGGGTCCAGGCGTATCCGCTCCTCGGCCACACCGGCCGCCGTCACGCCGCGGAAGACCTCGCCCAGCCGGACCGCGCCTGCTTTCGCAATCTCGTTCCCGGCGACGAGCGGCTCGAGTTGCCGCAGCACGTCCTCGCCGCTCCCGGCAATGTCCGCCAAGCGAAGGACCTCGGCAGCTTGCCGGTCGCTCGCACCCGCCTCCGCCTGCATCTCTTCCGCCACCCGCTGCGGCCCGATCTTCCTGAGTTTGTCCAGCGCCCGCAGAACGGCGCCGGCCCGATCCGCCAGACCCTGCACCTCCAAGAGCCCGGTGAGCACCATCCGGTTGTTGATGCGGATCGTGAACCGCTCGAAGCCGATCGCCCGCAGGAGGTCGTGAATCACCAGGGCCGTCTCTACGTCCGCGGCCACGGAGCGGGTGCCGATGGTGTCGAAATCGCACTGGAAGAACTCGCGGAATCGCCCGTGTGACGGGTTCTCGCCGCGCCACACGGGGGCAATGTGATAGCGTTTGAACGGTGTGCCCAGTTGGCTGAGGTGTTGGGCAATGAAGCGGGCCAAAGGGACCGTCAGGTCGAACCGCAGGCCCACCCAGCGGCCGCCCTGGTCCTGGAACTTGTAAAGCTGCTTGTCCGACTCCTCACCGCCCTTGCCGGCGAGAATCTCAAGGTATTCCAGCGCCGGAGTGTCGATCGGGCTGAAGCCGTAAGACCGATACACGCGGCGGGCCGTGTCGATCAGCCGCTCCCGCGGAATCATCGCGCTGGGCAGGTAGTCGCGGAATCCCTTCAGAGTGCGTGGTGTGACTGGCACGGGCCGGCCCACGAATGGTGAAAGAACTCGCCGCGCAATCGCGGCGTCTAAACTTCGTATCTACCGTCTGTTTCCAGCCGCCGACCCCTGGCTTCTAACCCCTAACCGGCCAAGTGTCAGTAATACGAGGTCACCCCCGTTTGGTGTTTGAAGCCGTATTT
>CAYGZA010000374.1:0-5862 GCA_964354135.1 uncultured Planctomycetaceae bacterium
TTCCGTGAGAGGCCCGGGGGAGCGATCCCCCGGGCCTACTCGACCCGCACAGCCGAACCCCTGGATTCAACCCTTTACCTGTTGCCCAAACCGTACTCTCATAACACCTGGTACAAAAAACGGGGGCGGCCCAGCCTAACAATGAGGAAAGATAGCCCAGTAGATGGGCTGCGCTTGGATGGCTCCCCCCTGCCGCTACTGGTCTCCGCTCGGCAAGCCAGCCGCATATGTGGAAAGTCATTACGGACTTGGCGCGCGTGGGATGCCGCGGGGTGGATCCCTTGCCCTATCCGCATCGGGCGATCGACACTTTGGCGTCTGGAAGAGCTCAGCGAATGGGTCGCTGCCGGCTGTCCACGCCGAGATCAGTGGGAAGCCCGCCGTGAAAGATAGACGCTTCGGAGCGCAGACGGGTCGGAGTAAGCTCCTGCAACGGAACTGACCGAGGATGCGACGCATGGCGGACCTATATAAGAAGAAGGACAAGACCACTGACCCAAAGGCTGGCAAGACGGTGAGGACCACATCGAAGAAATGGTGGGGTAAATACCGTGATGCCACGGGCATGATCCGGCGCGTATCCTTGGCGACCGACAAGGGCGTCGCCCAGATGATGCTCAACGAAAAGGTCCGCCAGGTGGAACGCGAGAAGGCCGGCCTGGTTGACCCCACCGACGAGCAGCGCAAACGACCGCTCTCCCAACACTTGACCGAGTTCAAGAGATACCTGCAGAACAAAGGCGTCACTCCGAAGCAGGTGCATACCGCGATCAACCAGATTCAGAGCATCGTTGGCAGGAACAAGTGGAAACTGATCGGCGATATCTCGGCCAGTGGGACGCTGGAAGTCGTCGGCGAACTGCGTCGATCCGGCAAGAGCGCCCAGACCAGCAACCACTATCTGAAGTCCATAAAGCAGTTCACCCGGTGGCTGGTGCGCGATCGCCGGGCGCCGGCAGATCCCTTGGCCCACCTGTCGAAGCTGAACGTGAGCACCGACCGTCGTCACGATCGCCGCGCGCTGACCATCGAGGAGTTTGGCCGGCTGATCGCGGCCGCGGAGAGCGGACCTTCGATCGAGGCCATTCCCGGTCCCGACCGGGCGATGATGTACGTGCTCGCCGGCTGGACCGGGTTTCGCAAAGGGGAGGTCGGAAGCCTGACACACCGGTCGTTCCGGCTCGATGACGATCCACCGACGGCCACGGTCGCGGCCTGCTACAGCAAACGGAAACGGCAGGACACACAAGTACTGCACTCGGAGGTTGTTCGCCGGCTAAAGGAGTGGCTGGCGAAGAAACCTGACCTGAGGCCGGACGACCTCCTTTTCCCGGTGTCAGGCCGGGTGCCCGGGGGCACGGAGCGGAAGACCCACAAGATGATGCGGCTGGACCTGGAGGCTGCCCGGACCGCATGGCTGGAGGAGGCCAAGACCCTTGGGGACCTATACCCACATCGACATCTACGACCAGGCGGCCGCCATCGCATCGCCGCCGCCCCCTCCGGCCGGCGGGGAGAAGACGGGGAGCGAGGCCGCCGAGCTTCGGGCTACGGGAACGGAGGGCCGGTCCGAAGAGCATCAAATGGTGCCCTCGGGTGCCCAAATTGGTGCCCAACACCCCGCATCGGATCCGTTGCAGATTGCATCGGATTGCACTGATACCCGCGACGATCCCAACGAAAACGGCAACCGCGAGGTTGCCGCAAGTCCCGATTCAGGCAGGACATATCGCATCAGTCGGCGCCAATCTGCATCGCCCTGCACCGACCCGATGATCGGGAACGTGAAAGTATCCCCGACAGGGCTCGAACCTGTAACCTTCGGCTCCGGAGGCCGACGCTCTATCCAATTGAGCTACGGGGACCTTCTCTTCCAAACGGTTGACAGGGAAGGGTTGCGGGAGTAGGCGCGCGCCGTTGGCAGTATTCTCATTCTCCAGCGGTTTGCAGGGCGGTTTCGGTCGCTCGCGACGAGCGATTCCGCCATCCGGTTCAAGCCGCTTACACGGCTCACGCCTCGTCTTCTTCACCCATCGTTGCCGAAGGTTCCGTTACTTATAGCCGATTCGCCCGGCGGAGAGTAGCCCCCCGGGATCTTGGACCTGGCCCACGAGGACCTCCACAAGTTCTCGGAAGGCCCCGACAAGTTCTCGGAAGGCCCCGGCAAGGGTCGCCGCGGGACTTCACGTCGGCGACGCTCCTGCGGGCGTTAGTCGTGCATGCCATCGAGGGGCTAACGACTCCTCAGCGATTTTCGGTGCTTTGGTCGCGATGTCGGCTGCGAGTCTGAACGCCGTCAAAGACTCCGGCAGCCCGGCCTCATCCGACTCGATCCACTTTCCGCGGTCGAGCTGGTCGAACCCCGCCTTGACGTCGGCTCGCAGGGCCTCGGGGCCTCGACCTGGCCGGCAACTCCCTTTGCCGGGGTGCGGCGGAATGGGTAGAATCGCCCCTTGGTTCATCGCCCAGCCACCCCTCTGAGTGGGATTCGCTATGCCCCGCTATAACCCCGCAATGGTTGAACCCAAGTGGCAGAAGTTCTGGGAGGAAAACCGCACCTTTGCCGCGCCGCGCCTGCCGAGCGGCGAGAAGATCTACGTCTTGGACATGTTCCCGTACCCTAGCGGCGACGGGCTCCATGTGGGACATCCCGAGGGGTACACGGCCACCGACATCGTCTGCCGCTTTCAGCGGATGCGCGGCAAGAGCGTGATGCACCCGATGGGCTGGGACGCCTTCGGCCTCCCGGCCGAGCAGCACGCCAAGAAGACCGGCACCCACCCGCGGATCACCACCGAGCAGAACATCGACAACTTCCGCCGCCAGTTGAAGATGCTCGGCTTCAGCTACGACTGGGACCGGGAGCTGGCGACCACGGACCTGGGGTACTTCCGCTGGACTCAGTTTATCTTCCTGGTGCTCTTCGATACCTGGTTCGACCTTGAGCAGCAACAGGGGCGGCCGATCGCGGAGTTGCCGATCCCGGACGAGGTCGAGGCCGTCGGCGAAGCGGCGGTCCGCCGCTACCGGGACGAGCACCGGCTGGCCTACCAGCTTGAGGCCCCGGTGAATTGGTGCCCGGCCCTGGGCACGGTGCTGGCCAACGAGGAGGTCGTGGGCGGCGTGAGCGAGCGGGGCGGGCACCCGGTCGTCCGCATTCCCCTGCGGCAGTGGATGCTGCGGATCACCGCCTATGCCGACCGGCTCGAAAAGGACCTCGACCTATTGGATTGGCCGGAGAGCATCAAGCTCTTGCAGCGGAACTGGATCGGCCGGAGCACCGGGGCCGAGGTCGATTTCTTCATCGGCACCCGGACCGGCGACGACGGAATGCCGTCGCAGGACGAGTTCGAGTGGTGCGTCGTGGACCGCATCGACCATGGGTATCCCAAGAGGCCGGGCGACAACGTGCTGCGGATCTACACCACCCGGCCCGACACGCTCTTCGGGGCCACCTATATGGTGCTCGCCCCGGAGCATCCGTTTGTGAAGCGGCTGGCAAAGCCGAATCACGCGGCCGCGGTCGAGGCGTATTGCCGGCGGGCTGCCGCGAAAAGCGACCTCGACCGCACCGACCTGGCCAAGGAGAAGACCGGCGTGTTCACCGGCTCGTTCGCCGTGAACCCGGTCAACGGCAAGGCGATTCCTATATGGGTGGCCGACTACGTGCTCATTAGCTACGGTACGGGCGCGATCATGGCCGTGCCGGCCCACGACACCCGGGACTTCGAGTTCGCCAAGCAGCACGACCTTCCGATCGTCCCGGTCGTGGACCCGGGCGAGCAAGCGGGCCCGATTCGTGAGGAGTTGCTGGCTGGGCGCGCGGCGTTCATCGCCGACGGCACGGCGATCAACTCCGGCCGCTTTAGCGGGCTTTCGACCGCCGAGTTCAAAGCGGCGATCACGGAAGACCTGGCCAATAAGGGGCTCGGGCGCGGGGCGGTCAATTATCGACTCCGCGATTGGCTCTTCAGCCGCCAGCATTTCTGGGGCGAGCCGTTCCCGATCCTCCACGAGTTGGACGCTTCCGGCAAGCCGACCGGCCTGGTGCGGGCGCTGACGCCCGAAGAGCTGCCGCTCGATCTGCCTGAGAAAATGCAGTTTGACTCCCGTCACGACACGCCCGAGCCGCCGCTGGACAAGGCCCCGGAGAATTGGCTTTACGTGACCATGGACGGCAAGCGGTACAAGCGCGAGACGAACACCATGCCCCAGTGGGCCGGCTCGTGCTGGTACTATCTGCGTTTCCTCGACCCGAAAAACGACCGGGCCCTGGTGGATCCGCGAATCGAAGAGGCGTGGATGCCGGTCGATCTCTACGTGGGCGGAGCCGAGCACGCCGTCCTTCACCTGCTCTACGCCCGATTCTGGCACAAGGTCCTCTTCGACCGCGGCCACGTAAGCACGCCCGAGCCGTTCATGAAGCTGGTGAACCAGGGGATGATCCTGGGCGAGCTGGAGTTCACCGGGTACCGGAACGCCTCGGGACAATGGGTCAGTGCCGACGACGCCGGAAAAAGGGGTCAGAACTATTTTCTCGCCTCAGCAGTGACGGCTTTATCGCGAGAGGCTAAGCCGGCGTCTACCACGAAAAATAGTTCTGACCCCTTTTTCCGGCCCGTCAAGCTGAGCCCCAACGATGTGCAGAAACAAGGCGAAGTCTTCGTCCTCAAGGCCGATCCCAAGGTCCGGGTGGAGAGCCGCGCCTACAAGATGTCCAAGAGCCGCGGCAACGTGGTCAATCCGGACCAAGTCGTCGCCGACTACGGGGCGGACTCGCTGCGACTCTTCGAGATGTTCATGGGTCCGCTGGTAGCCGTGAAGCCGTGGAGCATGGAGGGCGTCAGCGGCGTGCGCGGGTTCCTGGATCGGGTGTGGCGGATGATCGTCGATGAGCGGGCCGAATCGATGCGGCTCAACGCCGCGGTGCAGGACGCCGAGCCCACGCCCGAGCAGAATCGCGTGCTCCACAAGACCATCCAGGCAGTGACCCGCGACGTCCGGCAGATGTCGTTCAACACGGCCATCGCGCGGATGATGGAGGCGGCCAATTCCTTCCTGAAGACCGAGGTGCGGCCCACGACGGTCATGGAGCGGCTTGTGCTGATCCTCTCGCCGTTTGCCCCGCACATCGCGGAGGAGTTGTGGCAGCTCCTCGGGCACGAGAAGACCCTTGCCTACGAGCCGTGGCCCGAGTACGACGAGGCATCGATCAAGGAAGACACGATCGAACTGCCCGTGCAAGTCAACGGTAAGCTTCGGGCCGTGGTCCAAGTCCCCTCCGAAGCAGACCGCAGCGTCATGGAAGAGGCGGCCCGCGCCCATCCGAAGATCGCCGACATGCTGGCCGGCAAGAAGGTCCAGAAGGTGATCGTCGTCCCCGGGCGGATGGTCAATTTCGTGGTGAGATGAAATCCTCGCTGGCCGAGCGATCAGGGGCGAGAGGTGTCGCGTAAGGTGCCGCTAACGATGGACAATCTTGCATTCCTCGAGAGCATCAAGAGACTGGCGATCGTCGCAATGTTCTCGGACGACGATCTGATGGAACGCCTTGTGCTAAAGGGTGGCAATATCCTCGACATCGTGTACGGCGTGTCCACGCGATCTTCCGTCGATGTCGATTTCTCGATCGACGGCGAGCTCGGAGAATTGGACGCATACAGGGGGAGGATTGCGGATGCCCTCAAGTCAACCTTTGCCGAGGAGGGTTACGTGGTGTTTGATGTCGCCATCGCAGAGGTGCCGAGGCGGCGGACTACGTTGCGTGCGTGGACCGTGGCCAGTTTGTGAACGGAAAGCTCGCCAACTGGATTTCGTCACGGTTCATTCTGCGGCGCTCCGTCGGACAGCGTGTAGATGTCC
>CAYGZA010000375.1:0-5845 GCA_964354135.1 uncultured Planctomycetaceae bacterium
TGGCCTCGGGCAGTGATGACAGCACGGTGAAGCTCTGGGACGCGGCCCGGGGGCACGACTTGCGCACGCTTGCGGGCCATTGGAGTTGGGTCAGGGCCGTGGCCTTTTCCCCGGATGGTCAGACCCTGGCCTCGGGTAGTCATGACCACTCGGTGAAGCTCTGGGACGCGGCCCGGGGGCAGGAGTTGCGCACGCTCTCGGGCCATGGGGGTGGGGTCTGGGCGGTGGCCTTTTCCCCGGATGGTCACACCCTGGCCTCGGGCGGTCATGACCGCTCAGTCAATCTCTGGGACGCGGTCCGGGGGCACGAGTTGCGCACGCTCTTGGGCCATGGGGGTTGGGTCTGGGCCGTGGCCTTTTCCCCGGATGGTCAAACCCTGGCCTCGGGCGGTCGTGACAAGACGGTGAAGGTCTGGGATGCGGTCAGGGGGCAGGAGTTGCGCACACTCGCGGGCCATGGGGATTGGGTCTGGGCCGTGGCCTTTTCCCCGGATGGTCAAACCCTGGCCTCGGGCAGTGGGGACCGCTCAGTGAAGCTCTGGGACGCGGCCCGGGGGCAGGAGTTCCGCACGCTTGCGGGCCATGGGGGTGGGGTCTTGGCCGTGAGCTTTTCCCCGGATGGTCAAACCCTGGCCTCGGGCAGTCTTGACCGGACGGTGAAGCTCTGGGACGCGGCCCGGGGGCAGGAGTTGCGCACGCTTGCGGGCCATGGGGGTTGGGTCACAGCCGTGGCCTTTTCCCCGGATGGTCAAACCCTGGCCTCGGCGAGTGCGGACGGCAGTGTGCGACTTTGGTCAGTCCTTGAGGGCCGGGAAATCTGCTCGTGGTGGTTCATCGCCGAGGGCGTCTGGCTGATCCTCCTGCCCGACGGGCGTTTCGACGCCTCCCCGCGCGGCCTTCAGTACCTCGCGTATACTGAGCGCGATTCGTACAAGAGCTCCACGGCCGAAGAACTCCGCGACGTCTTCTACCGCCCCGACAAGGTCCGCGAGGAGGTCCTCCGCTACGTCGGCCCGGCGAAGGCCTCCAGATGAGTCCTGTTCTCGCCGTTTGGGTGCCCGGCCGTGTATCGGTCGCACCGTACCGGGGCGACACACCCCGGCTCGGAGACACAACGTGCGGCCCCGGACACTTGCCCGCGTTTTGGGGCGGCCGACAACGGGCGACCGCTTCGGGGCGACGGGGCCAACGATCGACGCCCTGCGTTTCCATCGTGGTACTGCACATGCCAGCGAGCCTCAATGCGACGACCCGGCCGCGATGCGTCTTGCCGGGTCGGCCGCGAGTTTGCGGAAGTCGTCGAGGTAGGGGGCGTTGCAGTCGATCCAAGCGGCCAGCGTTTGCCACTGGTCGCGCGGGAGCACGACCCCGTAGTGGCCTTTGGCAAGCGCGTCCATCAGCGGGCTCACCCGCGAGCCCCACGAAAGCGGCGCCGCGTCGTATTGATGGATCGGCGCATGCTTCACGTAGCGGCGAAGGTTGACGTACGACGTCTTGTCCCGATACATCTCGTCGCTATACCATTTTTCCAGCCGCAAGGCGGGCGTTCGCGGCGGCCTCAGGTCGAACGCTTTCTCGGCGCCGCGCGAGCCGTCGTGGCAACGGGTGCAGTGGGCGTCGAGAATCGGCTGGATCAGCTCCGGAAAGCCAAACGGGCGGTCGCCCCACGGCGGCGGCTGGAGCGTCGAAGCCGGACGCAGCGACGCCAGCGGCGGGCGCACGCGCGGCGGGGCTCGGACCATCGTCTCGTGGCAGCCGATGCAACCGATCCGCTCGCCCGGCCTGACGGTCGTCGTCATGCGCATCACGTGCAACGCCCGGTAGTTCTCGTCGAGAACGGCGAAGAAAACCGCCTTGCCCGCCGGCACGCGGAAATAGGCCGAGCCGTCGCGCTCGACCGGCACCGTTCCCAGCACCGTCTTGGTTTCGAAGCCCGAGTCGATTCCCACCTCCAAGTTCCAGGGGAGCGTGAGCAGGTGTCGCTCGTGGGCCTCGACGACGCGCAGATAGCGGGCCTTGCCGCGAACGCTCTCGGGCAAACCCTGATGCACGTCGGCAACGAAGAACTCGCCGTAGGGATCGTCTTTGGCCGCGGGCAGCTCGGCGACCATGTCGGGCTTCAGCCGTGGACGCACCGGCATGGGAAACATCGCCGACAGCCGGTCGTCGCGATACAGCAGCTCGCGCCCGCCCCAGGCGTCCAACAGGTAGATGCCGTAGGCGGTTGTGGAAGTCGGCCGGTCTTCACGGGGGTCGTGCGAGACGAGGAAGTAGTTCTCCCCGAGCGGATAGGGGCAATCGTAGCGGCCGGTCGCCAGCGTCTTCACGCCCGCTACCGAGTCGCGTCCGAGATTCAGGTCGACCACCAGCACGTTGCCGCTGCCGTCGTTGTGATGGGCCGAATCGATGCAGACCACTTTGCCGCGGCCGGGTAGTTGCCGGCACATCGCGTAGTTGCGCTCGGCGATCAGGTAGCCGCCGACGACGCGCGGATTGGTTCCGTCGGGCCGAACGCTCCAAATCAATTGCGTGGGCCCCCAAAAGCGCATCACGTATTCCCAGCGCGTCAGCATGATCGAGCCGTCGTCCATCAGGCTGGGATCCCATTCGCCGTCCTTGGCCCAGGTGATCTGGCGGACGTCGGAGCCGTCGGGCTTCATGGTGTGCAGGCAGTAGCTTAAGGCCCAGTCGCCGCATTGGACCAACCCGCCGGCTCGCTCCGACATAAAGCCGATGCGCCCGTCGGGCAGGTAGAACGGATCCGCGTTCTCGAAGGCGTTCGCGTTGGCGGTCAACGGACGCGGCGCAGGGCCGCGGGCGTCCAGACCCATCTCCCATACCTGGTAGTAGCCGCACTCGCCGTCCTCGCGGTGTACCGCCATGGGATGCCGGGCCGACGCGGCGACAACTTTCGGACCGAAACCAAACACGATCCGCTTGCCGTCGAACGACACGTCGGGCCGTCCGAACACGCCCTCCGGAAACTTGCCCTCGGAAAGGCGAATCACGCGGCCGCCCGCCTCGGATCCGATGTCGCGAAGCAGACAGATCTCGCCCCCGACGTTGTTGGCCGCCGCGCGCCGCCTCGCACACTGATGCGCCCAATGCGGGTGATGCCGGCGCACGAACAGCAATCCGTCGCCCTGGTGCAAGAGCGGGTTCTGCAGCGCCGCGCGACGAACCGCCCCGCGGACGTCGACGTACACTTTTCTCCACGCCGGCAGATCGCGCGATTTTGCCGCGACCAGGGCGTCCCGCGCGCCCGTTGCGGCGGCCAATCGCGCTGCGTCGGTGGAAAGGTCGGCGGCGCCGAGGCTGCGAGAATCGGCCAACAAGATCGCGCCCCGCGCAAGATGCCTTTCGACGGCCGGAACGACCCGGCTGGTGAGCACCGCGCCCGGTTCCTCCCAGCCCGAGCCGACCGCGTGCCGGCAAAGGCCGTCCTGCCAGATCCAGTCGTCTTCGATCGGGCTTTCGGTCGACCAAAGGGGCTTGGGGGCCGCCTTCGGTGGAGACGGTGCAACCGCCGGCGCGGCGCGCGGCGCACGCTGATCCTCCGGCGGGGCGTCAAGCGCCTTCGGATCCGTCGACCAGATGCGAACGTACGACACGATCGCATTGGCTCCGGCCATCTTCACGAAACGCAAATCGATCGCACGGCCGTCGGCGTAGGCCGCCTTGGGAATATCGTAGACGAAGCGTCGCGGGCGAAAGACCGGCAGGGCCAGATCGCCGTGGACCTGGCGGCCGTTGGCTTCCAGCCGTTGCACGCGGCCCCCGTTGTCGACGTACACGATGTCGACCTTGTACGACGCCTGCGGATTTGGCTTCAAGTAGCGCAGCACGCAGGCTTCGTTGTCGAACACCAGCGTTCGGTATTCGCCCCCCGCGTCAACCATGTCGGCGGGGTACATCCAGGAGGTCCCCACAACCACGTGCGTCTGTTGACTGCTGCCGCAGTCGTCCTCGGCCACGAGGTGGTAGCCCGCCGGCGGCGGATCGCCCGGCACAGTGTCGGCGGCCGCGGCATTGCCGGCCCAAAGCGCCAGCCAGAGGCCGAAAAGAAGGCCTTGCCGCTTAGGAAGCCGGATTCGCTCGGTCATCGTGATCGGTCTTTCGACGGTAGTGACGAAGTGAATCGATACGCGCCGGAGTCGATCTCGTGGAGGACGCGTCCCGAATTGACTTGCACGAGGCAGCCGTTCAAGGTCCGGTCCACGCCGGACTCAGCCTAACGGCGCTCCCATGAGTCTGAATGGACGGCCCTTTCTCAATCATCTTGACGAACTCCCGCATCCAAGGCGAAATGTCCTCCCTGCCCCGGGCACACAGCAGGTTGCCGGCGCGGACGACGGCCTCGTCGACGTAGATTCCGCCGCAGACCTGGACGTCGAACCGGCACTTGGGAATGGTCGTCACCTTCTTTCCCCGGATCACGTCGGCGGCGGCCAGGATTTCCACGCCGTGGCAAATCGACGCCACCGGTTTGTTCTTGGCGAAGAAGTCCTTGGTAATGCGCATGAGATCGGGGTCGTAGCGCAGGTACTCGGGCGCCCGGCCGCCGGGCAGCACCAGGGCGACGTAATCCTGCGGATCGACCTCCTTCAGCGCCATCTCGGCTTCCAGATGATAGCCCGGCCGCTCTTCGGTGATGTCCCACCCCGGACCGAGCTCGTGCATCACGAGGTGGTAGGTCCGCTTCTTCGGGGCGGCCACCACGACTTGGTAGTCTTCGCCGAGACGGAAATAGGGCGCCATCGTGTCAAGCACCTCCGTGCCGTCGCCGATGACCAGCAGGACCTTCGGCTTCCCGAGGTTTCGCCGGGGATCGGCCTTGCGGCCGGAGCCGGGGGCCGGAGAAGCATCCTCTGCACCCGCGGCGACCTGCACGACGGCGGACGC
Source organism: uncultured Planctomycetaceae bacterium (assembly GCA_964354135.1). Lineage (GTDB taxonomy): Bacteria > Planctomycetota > Planctomycetia > Pirellulales > Thermoguttaceae > CAYGZA01. Next base: position 4,903 of record CAYGZA010000375.1, read on the forward strand.
AACGAGGCACGCAACGAGGAAAGCGGCGGGCAGAAACCCAGATCGCTTGTTCATGGACCGTCCTTTCAACTCAGGTCGGTTTAACAACCGCTTGGAGCCGGCTTTGGCGCAGGCGGCATCCTCAGAGCATAGCAGAGGCGTTGCCCCGGTCAAGCGTCCCACGTCGCACGGATCGTCGCGGGCCTTGAACGATTCGCCGCGGCGGCGACAATAGGAGCCTTTCGATCCTCGACGGCGGAAGGAGCCCCATGGACTCGGCGCGACTCGGTGAACTGGCGACAGTGGGCACGGCATTCCTGTGGACCTTCTCCGCCGTGGCATGGACCTCGGCCGGGCGATACCTCGGCGCCCTGGCCGTCAGCTTCCTTCGCCTGGCGATCATCAGCACCACGCCGGTCCTGATCCTCCCCTTTGCGATCCTGCTCTATCGCGAAAAGGTGAGCCTGCGCGCCGCCGGGGGCGCCGCGCTCTCAGTGGCCGGCGTCGCCCTGCTGGCGCTCTGACGGTGCGGGGCATCCTCGCCGCGGGACCATTGGGGTCAGATCGCACTCAGTCGATAGGCTGTTGCGGGCATGGGAAACCTAATGATTGAGTGCGCTCTGACCTTGCCGTCCCCGCTGCGCGATGCCGCCCCGGGCGGTTGAGCGCACGCCCCGGCAGCCGAGGGGCTACTTCTCCGGGCGGGTGGCACGCCCTGAGGCTTTGCGAAGGGCGTGGTTGGCCAGTCGCCGCACCAAAGCCACGCCCATCGGAGACTCTGGGCGTGCCACCCGACCGTTATTGACCACCCTCGGGCCCGCGGGCTCCTCTGAAGTGGCCAAAATCGCATTGTGGACAATATGAGGCGTTTGGCACGTTTTTGACGAGATACGGGCAAACCGTAATCCTTTGCCAAATAAGGACTTAAGTGGCTATCGTATGGGGCATGGCGTACCAGCCCCTG
>CAYGZA010000376.1:0-5806 GCA_964354135.1 uncultured Planctomycetaceae bacterium
TCCGCACCTGATCGGGATAGGGCACGTCCCAGCCGTATTCGATCAGCTTCTTGACCGGCCGTTCCGGGGCGGATGTCTGGGCACGCAGCCCAGCCAGCGGAGCCAGCAGCAGGGCGGCGGTGAAGGCCATCAGGGTGAGTCTTCTTGTTCTGTTCATTGGCGGATTCTCTTTCGCAACATGTGGGTAACCGCGTGGACTTGCTCGCCCAGCGCACCGTGATCTTCCTTCGCGCCGGGCAATAATGCCCGGGAAGAATCAACAAGCATCCGCAGTTTTGGGTGTCAGAACGCCTGCAGGACCTCGAGCATTGCCCGGTCGAGCTTGCGGCCGTGCCACGTCTCGTACTTCACGTCCGCCCGGCCACTGTCGCAGACGCCGAAGCTGCCGACGAAGTTCCACAGGGCCCAGCCCCAGCCGGCTTGCTTGTACAGTCCGAGCATGTCGCGCATCCACGCCAGGGCTACCTTGTGCGGCGTGTGCTGGTGAACGCCCCACTCGCCGACGAACATGCCGACACCCTTCTTCTCCAACTCCTGCCAAGGCGCGAACAGTGTGCGCCGAATCGTCTCGCGGTCCACGATCTTTCCGCTCCGCTCCTTGAGCGGCCAGGTGGGCTCGGGCCAGCTCTCGTTCCAGTTGGCCCACGGCGCCTTGTAGTGCGTCACGGGAATCGGATCGTACGAGTGGATGTCGGCCGCGACGTCCAGGCCCAGCAACTCCGTGATGGGCGTGCGGGCCCAGTTGCGGCCGTCGACGATGATGAGCCGGTCGGGGTCCTTGGCGCGGATCGCCTTGACGAGCTGCTCCGTCACCCGGCGGAGATCCTCCGGCTTCACTTTGTCGTCCGGTTCGTTGAACAGGTTGAAGCTGAGACGGCTGTTCGGCACGCCCTTGTACCGTTCGGCGAATGCCGACCATTGATACGCGCACAACTCGGCCGGCTCAGCCTCGGTCCAGAGGTTCGTCCGCTCGGGCGGGACGATCTGACCGAAACCGGGGGCGATGTGGAAGTCGAGCAACAAGTGGATGCCGTGCTGCTTTCCGTGCTCGACAGCCCGGTCGATCTGCTTCAGAACCGGCTCCTTGAGACTCTTCGGGTCGTCGGGATCGGTCCAGTCGTGGTAGTTGAGCGCGAGCCGCAGGAAGTTGAATCCCAGGTTGGCGATGTCGGCGAAGTCGCGCTCATCGAACAGCTGTCTGCGTCGGCCTCGGTAGGCGACGGGCAGGTTAAAGCCCCTCCAGTACGGCAGCTTCCGCGGCGTGGCATCGGGCAACTCGGGACGCTTCTGGTCCGCTCTCAGCGTTCGGGCGGTCGCACCGCTCAGACCGGCCGACGCCAGCGCCATGCAGAGCACATCGCGACGGTTCATGATCTCGATTCCTTACCGCTGATCTTACTTAATGACTGGACTTCCACGTCCAGCATCCTAGCGACGCGAATGCCGTTCGGCAAGCAGGGGGACGGCGGCCCTCGCATACGAAAGCCTCCGTCAGGTCGAGAGTCGGCGCGTGATGCCCATGGAGTGCCACTTGCGGCAGTCTGGTGGAAGCGAGATGATGATGTACCGCCATTGTCCGACGGCTGGAAGGCCGCTTCCGGAGCTTCCTAGCGTTCCATCAAAGGTTCCTTTTGGCGAACCTTGTCGGAAACCCTACCCTTGATGAGAAGATGGTTGCCGCTGGACTTTTACATCGCGCTCGGATCCGATCACAGCGTCCGGCAGCGGGCGCTACCTTGAACCTTGGCCTTGTCGGAAAAAGTGCCCCATCAACTCGGTCGGCGTTGGCGGCTGCCCTGTTGCCCAGTCAGCCCCGAAATAGGGTCCCTTCGCCATCGCGTTTGCCAGATCGGGTAGTCGCCTTTCAGTCACCCCCAGGGCGAGGGGATCCGCGAGATTGCACCCGAGGCGGCGGGGAATCACAATTCCTATCGACGGGCGCGCGGCGGCATCGTTCCGATCCCGCGGACGCCGCGAGCCGAGCCAAATGCGAGCCCGACAGCCCAGGAGACGTTGAATATGCGATATCCAGAAGTGACTCGACGTGAGTTCCTGAAAGCGGCAGCCGAGGCGGGCGCGGTCCTGGCCCTACCGGCGATCGTTCCGGGGAACGTGCTAGGCAAGAACGGGGCCGTCCCGCCCAGCGAGAAAATCGTCGCCGGAGGCATCGGCATCCGGGGCCGGGGGATGGGCGACCTGCAGTGGATGATGGGCCAGCCCGACGTGCAGTTCGTCGCCGTCTGCGACCTTCAGAAGACGCAGCGCCTGGCAGTCAAGAACTTCGTGGACGGCCAATACGGCAACCAGGACTGCCAGATGTACCCGGAGATTCGAGCCTTCCTGGCCGAGCGTACGGACATCGACGCCGTGCTGATCGCCACCGGCGACCGCTGGCACGCGCTGGCTTCGATCCTGGCGATGCGCGCCGGGAAGGACGTCTATACCGAAAAGCCTTCCTCGATGACCATCGGCGAGGGCCGGGCGGTGGTGGAGACGGCCCGCCGCTACGCCCGCGTTTACCAGACTGGCACGCAGCGGCTGAGCGAGGCCAACCACGTTTTCGCCATCGAGATGGCCCGCACCGGCCGGTTGGGAAGGATCCACACGGCCTACGCCCACATCGCCCCTTGGGATGCTGCCCAGATGCGCCACGACTGGCTGCCGGCCGTCGCCGAGCCGCCCAAGGACGAGGTGGACTGGGACGCCTGGCTGGGCCCCTGCCCGTGGCGGCCCTACAACCCCAGCTACGTCACCGGCGGGTGGCGGGGCCATTACGACTTCCACACCAGTTGCATCGGCGAGTGGGGTGCGCACACCTTTGCCCAGGCCCAGGCGGGCCTGGATTGTGGCGAAACCTCGCCCGCCGAGTACGAGTACGTGGCCAACGAGACCGGCGACGGCATGGTCACGCATTTTGCCAGCGGCGTGAAGATGATCCTCTCGCGTGGCGACAAGTACTGGCACGGCTCGTGCGGCGAGCGGTTCGACGGCGCCGAGGGCTGGGCCGCGGCGGCCGACGGCTATTCCAGGCCCGACGTCTCCTCGCCGGCCCTACTGGGCGAGTACAAGAAGGTCGTCGGCGAGTACGTGGCCCGCACGGGCAGGGCGCTCGACCACATGCGGAACTTCCTCGACTGCGTGAAGAGCCGCCAGCCCACCGTGGCCAACCCCGCGGTCATGCACCACTCGATGACCACCGTCCACGCGGCCAACGTCTGCATGTGGCTCAAGCGAAGTCTCAAGTTTGACCCGGTCAAGGAGGAGTTCGTGGGAGACGACGAGGCCAATCGCTTCCGCGCGCGGGCCATGCGGGAGCCGTACGTCTACTGAGACACGACCGGCGAAGCGTTTGCCCAGCCGTCAAAGCAACTTCAAGGAGAACTTGCCATCATGTGGAACATCACACTGAACTTCGCCCTGGCCGCCGCAATGCTCCTGGCGGCCGCTGCATCCGGGGACGGGGAAGCCCAACTCATCGCAGTGCTCCAGTCGGGCGCAACGCAGAAGGAGAAGGCCGACGCCTGCCGTGAGCTGGCACACGTCGGCACCAAGAAGGCCGTTCCCGCCTTGGCCGCCCTGCTGGGCGACGAGAAGCTCTCGCACATGGCCCGTTACGCCTTGGAGCCCATCCTCGATCCCGCGGCGGACGCCGCGCTGCGTGACGCTTTGAGTAAGGTCAAGGGTCGTCCCCTCCTGGGCGTGATCGGCAGCCTCGGCGTGCGGCGCGACGCCAAGGCCGTGGATGCCCTGGCCAAGCTGCTCGCCGACGCTGACGCCGACGTGGCCCAGGCCGCCGCCCGGGCCCTGGGCAGAATTGGCACGCCCAATGCCGCCAAGGCCATCGACGCCGCCCTGGCCGGCGCGCCGGCCGCCAACCAGGTCGCCTTCTGCGAGGGGCTCTTCCGCTGCGCCGAAGCCCTGGCGGACGGGGGACAGTACGCCGCGTCCCAGTCGATCTTCGACCGCCTCCGCGGCCTGTACCAGGCGCCGCAGCAGGTTCGGGCCGGCGCCCTGCGGGGCGCAATCCTCATGCGCCGAGAAGAAGGCATCCCGCTGATGATCGAGGCCATCCGCGGCGCGGACTACGTGCTGACGGCCGCCGCCGCCCGGGCGTCGATGGAGATGTCCGGGCCGGAGGTCACCGCCGTGCTGGCCCGCGAGCTGCCGAGACTGCCGGCCGACAAGCAAGTCCTTCTGGTCAACACGTTGGGCCGCCGCGGCGACGCGTCGGCCGGTCCGGCCCTGCTCGCCCTGGCCGCTAAGGGTCCCGACGCCGTGCGATTGGCCGCGATCCGCAACGTCACGCACCTAGGCTATGCGCCCGCCCTGACGCTGCTGGCCGAGTTGGCGCTCTCCGGCGAGGGCGACCTGGCCTCCGTCGCACGAGAGTGCCTGGGCAGCTTCCCCGGCAAAGACGCCGACGCCACCATCGCGGCCATGCTTGCCCACAAGGACGCCAAGGTCCGCTCCCTGGCGGTCGAGATGATCGGACAGCGCAAGACCGGCCAGTCGGCCGCCAGCCTGCTGAAGGCCGCCGGAGACGACGAAGAGTCCGTCCGTCTCGCCGCGCTTAGGGCCCTGCGCGACCAAGCCGGGTTGGCCGAGCTGCCCGCCCTGCTAACCATCCTGGTCAAGGCCCGCTCGGCAGCGGAAACGCAAACGGCCGAAATCGCTCTGGGCGCCTTCTGCGCCCGCCAGAGCGGACCCGCCAGCGGGAACGTCGTCGTCGTCAAGGCCGAGTACGGCGATCTGCCCAACGGGCCTTCGGCGGACGTGACCGAGAAGGTGGCCGCCCTGGTCAAAGCCGGCTCGTTGGCGATCGAGGCCTCCAACGGCAACTTCGGCGACCCGGCCAACGGCGTGGTCAAGAAGCTCCACGTCGACTACTCGGTCAACGGCGTGAGGGTCAGCAAGACCATCGGCGAAGGGGAGAGCCTTGCATTCACGGCGATCTCGACGCCGCCAGCGATCGTCGATGCGATCTGCGGGGCGATGGGTGGCGCCCAGGGCGAGGCGAAGCGCGCCCTTCTGCGGGCATTGCGAACGGCCGGCGGGCCCAAGGCGCTCGAGACGGTCAAGGGCGCGGCGGCCGACAACGACGCCCAAGTGAAGGACACCGCGCTTCGCGCGCTGTGCGACTGGCCGACGGCCGACGCCCTGCCCGCCGTGGCCGAGTTGCTCAAGGCGCCCCCGACCAGGACGATCAAGGTCCTGGCGCTGCGCGGCTTCGTGCGCCTCGTGCCCCAGCAGGACGCGCCGGACGTCAAGAAGCTCGAATCGCTCCAGGAGGCGATGGCCCTGGCCGACCGCGACGAGGAGAAGCGGCTGGTGCTAAGCGCTCTGGGCAACGTCGCCACGGCCGAGGCCCTCGCGGTGGTCGCTTCGCACCTGGACAACGCCGCCCTGAAAGAGGAAGCGTGTTTGGCCGCGGTGGCCATCGCCGAGAAGATCGGCGCCGGACATGCCGCCGAAGTGACCTCGGCGATGAAGCGGGTGGCGAAGCTGACGGCCGACAAGAAGCTCGCCGCCCGAGCCGAGGCCATCGTCCGCCAGGCGAAAAACTGATTGAGCCGGCAGAAGAACCTAGGCCCTGTGAGCATTGGTAGGGTCGAGGCCCGGCGTTGTGGCGCCAGGGTGCGACGGAAACCGGGTGCCGGATTGCTCAGATCGGGGTGGCTATCGCCTCATCCGGCACGGCAGCCCGACCGGGAACCACGGCCAGGACGCACCCCCCTGGGGAGTGTTTCACACAGGGTCCTTTGATGGGACAGTCGGCTGCAACCGCTATTTAGGCACCCGACACCGC
>CAYGZA010000377.1:0-5686 GCA_964354135.1 uncultured Planctomycetaceae bacterium
ACGCAGACCGGCCCAGCCATTTCGACCGGATCGATGACCGCACGGCGCACTGCGTCAGCGGCCAGAACCTTTCGTCGGGGGACTATCCGGTGGGCGTGGCGGTGCCTCATCCGAAGCAGCCCGGCGCCCTCTTCCACCTGGTGAACCTCACCACGCCGCGGCACAAGATGGCCTATGCGATCCTCATCGGGAAGGACCAAAAGAAGCGGCTGGCCGAGATCAGCCGGCGAACGCTCGATTACCTCCTGGCCCTCAAGCGGCCGTGGACCCCGGGAGAGCTGGGGCTCGTCGGCCAGCTCGACCCTGCCGAGTTCTCGCGAGGCGCAGGGCGGCTCTTGGAGATGCTCGACGACGGACCCGTGCCCGAGGAGGTGCAGGCCCAGGTCGTCTTGTGGCACGTGGTGCCGCTGAGGGAGGTGCGGGGACCGGATCTCCGGGCATCGCCGCGGGCCCGCCTCGGCCGTCGCGGATGGATTTGCCTCTTGCTGGCAGCCAACGGGACGCGGGAGGCGATGCCCGGCCTCTTGAAGGCGATCGAGGCCAAGCGTTTTCAGCCACCGACGGCCGAATCGCCGCTTCGGCTGGAGTGGATCGCTGCGCTGGCGATTGCCGAGCGAGACCCCTGGGCCGAGGCCGACCCTTGGCTGGCGGGCCTCGTGGGACGCGACGATGAACTGATCGCAGGGCAGCGCAATGCCCCCCAATTGGGTGCGACGGCAGCGGCCCTCCTCCTGACGCGGAACCGGAAGGAGCCGTCGCAGTTCGGGGTCGTGCCGGCCGATGACGAGATCCTGCCCACGGTGCGCCTGGCCGGTTTCCGCTTCAGCTCCTCGGAGGCCCCGGCCAAGGTCGAGCGCTGGTGGAAGGAGTACAGAATGCGGGCCGAGCAGGGGCAAGTGCTCCCGTGACGTGGGAGACTGGAGTGCATCGAGGCGAACGCGAATTGAGGGATCCGGGGGAGTTAGTTCTGCGATTCTGCCAGCGGCGCACGTTATACGCCGAGATTCGTGTCGCCCAGGCACACAGGCCGCCACGCAAGCGCCGGGGGGTTGGTACTGTCCGGTCTAGTTTCGGTACCGTCGGCTCTGTTGGCGGATGGTGAGCTGTGTTGTCAGCCCGTTTTCCCGCCGTCCCTCTTCCGGGGGAGCAGGGCGACAGTTTGTGTTATCAGCCTTTTTGTTGAGGAGCCAGTTCGATGAAACGCTCTCACGTGGCGTCTTGGTTGTGCATGTTCGCGCTGCTGGGCCTCGGCGTCCTCTGGGCCGAGGAGCCAACGGCCAAAACCCGGAAAAAATCGGTGACCGTCTATCCGCTCGCGCTCAGCCACGCGATCCTTCCGAGCGGTATCCCGGCCTCGATGGGCGAACGGGTCGCCGAGGTGGCGGGCTTGTTCTTGGAGCGGATGGGCATGGAGCAGATCGAGATCGCTGAGGCGAGTTTCTCTCCCCCGAAAACAGACGATACGGCGAAGATTGCCGCCGCTTTCGGTCAGTTCGTCAGCAAGCAATCGCTGAAGACCGAGTATGCCGTTTTCGGCCAGATGTGGGCTTCCAAGGAGCGCATCGAAGGGATCCGCACGATCGTCGTCGACAAGGCGGGCAAGGTCGTTTTCGCCGACCTGGGCGACCAGGAGGCCTTTTCACACGCCAAACCCAAACCCGACTGCCCTATGACCGCGAGTCTATTTCTGGTCAATCGCTTGCGAAACGTTTGGGAGTTGGCCGATCCGGAGCGCAAAGACGCGCCCGAAGGAAAAATGGCAGAACGCCTGAGAAAACGGTCGGGACTGCCTTCTGACGTGGAGCTGGCCGCGATGAGCAAGCGGCTGGCGGATCAGAAGAAGGAACTCCCGGCGAGTAAAGTCGCGGTGTATCCGATTCACCTTTGGCAGGGCTCGGACAAATCAGGGGCGGCTCAATTGGCCAAAATGCTGAACGAGCAGGGCATCTGCCAGGCCGAAGCGTCCGAGACCGACCCGAAACTGAGGATTCAAGGCGACCCCAACGAACAAAAGGTCCTTTGGGACACGGCTCGGGCCTTCCGAGAGTTCATCCGCAAGAACCCACCGGCGACCGAGTATGCCCTGCTGGCCGACTACGGCGTCAGTCCCGCCTCGGACGGAAAGCAAGAGGCCCATCACGTCCACTTGATCCTTTGCGACCGGGCGGGCGATTGGGTGCTGGTGGACTTTCAGAATTCCCACCATCCCGATTTCCAGAGCATCGCCCCGAAATCCCGCGACGACTGCCACCGACTGGCGGTCAAGCGACTCAGGAGTCACTTGTAGAGACAGAGCGTATCTGCCGATAGCTGACGGGCCGTTTCCTAAACCGCGACAGCTTGACCTTGGCATGGGCGCACAAGGCGGTTTGCCTTATACGGGAAAACCGCCATGATCACCACGGGTCGCGGACGTAGTACACGCCGAATTGATCGGTGTCGGACGGCCACGCGGGCGTGGGCAGGAACTGGGACCGATTGTAGTAGCCCGGCCCCGTCGGGGTCCGCTCGAACTGGTGATAGATCGGGACAGATCGCGTGTTGCCCACGCCCCAGCCCCACTTGGTCTGATAGGCGGCCGTCGGAGGCACGACCAGGGCCACCGGCATTCCCCAAGCCGACTCATAGTAGTTGCCGTGCCAAGGGGTCTTCTGGGCGCGGCGGTGGGCGATGGCCCCCATCAGGGTCCTTTCTCCCGCCCCGGCCATTTCCACGAACCCCGCCATCGTCATGGCCAACGTCGCGGCGGTCAAAAGCAGTGCGCGTTTCATCGCTTCCAGTTCCTTCTCGTGCAAACCGTTCTTGTCTTCCTGTCGCGGCTACCGCCAGAGGACCGTGGTCCTCGTCCATCCGCTCCCCGGATTGCGGCGGTAATACGCCTTCGTGTGCGGGTGCAGGAACTCGTGCGGCGCCAAGGGCGGGTACGTGATGTACGTGTGGCCGACAAGCGGGGGTGTCGGTCGCGGACAAGGATAGAGCTGGGCGGTTACGCCTCCGCAAGCCCCGGGCGGAACGTAGAAGTTGTAGAACATCCCGCCGCCGGTCGCTTGGCGGTGCCCTTCGGCCCGCGCCGAGGGGGCTCCCTCCAGCAGAACGCTCCAGGCAACTAGCGCGATCCCCACGAGGACCGCAACCGGCAATCGTCTGAGAACCATGGACCGGCTCCTTGCTGAACTGAATCTGACGCCCAAAAGGCGGTTCTTCACAACCATCGTCGGTTGGTAGCGGCGGTGCGGGTAAATCTTTATGGAGCGGCGGTGACAGACGCGCACAGCATAAGGAACGGTGGGGTAAATCCGCCTGGGAGGCCGCCGGAATAATCGCTATAATCGTTCCCATCCGTACCGGGCCGGGAGAGGCTCGAGCGTACCCGGTCCGGCCGGCCTGGCCGTTACCCCCGCAATGGAGATGCATAGGGAGTCCCTCGATTGGCAAGAGCGAAGCTCCACGAGCATGTGCCGAACATCGCAAAAAACGATGGCGAAGTCGCCCCGGGACCGGCGCTGACGGCCCCCTCGAATGGTAAATCCGGGAGCGATGGCCGCGGCAACGGGGCGTCCCCCGCTGCGTTTCGACGCCGGGCCACTGCCCAGACGATGGCGGCCGCCCAGCGGGACATCTCCGTCAGCGAGTTCTTTGCCAAGAACCGCCACCTTCTGGGGTTCGATAATCCCCGCAAGGCACTACTGAGCGCCGTCAAGGAGGCCGTCGATAACTCCCTGGACGCCTGCGAAGAGGCCGGCATTCTCCCCGAGGTATGGGTCTCCGTCCGCGCCACCGCCGAAAACCGCTACCAGGTGGACGTCCAAGACGGCGGGCCGGGAATCCTCAAGAAACAGATCCCCCTGATCTTCGGCAAGCTCCTTTACGGCTCCAAGTTCCACCGCCTGCGGATGAGCCGCGGGCAGCAGGGGATCGGCATCAGCGCCGCCGGGATGTACGGGCTTCTGACCACCGGGAAGCCGGTGCGGATCGTCTCCAAGGTCTCGAAGGGCAAACCGGCCCACTACTACGAAATCCAGATCGACACGAAACGGAACCAGCCGGAGATCCTCAACGGCCGCGGCGAGGGAATCGAGATACCGCCCGGCGAGCGCGGCCGGCAGGCGATCGAGAAGCTGGGCGTCGAGTGGATCGAGGCGGATCACGGCACCCGCGTGACCATCGAGCTGGAGGCCCGCTTCCAGCGCGGACGCGGCAGCGTCGATGAGTACCTCGAGCTGACCGCCCTGGCCAATCCCCACGTGACCCTGCACTACACCGACCCGGACGGAAACCGGAAGACCTTCGCGCGGGTCACCGAAGTGCTCCCTCCCGAGCCCAAGGAGATCAAGCCGCACCCGTACGGGGTCGAGCTGGGGATGCTTGTGAGCATGCTCAAGGCGACCAAGGCCACGACGATCACGCAGTTCCTCATAACGTCGTTCTCCCGGGTGAGTTCCGGGGTGGCGCGGCGGATCTGCGAGGCGGCGAAGCTGAGCCCGCGGGCGAGCAGGCGGCGGATCGGACGCCACGAAGCGGACGACCTCTACAAGGCGATCCAAAGCACGAAGATCACCGCCCCGGCCACGGACTGCATTTCCCCGATCGGCGAGGAGCTGATCCTCGAGGGGCTGCACCAGTTGGTGCCGGGGGAGTTCTATGCGGCCGCCACGCGGCCGCCGGCGGTGTATCGCGGCAACCCCTTCCAAATCGAGGTGGGGCTCGCCTACGGCGGCGGGCCGCCGACCCATCGGGTTCCCCGCGAAACCCTCGTGGAGCTGCTCGGCCAGAGCGATGCCCGCACGCTCCGCCAGTTCCTGGCCACGACCTTCGACGGTTTGGGGCCTGAAGCCGCGGATCGGATCGTCCACGAGGCCAAGCTGCAGCGGCGGATGTCGCCCGGCAAGCTCGAAGAGGCGGAAACCGACCGGCTGCACCACGCCATGCAGAGCGTCAACATCTACGACCGCCAGACGATGACCGTCCTCCGCTACGCCAACCGCGTGCCGCTGCAATTCCAGGCCGGGGCGTGTGCCGTCACCCAGACGGTCACCTCGACCAACTGGCGGGCCTACGGGCTGAGCCAGTCCCGCGGCTCGCTCCCTACCGGGCCCGTTACGGTCATGGTCCACATGGCCAGCGTTTGGGTCCCCTTCACCAGCGAGTCCAAGGAGGCGATCGCCGGGTATCCGGAGATCCAGAAGGAGCTGCGACTGGCCCTTCAGGCCGTCGGCCGGAAGCTCGGGATGTACCTCCGGCGGCGGCAGCGCGTGAAGCACGAAGGGCAGCGGCGAAACATCTTCCTCCGCTACCTCCGCGAAGTGGCCGGGGCCGTGAGCCACATCAACCGGGCCGACCGGGATGCCCTGTACGAACGCCTGGTCAGGCTGGCCCGGCGAAAGACCGCCGAGGCCGACGTGGAGCTGAACGAGCGCGGCCGACCCGTCGAGGAAGACGCGGAGGAGTTCGGCCAGAACGTGCTGATTGTCCCGCGGCAAGAGCCGGCGGCGCGTGTGAACCCCCAACCCTGAATCCTCCCCATGTCAAAGAAACCCGTCCCGACCACCGCCGCGCCCAAGCGCAAGCTCGCCGGCCAGGATAAGCAGACCATGGGGCGACTGGTCGGCTTGGCCGACGGGGTCGTCCGCGCGGTCCACACCGGCCGCGATCCGGCCCTCGACATCCCCGCCCGCACCCTCTCCAA
>CAYGZA010000378.1:0-5680 GCA_964354135.1 uncultured Planctomycetaceae bacterium
ACGCCGAAAACTACGAAAACTTTACCCGTCAATCGAAGATTGACGGGACACTAGCACCAATACCGTTGTGCGAAGCACAACCACCGATTCAACAAAGGTCTTGGCTAGCGGTGGCGGGTGGAGGTGCGCGGGTCGCTTCGTCGGCCGCTGAATTCGCGGACTTGAGGAAACGCGCCGTCGCCCCGATCGCCGCCCGAGGGGCGTCCAAACGTCTAAAGAGGGGCGCTAAACCACGATCCGGTACGGGGCCCGCTGCTCGCGCCGGACGTACATCGAGCTGGCGGCCTCTACGTCCCCGATGATCTCTTCCTTCTGGGCGTCCCAAACGATCTTTCGCTTCAGCCGGATGGCGACGTTGCCCAGGTGGCAGGCCGTGATCACGCGGTGGGCTACCGCCACCGTGGAGATGGGCTGCTTGCGGGTCTTGACGCACTCGAAGAAGTTCTGCATGTGGTCGTTGCTCTCGTAGAGGCGGTTGGCGCCGGCGGGGAGCGGGTCGTCTTTGAGCTCCTCGACCGGCTTGCCGTAGACCTTGCCGCGATTGACGAAGACCCGGCCCTTATCGCCGGTGAACATGATCCCGTTGCGGGAGCCTTCCTCCAGATCGGCCTGGGTGTCGGCGAACAAGCGGGCCTCTTCTTCCGGCGTGATGCTCTCGCGGTACTTCTTGTCGTGGGCCACGAAGTACAAGAGGTCGATGTCGCCGGGGAACTTCATCTTGATGAGGAAGCGGTCCGGGTTGTTGAAGCAGTCGGGCTTGCCTTCGTTGGGGAAGATGGCGGTGCCCTCGACGCTTAGAGGTCCGCCGTTCTCCACGTCCATGCCCCAGAAGGCGATGTCCATGTGGTGTTGCCCCCAATCGGTGATGATGCCCCCGGCGTACTCGGACCACCAGCGGAAATTGAAGTGTGCCCGCTCGGGGCAGTACTGCCGCTCGGGCGCCTGGCCCTGCCAGAGGTCCCAGTTCAAGCTCGGCGGGACCGGCTTGGCGGCGAACGGCCCGCCCTTGGTGGTCCAGAAGGGGAGCACCACGGTCACCTTCTTGAGCTTGCCGATGCGGCCGTTGCGCACGAGCTCGCAGGCGAGGCGGAAGTTCGGGTCGCTCCGCTGTTGCGTTCCGACCTGCACGATGCGGCCCGTTTCCCGGACCACCTTGCGGAGCAATTGACCTTCTTCGATCGTCAGCGCGAGCGGCTTCTCGGTGTACACGTCCTTGCCGGCCTTGCAGGCGGCGACGTTGACCGCCGTGTGCCAGTGGTCGGGCGTGCCGTTGGTGATCGCTTCGACGTCTTTTCGCTCCAGGAGCTTGCGATAGTCCTGGTAGACCGCCGGCTTGCCGCCGAAGACGGCTTTGGCCTTTTCGGCGTGCTCCAGGTCCGCGTCGCAGACGGCCACGACGTCGCCGAACCGCGCGGCCGAACGGACAATGCCCGTCCCCTGCCCGCCCACGCCGACGGCGGCGATCAAGGGGCGGTCGTTCTTGGACTTCGCCGGGCCGGCCTGCGCCGAGACCCCGGTATGCCAGTAGGGGACCGCGGCGCCGGCGGCCGCCAGACCCACCGCAGACTTGAGAAACCGTCGACGCGTCGACCGGAAACGGCTCATGGGACGATCCTTCCTGTTGCAGAGTGACGGCACCAAACGACGGGCGGGAGCCGGCCTATTTAGGATCAGGGGTTTCCCGGATTCACTCCGGTGCGGCGCATCTTGGTGCGAGCGCGGCTGAGAATGGGGCCGATGCTGTTTTCCGGCATTCCCATCGCGGCGCTGATCTCCTGGTAGCTCTTGCCCTCCAGGTGGTACATCTTCACCACGCGGGCTTCCGTCTCCTGGAGTTCGCCGAGCAAGCGTTCCACCTCCTCGCGGTCGCCGATCCGATCGCCGGGCTCCGAGCGGGGCTCCGAGAGCGCCTGGGCGGCGCGTTTGGCGGCTCCCTCCGTCAGCGGAGCGCTCCGCTTCTGGTGGAGGAGCTCCTTGACCACCATCCGCCGGGCAATGACCGTCAGGTACGTGGCAAGGCTGCTCTGACCGCGGAAGTGGCGCAAAACGGCAAGATCATCCTTCAGCAGGCTCAAGAACACTTCGCCGGCAAGGTCGTCGCGGTCCTCGCGGGTCAAGCGGATGCTGCGGGCCTGGGCGGAGTGGTTGATGACGTGGATGACCAGCCCCAAGAAGCGATCGACGAAATCTTCCCAAGCCCTCGGTTTTCGCTGGAGACAGCGTTCGAGCAGATTGCGGTCGATTTCGGAAAGTACCACGACGTCTTTCCCCTTGGAGTCGGCGAAAGCCGTCAGCCGGTCCATGCCGCCCGAGGAGCGTTTTGATCCATCCGAAGGAGCGAGCAGACTCCCCCCGACACCTCCGATTCTAACCGCCGCCTTGGCTCAGGGCAAGCCGAAGGGGAGAATGATACTACCTCTTTGGGGAAGGACGAAAACGGGGCGGGCGCTGCACCGGGGAGGATTGACACGGACCCGGCGAGCCCCTACGATTCTCCTCAAGGCAGGTCTCTTGCCGCTTCCTCAACTGCTTTGGCGGCAACGACTTGACGCCACGGATTCGGGCCGCCCAGAAAGTTCCGATTCGAGAGAGCAGGACTATGACCCACGTCGTCTGTGAACCGTGCCGCGACTGTAGATACACCGATTGCGTGGTGGTGTGCCCCGTGGAGTGCTTCTACGAGGGGGAGCGGATTCTCTACATCCACCCGGACGAGTGCATCGACTGCGAGGCGTGCGTGCCCGAGTGTCCGGTGGAAGCCATCTTCTTGGATCAGAACGTCCCGCAGGAGTGGCAGAGCTACATCGCGCTGAACGCCGAGATGGCCCCGAAATGTCCGGTGATCACCGAGAAGAAGCCCCCGCTCTGCGACCACTAGCAGGCTAGACGCCGACTTCAACCGGCGCCCCTTCCAGCCAGGTCCGCCAGCTCTGGTACTTGGGATTGCGGAGCTTGAGGTTCAAGAGGGGGCTTCGCTTCGGGCGTGCGGGTCGGGCCACGAGTTTCATGCGGGCCTCTTGCGGGGTGCGGCCCCCTTTCTTCACGTTGCAGCCCAGACAAGCACAAACCACGTTCTCCCAGCAGTGCGTTCCCCCGCGGCTCCTGGGAATCACGTGGTCGAGACTCAGTTGCCCGCTGGGAAAACGCCGGCCGCAATACTGGCAGCGGTGCTCGTCGCGGGCGAAGACCGTCTGGCGATTGAGCCGCAAGGCCCGGGCCGGAAGGCGGTCGAATCGCAGCAGGCGAATGACGCGGGGGACCTGGATCTCGAACCTCACCGAACGGATCCAGTCGTCGTTGGGCTGCTTCAGATCGGCCCTCAGCTCACAGGCTTCCCGCCAGGAATCGAAGTCGTAGTTGGCGAACTGGCCGTCCTCGGAGTGGATCACCTCGACCATTTCCCGGCAGAGAAGGCTGAAGGCCCGGCGGACGCCGACCACGTGGATGGCGACGTACAAGCGGTTCAGCACCAGCACACTGCACTTCAAGGCCTCGGATGTACACGCACCGGACATGAAACCATCCCTCTCGATCGTGTCCGCCGGCCCACGGCCCGTGGCCCCGGGGCGCTGGTCTGAAGGTCCCCATCCACCGTGTTGTTTGCCCCCTGAACCCGGCCATCGACGCATCCACCTGAAAAAAGCCGATGGTGACGATTGTCGCCGGTAGCCGCCTATTTTATCCGATCGTTTTGTCCCTTTCCAGAGGAAGCGTTGAAACAAGGGGGCAGGCAGTGCGGTGCTACGGGGGCCAGGGAACAAGGGGCCGGCGAGCCGCCTGGCTTGGCCGGCGTTTTCCGGGATTATTGCCAATTCCAGGCGTTAGAAGTGCGGTCCCCCCCCGGCGGCCGGAAAATCCCAAGAACGCCTTGCCATGCCCGGCCGTTTCTCATTAGGATAAAAGAGTTCGGAATCTTATTCCGTATCATCAGGGTCGGCGATTGCCGGCCTGCTTTGGGGAGTGGGTCATGATTCACTACACGTGCGATCTGTGCAAACGAGAGTTGGATCCCGACGAAGACCTACGTTACGTTGTAAAGATCGAAGTTTACGCCGCCTTCGACCCCGTGGTTGTGGAGGACGAGGGAGACCGCGACCACGTCCTGGAAATCCAGGACCTCCTGGAACGCCTGGAAGACGCCGACAGCGACCAGGTCGGCGACGACGTCTACCAGCGGCTGCGGTTCGATCTCTGTCCGGAGTGCCGCCGGAGATTCAGCAAGAACCCGCTGGGGCGCGAAAACGCCAAGGTCCTCGATTTCAGCAGCAACTGAGCCTGCCGGTCGACCGTCCCGTTGCTAGAGCACCATGGGCCGACACCGCCGTCCCTTCGTGGTGCCGCGTCGCCCGTATCGCCGGCGCCGCCCTCTTCCGGCGCTCTTGATGGCGCTGATCCTCATCGCGCTTGTGTGGTGGAGGTTCTATCATGCTCCTCCCGCGCCCCCCGAAGACCTGCCCGAAGGAGACTACCAGGTGGAGCGCGTGGTGGACGGCGACACGCTGCTGTTGACCAACGGGGCCCGAGTCCGCCTCATCGGGGCCGACACCCCCGAGACCGTCAAGCCCGGCCATCCCGTCGAAGCTTGGGGCCCGGAGGCCAAACAGTTCACCGACGAGTTCGTCGCCGCCGGAGCGGTGCACCTGCAACCGGACCGCGAGCGGAAGGACCACTACGGGCGATTCCTGGCCTACGTCTGGGTCGACGGCCGGATGCTCAACGAGGAGCTGATCCGCGCCGGATTGGCGCGGGCCTCGCTCGGTTTTCGGTACTCCGAGTCGATGAAGACGCGGTTCCGGCGGGCCCAGAAAGAGGCCCAAGCGGCCGGGCGGGGTGTGTGGTCGGGCCGGGAGAACGGGGCCCGCAAGGCCGCCTGACGGGTCGAACCTGTTGCACATTGTCGGCCGGTTGTAGCTCTCCGGGGCGGCTGATAGAATTCGTCATTTTGGGCCGCAACGGATCCTCCAGCAAGGGAAACAGACGGTGAGCAGTACGAACAAGCTCAAGGTGGCAGTGATCGGCGGCGACGGGACGGGGCCGGAGGTTGCCGCCGAAGGCGTCAAGGTCCTCAAGGCGGTTGCCGCCCTGGAGGGAATCTCCCTGGAGCTAAAGGATTTCGACTACGGCGGCGATCGCTACCTGCGGACGGGAGAGGTCCTGCCCCCTGGGGCATGTGAAGAACTGGCCGCCTTCGACGCAATCCTCTTGGGCGCGGTCGGCCACCCCGACGTGCCGCCGGGGGTCCTTGAGAAAGGGCTCCTCTTGAAACTCCGCTTCCGGTTCGACGAGTACATCAATCTCCGGCCGGTGAAGCTGTTTCCCGGGGTGGAAACCCCACTGGCGGGCAAGGGGCCCGACGACATCGACTTCGTCGTGGTCCGCGAGAACACCGAGGACCTTTACTGCGGCATGGGCGGCTTCCTCAAGAAGAACACCCCCGACGAGGTCGCCATGCAGACCGCCGTCTACACCCGCAAGGGCTGCGAGCGCTGTATCCGCTGGGCCTTCCAGTACACCCGCAAGCGGAACAAGCGGAAGCGGCTCACCCTGGTGGCCAAGACCAACGTGCTCACGTTCGGCCACGACCTGTGGTGGCGGACCTTCCAGGACGTTGCCAGGGAGTTCCCGGACGTGCAGACGGACTACAACCACGTCGACGCCTGCTGCATGTGGATGGTCAAGA
>CAYGZA010000379.1:0-5667 GCA_964354135.1 uncultured Planctomycetaceae bacterium
AAGAACAATCTCAGGCAGCTTGGCCTGGCGGTCCACAATCACGTGGCTTCGTTCGACGGGGTGCTCCCCGCGGCCCGAACCTTGGAGGCGGGGGGCGTGAACAAGTGGTGGTTCGGCTCGGTGCAGCCGGGCTCGCGGCAGGTCGATATCCAAAAAGGCCACCTCACGCCGTACTACGAGTCGAACAAGTCGGTCACCCGGTGCCCCGATCTCAATCTCACCGACGAGGAGCTCGTGTATCAGGGAGGCACCGGGGGCTACGGGTACAACTACGTCTATCTGGCTCCCTTGAGCTTCAGCCCGCCGACGTGGGAGCCGGTCTGGCGGCCGACGAAGATCGACAACTGCCGCAGCACCAGCCGGACGGTCACGTTTGCCGACAGCCTGGGCACGTGGATCGAGCCCTGGCCCACCGGCCCGGTGACGCTGCGGGAAGTGCCGCTCATTGAGCCTCCTTCCGGACAGTACCCGGCGATTCATTTCCGCCACGGGGGGAAATCGGCCAACGTGTTGTTCCTGGACTGCCACGTCGACTCCCGCACCGACCCTGTGCGGAACCCGCCGCCGTTCTGGGAACCGCCATCGGCCATGGAAAAGCGGGACCGCGAGAGCATTTTCGATCTCGGGTCCACCGACGAGCTGTGGGACCGGCAGTAGAGCCGGGACGATGACGGAAGGGGGCTGTCGGCTTTCAGCGATCAGCCATCAGCTTTCAGTCATCAGCGATCGGCCATCAGCTATCGGCCGTCAGGTGTCCGCGGCTGCCACACGACGCGATAGCCGGCCACTCGCACCACCCAAAGCGAGCCAAGAAGCCAAATCGCCTGCGGGCAGGAGAGCATCGCCGCAAACCGCCAGCCCAGGTTCGGCGTGGCCAGCGCCACCGCGACCAAGACGACCGCACCGAAAAGAATCACCCGTCGCCACCGCCACTCCGGGTGCAGCATGACCCAAAGTCCTGCCATTGCCATGGCCGCATTGCCGACCGCCATCATGAGCATTTGCAGCAGAGAGCCCTCCACGATCCCGAAGTGCCGCAGGTGGAAAGTGTAGCCCGTCGCACCCAGGGCAATCGCGGTCGCCGTCATCCAAGCGAACAGGGATCGCAATGAGAACTGGAACCGGCGGGGCCGTTCCAAATCGCGACGACCGCACTCCAGGTCGGCTGCACTGGCCAGCGAGAATCCTATCAGCCTGGCAACCGACAGCGGTGCAGCAATCGCCGCTGCCTCCAACAAGAGGAAGAACGTCCAGGGCGTCGCGAACTCAAGAAAACGCCTGGTGAACGGGGGCGGATCGCTTGCGAAGAGCACCGCAACCAGCCAGCTCCAGCACGCCGCCGTGAGCACCACTCCCAGCACTCGCCAGGGCGCGGCGGTCCGCCCCAAGCCGGTCCAGAGCGCCACTAGCCCCACTTGGCTGAACGGCAGCGATGACGCCGTCATCATGAGCACACTCACGTCCGGTTTACCGTGCTGGGTGGCCCACAACAGTGCCCTCCACACTGCCGAATCCACCAGCACGGTCGCCACGAACAGCAAGCCGATGAGGACGCGGGCATGGATCATGGTTGGATTATGGCCGGAAGGCCGGCTCAAGGCGAGGGTCTCCGGGCGGACTGCGAACAAGTCCGGGGTCGGTTGCATTCTGGCCGCGTGTCGGCCAAAATGCCGGCTTGCCGGTTTTCCCGGACCCTTGTTCACCCGTGTGCCGCTTTGCGGAGCCGATGGGAGGCTGACCACCGTGGCGACTTCGTCCGTTCAGCCCGTGCTGGCCCTGCTCGGTCTTCCCGTCGCGGGGAATCCGACCCAGTTCATGCTCGAAAAGGCCTTCGCGCACCACCAGCTCGACTGGCGATACCTCTCCTTCGAGGTCCTGCCGGAGGACCTTCGCGACGCCGTTCGGGGGATGCGGGTGATGGGCTTCCGGGGCGGCAATTGCACGGAGCCGCACAACGAGAGCATCCTGCCGCACCTGGACCGCCTCACCCAACAGGCTCAACTGATCGGCGCGGTCAACTGCCTCTTTCGCGACGAAGCGGGACTGGTCGGCGAGAACACCGAGGGCCGGGCCCTCGTGGAATCCCTCCGCCGAAAGACCGATCCGGCCGGGAAACAGATTGTGCTTCTGGGCGCGGGGCGCATGGCCCGAGCGATCGCCGTCGAGCTGGCCCTGGCCAAGGCGGGCAGAATTCTCGTGGTCAACCGCGGCCCAGAGCGCGGCCGCGACCTCGTCGAGCTCCTCGGCACGCTCCAGACGCCCGCTTCGCTGGAGGTTTGGCAGCGCGACTACGCTATCCCGCCCGAAACCCACGCGGTGATCCATGCCACCTCCGCGGGCGGCGACGAGCCGCTCCCGTTGGACCTTGGGAACCTCACCGCGGAGACGGTCGTTGCCGACGTGGCCTTCAACCCGCCGCGGACCTGGCTCCTCCGGGAAGGGGCCCGGCGGGGCTCGCCCGCCATCGACGGCCTGGAGGTGTTCCTCGAGCAGGCGGCGATCAACTTCCGCCTCTGGACCGGCGTGGACCCCGAGCGAGCCGTGCTCCGCGATGCCGTGGAAGAGTTTCTTGAACTATGACCTCCATGATCCCAATCCGGATTCCGTTGTTGGCGGTGGCCTGGTGGTGCGTCTCCCTGTCCTTCGTGTCCCGGCCGGCCCGGGCCGCCGACGAATACCCGGGCGTCAAGCTGATGCGGCCCGACTCGCTGGCCGGCTGGGACCACGGCGACCGGCCGATCCGCGGCTGGACGATTCGAGGCGGCCGGCTCTGCGGCAACGCGGGGGCTACGCCCCTGTTGTCCGGCTACACGGTCGGCGATTTTCAGCTCCGGTTCGCCTGGTCGGTCGCGGATCGGGCGGCTTGGAGGATCCTCCTGCCGAAAGTCCCCTCGGGCAAAGGGTTCGAGTTGACTTTGCGCGAGGGGCCCGAGTGCGGCCGGCTTCTCGACGGCGATACGCCTCGGGTCTCCGGCAAGCCGCTGCCCCGGAATGACGGCAAGCGACACGCCGCCGAAATCCGGCGCCAGGGGGCGAAGTTCTCGCTTGCCGTGGACGGGCGGTTACTGTACGAGGTCTCGATCGAGCTCAACCGCCGGTTTGGCCTTGGATTGGCAGTCGATGGCGGTGAGGCCTGGCTTTCCGACATGAGCCTCCAAGAGCCGCCCGGCGGGCCGATCTTCAACGGCAAGGACCTGACCGGCTGGTGGACTCCCGGCGACTTCGGCGCGTGGGGCGCGGAAAACGGCAATCTCGTCTTGCGCAAAGGCGGCGGCAACTACATCCGCACCAAGAAGGAGTTCGCCAATTTCACGCTCTCGCTGGAGTACAAGATGCAGAAGGGCGGCAACTCGGGGGTCGGCATCCGCACCCCGCCGCACGGCTGGCCTTCCGGCGACGGCATGGAATTGCAGCTTTGGGACATCCCCTTCAACACCCCTCTGGACAAACACGCGGCGATGGCCATCTACGGCAACGTCCCCCCGCTGGCCCGCGCCGATCGGTCCGGCCAGTGGAACCGCGTGGTCATCAAGGCCGACGGCCGCATGATCTCGGCCTGGATGAACGGCGAACTCGTCCAGCAGTGCAACACGGCCTTTCACCCCGAGCTCAAGCACCGGCACCTCAACGGCTGGATCGGCATCCAGGAGCACGGGGCCACGCTCGAGGTCCGCAACCTCCGCGTGCTCGAGGCCCCCGACGGCCTCGGGCTCGCGGCGTGGCAGAAGCCGCGGCCGCCCGACGGCGACGCGGCCGTGCTCGACCGGCTCATGAACCCCGAGCGGCTCTCCGTGGCCGGTCGTCTCCCCGGCGTTAGCGGGATGTTTCCCAAGGACCTCGGATTGGAGCATCTCACCTCGTCGGATCTGGACATTCCTCGCGGCTGGCTTTCCGCCGTGGAATACCGCCGCGACCAGCTCGGCTGGGGCGTCCATCGCGAGCAGGACCCGAGGCCGCGGTTTCAATCTTCCCAGAAGACAATCGCCCCGGGCAAGACGGAGGAGCTGCTTCATGTCGACGGCGCGGGGATCGTCCACTGGCTCAAGCTGAAGGCCGACAAGAAGGCCCTGGCCGGGAGCGACCTCTGGCTGGAGGTGACCGTTGACGGCCGGAAGCAGCCGGCCATCTCCGCCCCGGCCAGGTTCTGGTTTGCCCCACTGGCCGATCAGGGCAATTTCCCGAATTTCCTTTTCGTGGATTGCAACGGTGTGACCAACATGCTGGCCATGCCGTTCGGCGACGGGATCGCGATTGCGGCGGCCAACCGCGGGCACCGCCCGGTTCGCGACGTCGGTGTGAGCGTTTCCGTCGAGCCGGCCACCGAGCCAACGCGAAAAGACATTCTCGGCCGGATGCGCTTGCACGGCGCCTTCCAGCCGGCGCGGGACGGCAACGAGCTGGTCCGTCTGGAGGGTACAGGCCGTTGGGTCGGGACCGTCTTCGAACAGCCGCCCGATGCGCCGATCGGCATTAGCGCACTCTCGGTTGACGGCCAAACCGTGCCGGGCTGGGCATCCCCCGACCTTGCCGCGCTGCTCGGCCAGGCCAAAGGCGATTTCCGCACCGTCTTGAGCGGCCGCCACGGCACGCTCGCGTGGCGCTACCTGATGCTGGAGCCGGTCGATTTCGAGAAGTCGGTGGTCCTCAAGACCAACGCCAAGAAGCTCGGCCCCCGCTTGGCCCTATTCTACGTCACACAATAGATCATTTGGCTGGAGGGGTCGGCCACGGTTCTTGGTGAGTGTGATGCCATTCGATCGCGATTGTCCGGTTCCGCTCTCGCTGGAGCTGCTCGCCCCGGCGGGCGATTTTGCCGCCTTGGAGGCTGCCCTGGAGGCCGGCGCGGGGGCCGTCTACTTCGGCCTCAAAGACCTCAACGCCCGCCGCGGGGCCAAGAACTTCGACCAGGACGAATTCGTCTGCGCCGTGCAGGCCGTACACGCCCGCGGCGCTCGGGCGTACCTGACGCTCAACGTCGACCTCGCGGAGCGCGATCTGGGCCAGGCCGCCCGGACCCTGGAGCTGGCCCGGCAAGCCCACGCTGACGCGGTCCTGGTCCGCGACCCGGCCCTCCTGACCCTGCGGCTGGCGTGGGAGGGCGAGGCTCCTGCCGAGCCGGGTAGGAGCCCCGGACTTGCGGCCACCGGTGCGGCTTCGTGGGAGCCTCGCCCTCCCGGAATCGCGCGGGACCGTATCGAGTTCCACTTCAGCACGCAAACATGTATGGCCAACAGTGCCGACGTTGCCGCGGCCGGGCAGCTCGGGGCGAAGCGCGTCGTGCTGGCCCGCGAAATGACGCTCGCCGAGATCGCCGCCGCCTCGGCCGTCCCGGGCGTCCAGACGGAGGTCTTCGTCCAAGGGGCCCTGTGTTTCTGCATCTCGGGGCGGTGCCTGCTTTCGAGCTGGGTCGGCGGGCGGAGCGGCAACCGCGGCACTTGCACCAGCCCATGCCGCGTTCCGTGGAGCGTCGAGGGTCAACCGGCCGGAACGCCGCTTTCGATGCGCGACCTTGTGACGCTCCATCGCCTCGACGACCTTCGCCGTGCCGGCGCTTCGGCCCTGAAGATCGAAGGCCGGCTCAAGACCGCCGCCTGGGTCCGCCAGGCGGTGAGTCTCTACCGGCGGGCGCTTGCCGGCGAAGACGCCCAGGAGTTCATGAAGGCGGCG
>CAYGZA010000380.1:0-5647 GCA_964354135.1 uncultured Planctomycetaceae bacterium
CGGTTTCGCTGGTTTTCGACAGGGACAAAGACAGGGGGCGGCGCATTCCGCGGGCGATGTCCCGGAGGATCGACATAGGGTTTTCACTCCGGGGATTGTCGCCGGTGAGGACCACCAGGTCGGCGCCTTCCTCGGCGGCCCGGCCCATCAGGGGGCGTTTGCCCCGGTCGCGGTCGCCGCCGGCGCCGAAGACGCAAATCAACCGGCCCTCGACGACTTCCCGCAGCGTCCGCAGGGAGCCGGCCAGGGCGTCGGGCGTGTGGGCATAGTCGACGAACACGCCGAACGGCTGCCCGCACTCGATCCGCTCCAGCCGGCCGGGGACGTAGTCGACCGCTTCCAGGCCGCGGGCCACGGTGGGCAGGTCGATGCCGTAGGCCAGCCCGACCGCCGCCGCCGTCAGGCAGTTGTACGCGTGGTGCGCGCCGATCATCCGCGTCCGCACCGGGATCATCTCGCTCCCGGCGCAGAGGAGGATCGTCTGCTCGCTCGGCATCCGCTCGACCGGCGAGGCGGTGATCTCGGCGTTGGATTCCATGCCGACGGTGAGCACCGGCCCGTCGATCCGGCTCAAGTAGCCGATGGAGACCGGGTCGTCGGCGTTGAGCACCGCGAAGCCGACGTCGGAAAGGTGCCCAAAAAGGCGGGCCTTTGCCAGCCGATACTCCCGCAACGAGCGGTGGTAGTCGAGGTGGTCGCGGCGGACGTTGGTGACGCAGACCGCATCGAAGGAGATTCCCGCCACCCGGGATTGGTCCAGGGCGTGGCTGGAGACTTCCATCACCGCGTGGGAGCACCCGTTCCGGACCATGCGGGCCAACAGACGAGCGAGTTGGTCTGCGGGCGGCGTGGTGAGGGTGGGCCGGGCGATTCGGCGGCCGTCGCAGTATCCCAGCGTTCCGAGGATTCCGATCCGGCAGCCGACCGTGGTGAGGATGCTGGCGATGAGGCAACTGGTCGTGGTCTTGCCGTTGGTTCCGGTGATTCCGATGACCTTCATCTGCCGGCTGGGGTTGCCGGCCAGCGCCTGCGAGATGCGGCCGAAGGCGTCGCGGGTGTCGTCCACGCAACAGACCGGCAGCGGGATCCCCGGCAAGGGCCGCTCGGCCACCACGGCCGCGCAGCCGCGGGCCATCGCCTCGGGGACGAAGTCGTGCCCGTCGTGCCGGCTTCCCCGCAGGGCCACGAAGACCGAGCCCGGCTCCACGCGGCGGGAGTCGCACGTGGAGCGGGCAGCCTCGATGTCGTCGGCGCCGTAGAACTCGGCACGCGGCAGCAGGGCGCGGAGACGGATCGGTTGCCCCGAATCGGGCCGGGTTTGCATGGCGCAAGGCCTCCTTGCCTTACGTCGCTGGAAACGAACGTCGCGATGGGCCTATCGTCTTGGGCTGACTGCCGGGGAGTCTTCCTTGGCGTCGGCCACCCCGGGCCGCTTGGCGATACGGCTGCGGGATTGTCCGGATTTTGGCCTCGCTGTCAAGGCGGGATTCTTCGCGACGACGGCCTTCCGTGCAGTTGGTCTGGACAAGATAACCAAGATCGGCGAACATGGTAGTACACGCGAGAATTGCGGGCCCTCTCCCCTCTGGGGAAGGTTGTGGTATGGGTCTGGAATCGTTCCCAATCCGCGTTCTATCTCTATGCCGGCTGAGGACTTTGGAATCGAGAGCCTCGCGAGGTACCTCCACCTTGCCCCCCAACAGGTGACCAGGTTGGCGGACCGCGGCAAGCTCCCCGCGCGGAAGGTCGGCGGCCAATGGCGATTCGCCCGGGCCGAGATCCATCATTGGCTCGAAGAGCGGATCGGGCTCTCGGACGAGGCCGAGCTGGTCGAGGTCGAGGGGGTCCTCGAGCGCTCCGGCGACAGCGAGGAGGCCCAGGTCTGCATCGCCGAAATGCTGTCGCAAGAAGCGATCGGCATTCCGCTGGCAGCGCGGACCCGCGCCTCGGTCTTCACGACGATGGTCGCGTTGGCGGCGAAGACCGGATTCCTCTGGGACCCGGAGACGATGGTCGAGGCCCTCCGCTCCCGCGAAGACATGTACCCCACGGCGATGGACAACGGGGTCGCCCTGTTGCACCCGCGGCGTCCGATGCCCAACATCCTCGGCCAGGCTTTTTTGGCGTTGGGGGTGAGCGCGGGGGGAATCCCGTTCGGCGGCGACCGCGGGACCATGACCGACGTGTTCTTCCTCATCTGTTCGGTCGAAGATCGGGGCCACCTGCGGACCTTGGCCCGGCTGAGTCGGGTGATCGGGTCACCCGGCTTCCTGGAAGACCTCCGCCAAGCCCCAGACGCGGCGGCGGCCCACCGGCTCATCCGCGACACGGAAGCGAAGCTGGCAGGCTGATGGGAACCGCGGAGGCGCCGAAGCGCAGAAAAAAAGGGGGTTCACAGTGCCGGGGATTTCCATCCTGCTGGTGGGCGATACCGATTGGGCCGAATTCCGCGAGGCCCGCGCGGTCTTGCGAGACTTGGGCGAGGTAACCGCGGCGCCGGACGTCGACCGCGCGGCCGCCCTGCTCGCCGAGGGGCAACCGGCAGCCGACGTGATCGTCATGGTCCAGGCGTTTCCCGGCCAGTTTTCCGCGGAGGCAGTCGATCGGCTGCGCCGCGCGGCCCCGCTGGCCCGAGTGGTGGCGCTCTTGGGCAGTTGGTGCGAGGGGGAAACGCGGAGCGGCCGGCCCTGGCCGGCGGCCATTCGCGTCTATTGGCACCAGTGGGGCCCACGGGCCAGCCAAGAGTTGACACGCCTCCGCGACGGGGGGTATTCCTCCTGGGGCTTGCCCCTGACAGCCGGCGAAGAGGAACGCTTCCTGGCCGTCGGCCGGCAGCCGCTCGGGCGCCGCGAGGGCTTGATCGTCATTCACACCGGCTCGTTCGACGTGCAGGATTGGATGTCCGCTGCGTGCCGCCGGTCAGGTTACTCGACGGTGTGGCTGCGGCCGGGCCGACGGGGGCGGGTGGACGGGGCCAAGGCCGTGCTGTTCGACGCCTCCGATTGCCGCGGCGGCGAGCTGGACGAGCTGAAGCGGACGGCCGACGCCTTCCGGCCGGCCCCCACTCTTGCCTTGATGCACTTCCCACGGGTCGAAGACCGGGAGCAGGTCCTGGCGGCCGGCGCCGCTGCCGTCCTCTCCAAGCCCCTCCTGCTGGAAGACCTGTTCTGGGAGATCGACCGGGCGGTTGGTTCCGTCGGCTGAGATAGCGGGAATGGCCGAGACGAAACAAGCATCGCCTGCACAACGACTTAAGGACATGACTGCTGACGGCTGATGGCTGACAGCCTTCCCCCCGCAATAGGTATTTGGCTCCCTAGTTGGTGGCATCCCCGAGTCGGTTGACGCTCCTGACCCAAGCTGTTAGCATGAGGGGCTCGTTAATACCAACGGCCGTGCCCGGCGGATATCGCGGGGCGGGCCGGACCTACGTAACCGTTACGTACCAACGCCGGACGCCCCTCCTTCCGGGACGGGGAGTTAGCCGGTGTGCCTTGTGTCGAGGAGGGAATGCCGGGTGGCAACTGTCCTGGTCAGAGAGCTGATTGACGCGGGGGTCCATTTCGGCCATCGCACGAGCCGGTGGAACCCCAAAATGCGGCCGTACATTTACGGCCGGCGGAACCTGATTCACGTCATCGACGTGCGTGAGACGATCCGCGGTCTGCTGCGGGCGCGGAAGTACCTTCAGCAAGTCACCCAGGCTGGCAGCCTGGTGCTGTTCGTGGGCACGAAGCGCCAGGCGGCCGAGACCGTCGAGCAGGAGGCCGCTCGCTGCGGCATGCCTTTTGTGAGCGACCGGTGGCTGGGGGGAACGCTGACCAATTTCCGCACCATCCGCAGCCGGCTGACGCGATTGGAGGAGCTGGAGGCGCTTCGCTCCAGCGAGGAGCTGGCCACGTACTCCAAGAAGATGCAGTCGGCGCTGAACCGGGAGTTCCGCAAGATGTTCCGGAACCTCAACGGCATGCGCACGATGAGCCGGCTGCCGGAGGCCCTGGTGGTGATCGATCCGAAGAAGGAAAAAAACGCCGTCCGCGAGGCCCGGAAGCTGGGCGTCACGACGATCGCCCTCATCGACACCGACAGCGACCCGGACGAGGTCGACCTGCCGATTCCCGGCAACGACGACGGCATCCGCTCGATCGAGCTGATCGTCAAGCACCTGGCCGACGCGGTGTTGGCGGGGAAGGCCGGCGCCGGCGGGCTGAAGCAGGACGCGGCGGAGGGCGTGGCCCAGGCTGCCAGCGCGTGATCGCGGTTGCACGAGAGCCGGCGCCGCTGGGCGGTCGCTGCGGCGAGGTCCGCAGCCGGGCAAGTCCTCTTCCGCCGGTCGACGGTCCCCGACCCGTGCCGTTTTCCAGACCCGTGGGTATCCCGAGATAAGAAGAAAGAACCAGGAGGTGTCCTCATGCCAGAGATCACCGCGACGGCCGTCAAGGCCCTCCGCGATCAAACCGGGCTGCCGATGATGGACTGCAAACGGGCCTTGGAAGAAGCCGGCGGGGATGCCGCTCAGGCCGTTGAGCTGCTGCGAAAGGCCGGCAAGAAGACCATGGAGAAGCGTGCCGGGCGGGAAACCTCCGCCGGGCGGATCTTCGTCCATGCCGGCCTGGAGCCGGGGATCGGGACCATGGTGGAGCTCCGCTGCGAGAGCGCCCCGGTGGCGTCCAACGAGGAGTTCGTCGCCCTGGGCAAGGGCCTGGTGGAGCAACTGGCGACCGGGCCCGGCGCCGCCTCGCCCGATGAGCTTCTGGCCCAGCCCTCGCCGACCAAGCCGGGCCGGACCCTGCGCGAGCAATTGGACGAGGTCACCAACCGCATCCGCGAGGTGTTTCGCGTGCAGCGGATCGTCCGGCTCGACAAGCCCTGCGGCGGCTACGCCCACCACGACGGCAGCACCGGCGTGCTCGTGGAAGTGGCCGGCAAGGCCGATGCCGTCTTGGCCAAGGACGTCTGCATGCACGTTGCGGCGATGCGGCCGAAGGTGGTCGCCGTGGCGGACCTCGATCCGGCCGCCGTCGAAAAGGAGCGGGAGATCCTCGGCGAGGCCGCCCGCAAGGAGGGCAAGCCCGAGAAGATCATCCCCAAGATGGTCGAGGGGCGGCTGCGGGATTTCTTCGCGCGGCAGTGCCTCACCGAGCAGCCGTTTGTGAAGGACGACAAGCGGACCGTGGGCAAAGTGGCCGAGGCGGCCGGCATGAAGGTCGTCGGCTTCGTCCATTGGGAACTCGGAAAGGAGTAGCCGATGTCGCAGCCGCACGCAACGGCGACGGTTTCCCCGTACCGGCGGATCGTGCTGAAGATCTCCGGCGAGGGCTTTACGCACCCCGGCGAGCGGGGCATCGCCATGGACGCCGTGACCCACCTGGCCGAGCAAATCCACCGGGCCTCGCGGTACGGGGCGCAGATCGCCATTGTGCTGGGCGGGGGGAACATCCTCCGCGGCGCCCAGTTCACCTCGGGCAACACGGCGATCAGCGAGGCGACCGCGCACTACATGGGGATGCTCGCCACGGTGATGAACGGCCTGGCGCTCCAGGACGCCCTCGAATCGCTCGGCTGCGACACGCGGCTCTTGACGGCCATCCGCATGGACGGCGTCGCCGAGCCCTACATCCGGCGCCGGGCCCGGCGCCACCTGGAG
>CAYGZA010000381.1:0-5612 GCA_964354135.1 uncultured Planctomycetaceae bacterium
TTTTGTGCGAAGCACCCTTCCGGCCTTTCAGGCAAAATGCACCTGTCCCCTTTTCCGGCCGGCATCCGCTGGATCGTCGAAGACGCCATGAAGTTCGCCCGCCGCGAAGTCAAGCGTGGGAATCGCTACGACGCCGTGATCCTCGATCCGCCCAGCTACGGGCACGGCCCGCACGGCGAAGTCTGGCGGCTTTCCAAACACCTGCCGCGGCTCTTGACCCTCTGCGGCGAGTTGACGGCGGGGCGGCGCCGGTTCATGCTGCTCACGTGCCACACCCCGGACTTCGATGCCCTCCGGCTGGAGCGGCTGGTCCACGAGACATGGTCGGGCACGCACCAAGGCCGCGTCCGGACCGAGCCGCTCGTGCTTCGCACGGCTTCCGGGCGGGAACTCCCCAGCGGTGTCGCGGTCTATTGGGAGCCGTGATGATCACCAGCCTCCGAAACCCGCACGTCAAGAATGCCGTTCGGCTGCGCGGCCGCCGCCACCGGGAAAAAGAGCGGCGGATCCTGATCGACGGGGCCCGCGAGCTCAGCCGGGCCGTGGCGGCCGGCGTGCGGCTGGTGGAGGTCTTCGCTTGCAGGCCGCTTTGCCGGAGCGAAGACGCCCGGCGGGTGCTGGAATTGCTCCCCGGCTGTGGGGCCGGCGTCTTCGAAGTGACGGAGCCTGTGTTCGAGAAGCTGGCATTCGGCGACCGGACCGATGGAGTCTTGGGCGTGGCCGAGACGCCCGCTGGGACGCTGGACGGGCTAACGCTCGCGGAGAATCCTCTCGTTGCCGTGCTCGAAGGGGTGGAGAAGCCGGGCAACGTCGGGGCCGTGCTTCGCAGCGCGGACGGGGCGGGCGTGTCGGCCCTCATTGTCGCCGACGGGCGAACCGATCTGTACAACCCGAATGCAATCCGGGCCAGCCTCGGCACAATCTTCACCGTGCCGGTCGCCAAGGCCACGACGGCCGAGACGCTCGCCTGGCTGCGGCGGCAGGGGATAGCCATCTACGCGGCCCGGGTCGACGGCTCGATGCTGCACGCGCAGGCCGACTTCCGCCGTCCGGCGGCCATCGTGCTGGGAAGCGAAGCCGCGGGGCTTACCGGCGCGTGGGCGGCCGACGACATAACGCCACTCCGGATTCCGATGCTTGGAGCGGGCGACAGCCTGAACGTGTCGGCGGCTGCCGCGGTGCTTTTCTATGAGGCCCTCCGGCAACGTGCGCCGGCCGGTTGATCGGCGGTCGGCGACGGGAACCGGGGCGACCTGTCGCGTCTCCCTTTCATCCATCGCGCCGCGATGCGCTTCCCAGCACCCCCGCCGGCGGGATGACAACATGTTGTCATGGCGCGGCGGAATAGCCGTCGAAACCCCATCGAAACGAGATCGAGAGCGCCTATAGTTGGCGATATAGTCTGAAGGCGAGCCGATCCGCCGTTCGAGAAGGGGAGAACCATGCCCGACTTCGATTTTGAGCCGAAGATCACCTACTCTCTGAAGGATGCCCTTGCCCTGGCCCTGGCCTCGGCCTTGGCATACGCGGATGAGGGAGAGATTTCGGATGCCGCGGCCGAGTGGGGCCTGCCGAAGTGCAGCTTCATCAGCCGCGAGGGCACGCAGGTGTTTGTGGCCGCCAATGCCGACATCGTCGTGGTTGCCTTTCGTGGGACTGAGCCGGGTGAGCGGGAGGATTGGCTCACTGACGTCAACTTCCCCACCCTCCCCGGACCGGCAGGGGAAGTCCACCGCGGCTTCCTCGCGGCGCTGAATTCGGTTTGGATCGACGTTCACGAGGGCATCCGGTCCTTGTGCGACCGGAAACAAGGCGTCTGGCTCACCGGGCATAGCCTGGGGGCCGCACTGGCCACGCTCGCGGCGGCGCGGCTGGAATTGCAGCAGCGGGATCCCATCGGCGGCCTCTACACGTTCGGGTCGCCGCGCGTCGGCGACGGCGAGTTCCGTCGCGCCGCCGACTCGCGATTCCTGCCGCGGAGCTTCCGCTTTGTCAACCACAACGACATCGTGACCCGGCTTCCGCCGAGGGCGTTCGGCTTTCAGCACGCCGGCAACGTCAGGTACTTCGATTCGGACGGCAAGCTCCGCGAAGACCAGTCCTGGTGGGACCGGTTCGAGGCGGCCCTCCCCGTCGGCGACTTGGTCAGCGAAGCCCTCGACAAAGGACCTGACGAAACGCGAAAAGTCGTTTCCGGCCTCCTCAACGAGTATGTGCGGCATCACTCGATTGACCGGTACATTGAGTTGCTCCGCCGCGCTCAGGGGGAAACGGCCGACCGCTGGCCGCGCCTGACGGGGGTCTTCGACCGCCTTCAAGAACGGCGTTTACGGCAATCCTGATCGACGCCTCGCCCCCGCCGTGCGCCGGCCACCGGCCGTGGCTTGCCGACCGTGGCTTGCCGAGATGTCCGCCTGGCCCGATCGGGCCTTCCGAGCCGGCTCCCGTTTTCCGGTCCACTTCCACGCTTGGAAAACCGTGGAATCTTCGGTACCCTTGAAGTTCGGCGGCACGGCGCTAGAATTATGTCGATTATATTTGTCGAAATACTGATGGTTCTGCGGAGGTGATAAAGCCCCGCTTGGTTGATCGAGTATGATTGGCCCGGATTATGCGTGGGACCGCACTGTAGAGCATGCATCTTGCCTGGCTTCCCCAGTCTACTGCCTGGGAGCCTGTGCTACGTGCCCTGGGAACAACCATTGTGAGGGGGGCTGCTATGTGAATGGGAAGGGAATTGCCCAACCATGAATGGTCCGTCCAAGCCCAGCTCGGTGGAAGGCATTAAGGCGGCTAGCCATTACCTGCGGGGCAACATTGCCCAAGCACTGGCGGACGCCGAGGATGCGTTCGACGACGAGACCACCCAGTTGCTCAAGCACCACGGGATGTACCAGCAGGACGACCGGGACCTGCGCGGGGCCAAGGATGCCCAGGGCAATCGGCTCGGGAAGGTCTACTCGCTCATGGTCCGGGTCAAGATTCCCGGGGGGAAGCTCACCTCGGAGCAATTGCTGGCCCACCTCGACCTGTGCGACCAGTTGGGGAGCGCTACGGCCCGCATCACCGATCGCCAGGACATCCAGTTGCACGGCATTCTGAAGCGGAACATCAAGGAGGCCATCCGCCGGATCAGCGAGGTGCGGCTGACGACCTTGGGCGCGTGCGGCGACGTGGAGCGGAACGTCATGTGCTGCCCGGCGCCGCTCCGAGCGGATCGAGTCCGCGAGGAGCTTCAAGCGTTGGCCCATCGGCTCTCGGCCTACCTCCTTCCGCGGACGACCGCCTACCACGAAACCTGGCTCACCGACGGCGAGACGGGCCGGACGGAGCTTGCCGGCGGCGGGCCCGAGGGCGGACCAGGCGGGGATGCGACGGAACCCCTCTACGGGCCCACGTACTTGCCGCGGAAGTTCAAGACGGCCGTGGGGCTGGCGGAGGACAACTGCATCGACCTTTACGCCAACGACCTCGGATTCATGGCCGTTTGCGACGGCGGACGGATCCTCGGATACAACGTCCTGGTGGGCGGCGGTTTGGGCGTCACCCCGAGCAACAAGAAGACGTTTCCCGCGGTGGCCAAACGGATGGCCTTCGTCGGGCCGGGTGAGGTGATCGACGTGACCACGGCGGTCATCAAGGTGCAGCGCGACTTCGGCAACCGCGAGGACCGCAAGCGGGCCCGGCTGAAGTACCTCATTGCCGACTGGGGACTGGAGCGCTTCAAGGCCAAGGTCGAAGAGTATTGCGGCCGGCCGCTGGCCGAGCCGAATCCACGGGACGTGTCGGGCTTCGACGACCACGTCGGCTGGCACCAACAGGGCGACGGCCGCTGGTTCTACGGCCTGAACGTCGAGAACGGCCGGATCCTGGACCGGGACGGTTTTCGGCTGAAGACCGCCTTGCGGGAAATCTGCCGAGCCTATCGCCCGGGGATCGGGCTTACGGCCCATCAGAGTATCCTGTTTGCCGACATTTGCCCCGAGGACCGGTCGGGACTGGAAGATGTCCTCCGGCGCCACGGGGTGAGACTCTCGGAAGAGATCTCCGCGGTGCGGCGCTGGTCGATGGCCTGCGTGGCCCTGCCGACTTGCCCGCTGGCGGTCACGGAGAGCGAGCGGGTGATGCCCGGGCTGATCGACTCGCTGGAGGCCGAGCTGGCCCGGCTGGGGCTGGGGGACGAGAAGTTCCTGGTTCGCATGACCGGCTGCCCCAACGGCTGCACCCGGCCGTACAACGCCGATGTCGGCCTGGTGGGCAAGACGGCCGGCAAGTACACGATCTTCCTCGGCGGCCGGCTCCTGGGCGACCGGCTCGCGTTTGTCTACAAGGACCTGGTCAAGCTGGAGGAGATCGTGCCGGCGCTTCTTCCCGTCCTGCTCTGCTTCAAGCGGGAGCGCCGGGAAGGCGAGACCCTGGGCGATTTCTGCCACCGCACGGGCGCGGCCGATCTGGCCGCCCGCGCGTCCGGTGGGACGGGTTCGTAGCCCGTCCTTGGGGCGACCGTAGGCGTAGGTTATGCTTCAGCACATCGCGCGCGGCGCAAGAAGTACCGATGCACGCTAAGCTGCGGGGGCTTGCCAGCCTGTCAGCGCAATGCTGCAGCAGGACACGCGGGACGCCTGTCCCACTGCTCGGTGCCGGCGGACAGGCGGGACGCCTGTCCTACTGCCCTCTGTCAGAACGCCTTCGAGGCCTCGACGCCCTTGGAGGGCCGCATCTGCATCTGCTTGAGCTGCTCGACCTGCCGGCCCTGGAGGTCCAGGTTCATCTTTTGCAGCCCTTCGAGCAATTCGCCCTCAAGCGACTTCCTCCCCTCGACGTCGCCCTTGGCGCGGGCCTTGCCGGCCGCCGCCGACGTTGTCGGTTGCGCTGCCGGGGCGGCCGCCTCCGCTCTCTTGGCATCCTCCGCCGGCTGGGCGGGAACCAGGTCCGTCTGACCGCGGAAAAACGCATACCGGGCCGGCTCCGCCCGGGCGATCACGGTGGAGGTGCCGCGAATGCCGTCGGCGATGAAGACGCCCCGCAGGTCCGTCGCCCCGGAAATGAACTCGCCGTTGCGCGTGCCGATCACCTTCATCTGGACGTCGTTTAGGTACTTGCCCGTGGCCGAGTCCTTCACGGTTGCCCGGACGCGGCCGGAGGGAACGTCCTCCTGCACCTCGACCGCCAGCGGCGTGACCAGGACCAGGCCGCTGGTGTGGAGGTCCTCGCCTCGGCAGACGACTAGGTAGGCCCCTTCGTCCTTGAGCGGGAGCGGGAGCTTGTGCGTGCGGTCGCGGTAGTCCTTGCCGTCGCCGAGCTGGACGGTCGCCTCGTGGAGCGGG
The DNA here is from genome assembly GCA_964354135.1 of uncultured Planctomycetaceae bacterium. Taxonomy (GTDB): domain Bacteria; phylum Planctomycetota; class Planctomycetia; order Pirellulales; family Thermoguttaceae; genus CAYGZA01. The sequence continues at coordinate 5,328 of CAYGZA010000381.1, forward strand.
CGGATCCCGGCCAGGTTGATCTGCGTGATGCCTCCGAGGTTCCGCTTCAAGAGGCCGAACTTCAAGAGGTCGATCGTGTAGACCTTCACGTCGCAGGCGGCGACGTTGCGGAACTTCAGCTCCACCTCGGCCGGCGCACCCGGCTTCACGGCGGTCACTTCCGGCAGCTCGATCGCCTTGCGGAGGAAGTAGAGGATCGCTTCCTTGGCGTCGGCGAAGCGGTCCTCGACACGGCGATACTCCAGGATCGCTTCCGCGGCCCTGCCCAGGCTGTGGTTCACCTGG
>CAYGZA010000382.1:0-5607 GCA_964354135.1 uncultured Planctomycetaceae bacterium
TGAAGTGGACCAGCGGCTGGCCCTCATAGAGGACGCGGGTGCGGTCCCGGCTGCGGACCGGCGGGCGGTCGCTCTCGTTGAGCATCCCTTCCGCCAGATCGCTGGCCGGCAGAAGGTCCTTGAGCCCCAACTGGTACTGGATGCCGATCGTGTGGCAGCCGAAGTCGTCGGCGATCCGCAAGGCGGCAACGTACATCTTGCACTGGGTGAGGATCTGCTCCTCGGTGAGATCGGCCGCCGGGTCCGGGCCGGTGACGAAGGTCATGCCGCGGTCGACCATCCACTGCTTGACGGCCCGGGCCTCGGCGTCGCCCACTTGCGTGGTCTCGTAGTAAAGGACCGACTGGCTGAGCCGCTCCTTGTACACGCCGACGGGATTGAGGAGCTCGTCGGGGATGATCGCGTTGTACATGCCCATGCAGCCCTCGTCGAAGATCCCCATAATGGCCTTCTGCCGGCGGAGCTGCTCGGCCAGGGCCTCGCCCAAGCGGCGCTCCGCGGCGGGAACCTTGACTTTCTTGAGCGGAATGACGTGCTTCGTGTCGTGGCGGACCTCACCCTTCTGGAGCCAGCGGGCGAGGTTCTTGCGGAACGCCTCGCCGGCAAAGTCCTCGCTCCAGAGCGTGGAGTACTTCTTGCCGGCCTTGGTCAAAGAGGCGTTGAGGTTGAGCATCCCCACCAGCCCGGGCCACGTGCCCGACCAGTTGGCCACGGTAAGGATCGGGCCCTTGTGGCTCAAGAGCCCGGCCAGCACGTGGTGGGAGAACTGCCAAACGGCCTCGGCGACGATGAGCTTCGCCCGCGGGTCGATGCCGGCAAAGACGCACATGCCCTCCTTTTGGGACCCGATGAACCCGTGTTTCTCGTCTTCTTTGTACGGATGCGCCCGGATGAGCTCGCAGCCGGCGTCGGCCACGGCCCGCCGGAGGGCGTCCTCCATTTCCGTCTGGGCCGCCCAGCAGGTCTGGTTGGCCGACAACCGCAGGTCGCCGCTGGCGACCAGCAGGACCTGCCTCTTCTTGGCCTTGGGAGGTTTGGAAAGGACGGGAAGCTGATGTGCAGGCATCGCAGGATCTCCTTGGATCGGGTCTTCACTAGCAGGGGCAATCCAGGCGGAAGGGGGCTGCATCTCGACGGCCTAAGCCGGCACCGCGGGGTGGGCGGCTCAGGTTGCCCATGATACCGCCATCGCCCTGAAAAAGAAATGGGAGCGGCTCTCTTGCGGTGCCGCCGTCTCGGTTGTGCGGCCCGTGCAGGCGGGGCGCCTGCACCACAACGGTTGCCGGCAATGCCTGCTCGAAGCCTCGCCGCCCTTCAGGAGACGGACTTCCCACCCAGGGCAGCCGGAAGCCCGCCCTCATCTCGCACGACCCGCCAACCGGCCTTGCGCTTGCCGGCGATTTGAGAGCGTTCCATGACGAGCCTTACGAAGAACGTCTTGGGCTCACCTTCCGAGGAGAAGGTGACGGCGAACGACTGGACCACAATGTCGCGCTCGTTCTCGGTCGACTGGCTCTCTGTATTGTAGAAGCGGACGTGGGCCTGATTGCCCAAAGTCAGGATCGCGCGAACCACCGGCCGCGCTACGTAGCCCTCCAGGGCCTCCCGTGACTCCGCGCCGGTGGGATAGTACTCCCAGAGCTTCTCGTCCAGGGGTTGACGCCCGGCGGCTGAGTCGGTCAGTTGGTGGGCCTTGTGGGGTTCCTTATTGAGCAAGTACTCGAACCAGTACCCCGCGAACTGCCGCGCCTCTTGCCGCAGAAGCCAGCGATAGTAGAAAAACTCGGTGGGCGCGGCGACCGCAAACACCAGCGACAATGCCAGCCCCATCAAAGCGGCCTTGCGGCCCACCAGGGTCGGCGTCTCGCGGGCGATCCGCCGCAGGGCGAGAATGCCCAGCACGACGCCCAGCGCCGGCACAATCCAGAGCATCGGCGCGAAGACCGCGACGAACGACAGTAGCCCCACGATCGACCCCACCACGGCCAACCCGCAAACCGCCCGGTATTGGGCCACGTCGGCCTCGTCGGGGGTGCTCAGGACCGGCCGGTCCGATGGTATGCGTATGCGAGCCATGATCGTCTCCCTCATCGCTTCGGTACACCGCCGGCCGCGCGGAACGATCCGGATTCGGCGAGCTGCTCCAGGGCCGCGCGGCGGGTGTCGTAAGTCGACATGAACTTGCTTCCCCGGTCGAAGACGGCCAGTCCCCGCGTCCTTTCGGATTCGGACGGGTCGGTCCCGTACTTGCCGCTCCTCAGCTCCTCCTCGGAAAGGCCCCGGGCATAAACGCCTTTGGATACGAACCTGACGAATCCCAGCCACTGGCGATCCGGGGCCAGGCCGAAGAGCATCTTCTCTTCCGGCTTAAACGCCCCGTAAAGGAAGTTCCTGGCCAGCGGAGCGGTGTGCAAAGTCATCGTCGTAAAGCACACCATGATCCAGCCGCAGCAGGCGGCAAAGAACCCGCTGCCGATGCGGTCGGCGATCCTCAGGAAACGGACCTTCACCCGGGATATCGTGTCCGTCGCAAGGCGGAGGACGATCAGAGTCGCTCCGAAAAGCCCCCACAAGACGAGGAAATCCCAGAAATACGTGAACGATGCCTCCATGTCTTCCGCCCAGCGGGCCACCGGCTCCCAGAAATTGGTGGCCACCAGGCCGGCCGTCACGAGGTTGACCAGCCGGACCGCATTGCTCCACATCCCTTCTGCAAAGAGGAACGCTATGCAGATGACAAAGATCACAAACAACAAGAGAGGAAGGAGGAATGCCCAGCTCATGGCGTGCTCGAATCCGGTTCTTTGCTTTCCGCTACAACCCAGGCGTAAACGCCTGAGCTAGAGAAACTGCCTACTGCTTCATCACCCGCACCAACTCGGGAAGCGACGTGATCCCTTTGGCCACCAGCACGATGCCTTCCTCCTGCATGGTGCGCATGCCGGCCTTTCGGGCGGCCTGGCGGAGGGCGTCGGGCTTGGGGTTGGCGGCCAGGACGCTCCGGAGGCCGTCATCGACGATCAACAGCTCGAAGATTGCGGTGCGTCCCAAGTAGCCGACGCCGCTGCACTCGGGGCAAACCTCCTCCGGCTGCTGCGGCGGCCGGTAGAACACCTGGACGCGCCCGCCGGGAATTCCAAGCTGGCTGAGGACTTGCTGCGGCGGCGTGTAGGGCTCCTTGCAGTTGTCGCAGAGCTTGCGGACCAGCCGCTGGTTGAATACGGCGGTGAGCCCCTTGGCGAAATCCTCCGCCGCCACGCCCAGGGCCAGCACGCGGCAGATCGCCTCCGCGCAGTCCTTGGCCCGGACGGTGCTGATGAACAGCCGGTCCTTGGATATCTCCTCCAAGAGCAGGTGCGCCGTCTCCGCGTTGACCAGATCGCGGAGCACCACGACGTTCGGCTCCTTGTGGAAGAACGCGGGAAGGACGTCGAGCGGTTTCTGGCCCGCCGCGGAATTGTAAGTGGTGACCGGAACGTTCTCCACCGGCTCGTAGCGGTTGTTTTCGTCCTCAACCGCGGCATACTCGCGGCGGAAGCGATCCGCACTGCGGAGGATGACGTTCATCGAGGTCCGCAGCCCGCCGCCCGGCATCGCCGAGAAGAGCAGGAAGCCCTGGTCCCGGTCGAGCAGCTCCTTCAGTTGCTCCTGCATCTTCGGCCTCATGCCGATTTCGTCCAGGGCCACAAACCGCGTCTTCTTGACCTCCAGTTGCACCAGCGCCCGCTCCCCGGTCGCCGTTCCCTGGCAGGTCACCGTGGCCGTACACTTCATCGGGTCCTGGCTGCTTTCCGGATTGATGCGGCCGGCGTACTTGAGCTTATTGAGATCCGTTTTCTCCACCGGCGTCCAGAAGCCAATCGGGGAAGCAAATCGCACCCGCACCTTCTCCTCGGCCGCGAGCTTGATCTTCTGCTGCAGCTCGGCCGGGTTGGCCTCGGGGGTGGCAAGCTCCCGCGCCAAATCCTTGACGACTCTCGTGCGGTAGGCCTCTTTGGCCCGCTCGACCGCGGCGAACACCGCCTTCCGGAAGACCGCATAGTCGATGCTGAACTTCCCCTCCTGGCGGTTTTGGCGGTCCGCGGGATTGAGGCCGCAAAGGAGCTTCACGGCCTCCAGCACGGAGTCGCCCAGCTCCCGCTCCAGCGGCTCCCCGTTCTGCCACAGCCCGTCGATCAGAAACCGCGTCCCTACGCCCTGCTGCGTGAAATCGAGCATCATCGCATCGGCCCGGCGGGACAGCGCGTCGGCAAGCAGTCTTCGGGCGTCGAGCAGGCCCGCGCTCTGGCGCGACGCAAACACCCGGGCGGCGCCATCCCGTTCGGTGGGCGCGTCCAGGGCATCGAGCTTCACCGGCGCCCCGGTTGCGTGCGGGTCCTTCGTCTCCGCCTCCATTTTCACCCCCAGCCGGCTGAGCCGGTCGGAGAACCAATAGCGGACGTGGGCCCGGGTCATGACCCGCTCGTGCTCTTCCACGCGCCGATTGCGATACACGATGTACGCCGTCAGCGGGGCCGCCTCGGCGACGATCAAGAGCGGCAAGGCGATCCAGAAGAGGGGCAGGAACCAGCTTACCACCAGCGTCCCCAGGAACGTGCCGAAGACGATCGGGTTCCAGCGGAGGTAGTCCAGCTTCAGCTCGACGGCGTCGCGGCTGACCCAGTCCGTGGTCCCGACCCAGAAGAGGAACACCAGCCAGCAGCCGAGCATCTCGATCCAGTTGAGATAGAATCCGGGCCCGCTCCAGCCGTCGCCCGTCGCCTGCCCCACCAAGAGTCCTTGGGCGCAGAGCGGCTCGGCCGCGGCGGTCCAGACGGCCGACCCCAGAAGCAATACAACGACCAGGCGGCGTATCATAGGATTGCGGATTCCTTGACTTGGATCCCCTTCAGGGCCATCTTCAGGGCCTCGGGGTTGGGGGCCACCTCGAACGCCGTGGCGCGGTCGATCATCCGCTCCTCCACCAGGTGCTTCAGGCTCATGGTGAAGTCCTGCATGCCCTCGGGGGCGGCGATGCGGATGGCGTCGGACAGCTTCTCGTCCTGGCACTCGTGGATCAGCTTGCGCACGGTCGGAGAAAAGATCATGATCTCGACGGTGGGCACGCGCGGCACTCCCGGCTTGATCGAGGGGAGCAGCTTCTGAGCGACGATCGCCTTCATATTGAACACCATGGCGCTGCGGATCGCCGCGTGCATCCCCTCGGGGAAGAGGTCGAGAATGCGGCCGATGGTGCTCGGCGCCGTGGAGGCGTGAATCGTTCCGAACACCAGGTGACCGGTCTCCGCCGCCTGGATGGCCGTGTCGAACGTCTCGCGGTCGCGCATCTCGCCCACGAGCATCACGTCCGGGTCCTCGCGGACCGCGTGCTTCATCCCGATCATGAAGTCGCGAACGTCCTGGCCGATCTCCCGCTGGTTGATGATGCTCTTGTCGTCGGTGAAGAGGTACTCGATCGGGTCTTCCAGGGTGAGGATGTGGGCCCGCTCGTTGCGGTTGATCCAGTCGAGCATCGAGGCGATCGTCGTGCTCTTGCCCGAGCCGGTCACCCCGGCCAAGAGGATCATTCCCTGGTCGTACCTGCACAGCTCTTCGAGAATCGGCGGC
>CAYGZA010000383.1:0-5538 GCA_964354135.1 uncultured Planctomycetaceae bacterium
TGGACCGCGCCTGGGCCAACCTGCCCTACCACTACCAGTGGCTGAAGGACTGGGAGTACGTGTGAGGCAGGGGCCAGGGGCCAGGGGTCAGGGGTTAGGGGCTAGGGATTGGCGGTCAGCTATCAGCATTTGGCTGTCGGCAAGGAAGCTGATCGCTGACGGCTGAAAGCCGATGGCCCTTTTCTCGTCGAGACGTTGGCCTTCGAGAAAGAAACCGCGATGAGGTACGCAGCTTGGGCGATGTCGTCCGCACTGTTGGTGGTCGCCGGCCTGGTGGTCTGGATGGGCATCGGCCGGCACACGGGTCCTTCCTTTGCGGATATCGCCGGCGCCGCGGAGCCGGCTTCAGGAAAACCCACCCCCGCGCCGAAGACCTCGGCCCTGCCGCCGCTGAAAGTGGACCGCGGCGCCCCGCTCTTGCTCGAGGAGCCGCCCAAGAAGAAGCCGCGCGCCAAGGACCAGGGCCCCGTGGCCGACAACCATGCCTGTCACGTGTGCCATACGAACTACGAAGAGGAGCTGATGGCGGTGCAACATGCGGAAGCCGACGTAGGGTGCGTCGAGTGTCACGGGCAATCGGCCGCGCACCGGAACGACGAGAACAACATCACCCCGCCCGACAAGATGTACCCGGCCGAGGCGATCGACGCATCCTGCGTGAAGTGCCACGAGACGCACGACGCCCCGGCCCGAAAAGTCATTGCCCAGTGGCAGGAGCGGTGCGCCGGCAAGAAGGACCTCGGCCAGATGGTCTGCACCGACTGCCACGGGGAACATCGCCTGAAGATCCGCACCGTGCGGTGGGACAAGAAGACGGGGAAGCTCACGACGAGCCCCGGGCAGGGCGCCACGGCAGCCCCCGGGGCCACCCAGCCGAAGGCAGTCAAGCAGCCCGGCTAATCGGTCGGGGGCAGCCGTCTCGGCTTCGACTCAGAAGGGGGCTCGGAGGGGAGCGGCGCGTCCGGGGTCCCTTCGGGAAGCGGCGGATCGGGCGCGGCCGATTCCGGCTCGATGTCGTCGGGCAGCGGGGGCCGATCCGACGGCCGTACCTCCGCCGGCTTGGCCCGATTCTCGTCATGGGGACTCGGCAGCCGTTTCACCAGCGGCGGGAGCGGCCGCACCTGGGGCGGCTCCCTTTCGCCGGTCGCGCTCCGCGGGCCGGCGCGAGGTCCGGAGGCGACGGGTGGGCCGTCGTCCCGCGGCATCACAGACGGGTGCGGCGGAGACGAGGCGGCAGGGCCGGGACCGGGCTGCGATTCGGGGATCACGCGCCGGGCCACCTCCGCTTGCGGCGGGGGCCCGCCCTGCAAGTGCCGCAGCCAGACGCGGGCTTCGCTCATCGACGGGTTGATCTGGAGGGCCTTGGCAAAGGAATAAGCCGCCTCCCTTGTTTGGCCCTTCTTCTGGAGGAGATACCCGAGCTTGTAGTGGGCCTCCGCTTCGCCGTAGACCGCCGACAGATGCAAGAGGGCCTTCTCCGGCCGGTTCATGTCCACCAGCAGGGCGCCTACGTTGTTGCGATACAGCGGCTTCTTCGGCTGGAGCTGGACCGCCCGCTCGAAGGCCGCCAGCGATTCCTCGGTCTTGCCCTGCCGGGCGTAGAACAGGCCGAGATCGTTGAATACCGAGGCCTCCTTCGGGTGCAGCTTGACGGCCGTCTGATACGCCTCCAGTGCCTCGCGGGCCAGACCTTGGCGGTCCTTGAATCGGGCGTAGTTCAGCGCCGCGACCACGTGCATCGGCGCCAGTTTAAGGGCCTGCCGATAGGCCTGCTCGGCCTGATCGGGTTTGCCCGTCTGCTCGTAGAAGCGGGCCATGGCCAGGAACAATTCGGGAGTAGGCTTGGCCTTGGTGGCCAGGGTGGCCCCGTTCTCGACCTCGGCGACGGGAGGAGCCGGTGCGAGGGCCTCAGAGACCTTGTTGACGCCCTGCTTGACGGCCTCGGCCGAGTTGGCGACGACGCCCGCGGTCAAGCGGATGGCCGAGGGGCCCTCCTCTTCTGGAAACGCCGCCACGGCCGGAACGACAGGACTGCCCGGCGGCTGCTCGGCCGGCGGCCTAGCAGTTGCCTGGGGCGGTGCCTTTCGGGTCCTTTGCCCTGACGCAGCCGAGGGGAAAGCCGAGTCGGAATGGTTTTCTCCCCTCTCAGGGGTACCGGCACACCCACCCGACTGAGCGAGCAAGGCAAACGCGATTGCCAAGACAGTCAAAGGTCCTCTTGTCACGTCTGTCCTCCGTGAACGAGACTCTGCCATGTTTCCCTAATCGACCTGGAAGGAGTCGATCCTGCAACGGAATTGGAGGACTACGTGGATTTTGCCGCGTTTACCGATTATGAGGGCCCCCGGCGAAACCAAGAAATGGGGGCGCAGAAGGAGCGCCGCGCGGCTCAACCCCGGCGGAGCGGAGTTATTTCTCGCCGCCACTCGACGACGAGCTTCGCTCGGGCAGGTAGATCTTGGTGGGCACCGAGACCGGGAACGTGCGGCCGACGGAACCCCCCTTCGCGGGGGGCCATGCGGCGGGATAACCGGCAGGGCTGACGTGGGTTTCCAGCACCTGGGGAGCAGCCCCATCGGGGGCCACCTTGGCCGCGAATTGCTGGACCGCGTCCAGCCGAGCGGAGGTCAGCTCGGGCGTCGCAGCCCGACGGACGTAGATGGTCCGGTGCTGCGCCGGGGCCTCGGTGACCAGCCAGCGGACGGTCGATTCTCCGGCTTCGGTCAACTGCCCGCTTTTGTCTTTGAAGTGGTGGTCCGCCAAGAGGTTTTGACGCCGCCAGCCGTTGTGGATCATGGCCGCAAACGGGGCCTGGATGGCCTGGCGGTCCCAGCACACGTAAGGGTGCGGCCACTGATTGTGCCGGCAAAAGTCATCCACGATGCCCTCCAGGAAAGGCCGGGAACATCCGTTGGAGCACTCCTCGGCGGCCAGAAACCCAGAGGGTAAAGCGAGAATAAGCCCCAAAGAGAGAGTGGTGAGGCGGAGCATCATGCTCGGGATCTCCTGTGCAAGCGTCCGGGCAGAACAACCCTCGATCTCTATCGGCGAAAAGGGGGTCCGGCGCAGAGAAGTTCCGGAAGAGCCGCCGGAGCTTGCCTAGACCTCCTATTTCCCCCCAGACATCGCAGGGAACAGATTCCGCGACATGGTGACGGCCGCCGGGCCCACCAGGATCACGAAGATCCCCGGGAAGATGAACAACACCAGGGGAAAGATGAGTTTTACCGCCGTCTTGGCGGCCTTCTCCTCGGCCAATTGGCGGCGACGGACACGCATCGAGTCGCTTTGCACCCGCAGGGCGTGACCGACGCTGGAGCCGAATTTGTCGGCTTGGATCAGTACGGAGGCCAAGCCGCGGAGATCGGCCACGTCATTGCGGGCCCCCAGTTCGTGGAGGACCTCGGATCGAGGGCGTCCCACCTGGAGCTGGAAATTGGCCAGGGCGAACTCGTCGGCCACTACGCGGTAGGTCTTCTTCATTTCCTCGGCGACCTTGCGCATCGCCTGGTCCAGCGCGAGGCCGGCCTCCACGCAGACGACCATCAAGTCCAGGGCGTCGGGCAGCCCGAGGAAAATGGCCTGACGGCGTTTCTTGCCGATGCGCCAGACGACGATGTTGGGCAGGTAGAACAGGAGCCCGGCCACGAAGACACTGCTGACCATGCTCCGTTGGGTGAACCCGCTTAGGGCTACGAAGATGCCGCCGCCGAAGAAGAAGCCTACCATCAGGCCGATGAACTTCAGGCCGAGGAAAACGCTGCCTGCCAATTCGCTGCGGAAGCCGGCGGCGGAGAGCTTGGCCTTGAGTCTGCCCAGCTCCGCTTCGTTCTTGGGCGTCAGGGATTTGCCCAGGGCGGGGGTGGCCCTTTCGAGCACCTTGGTCATGGCGTCGGTTCTTTTCAGCGGGGAGGTCTCCTCCGCGATTCGGCGCGCGCGGGGGTTCTTCAGCTCGTCGAGCCGTTCCACGGCGCGCGACTTTCCCGCAGCCATCAGTTCCAGGGTCCACCACGCCAGGGCGGCGAACGTCCCGAAAACGGCCAGGGGAACGAGAGTCTCGATTTTGATGAGTTCGGCCAGGAGCACGGCTTTTTCACACCTTGATGTTGACGATCTTTCGGATAACCAACGCGCCGAGGATCTGGAGGAACACCGCCACGCCGAGCATTTTCTTGCCCATCGGGTCGGTGAACAGGACCATGACGTAGTCGGGGTTGAGCCGGTAGACGGCGAGGAACAGCACCACGGGCAGGGCCATCAGGACGATGCCGGAGAGGCGTCCTTCCCCGGTGAGGGCCTGGACCTGGCCCCAAATCTGGAAGCGCTCGCGGATCAAGCTGCCGATTTTGTCGAGGATCTCGGCCAGGTCGCCGCCGGTCTGGCGTTGGAGGATGATCGCGGTCACGAAGAACTTGAGGTCGAGGTTGGGCACGCGCTCGGTCAGCGCGTTGAGCGAGTCTTCCCAGGGGATGCCGAGGTTCTGCTCCTCGAAGACGCGGCCGAATTCCTTTCCCAAAGGAGGGCCCATTTCCGAGGCGACCATGCTGATGCCGGCGGCGAGGCTCTGCCCGGCGCGGAGCGCCCGGGCGAGCATCTCCAAGGCGTCGGGCAACTGGACGCCGAAGGTCTTCATCCGCTTGCGCCGTCGCCAGAGGAGCCAGAGGATGGGAAGGGCCGCCATGAACGCCCCGATGAGCGGCACGAACATGATGTTGATGCGCATGAAGCTGCCCAGCAACACTCCGCCGATCCCGAGCGCGCCCGAGATCAGGGCCAGGCGCGGGAGGGTCAACTGGGTATCGGCCTGCTGGAAGACCGCGTCGAGATTGCTGAAGCGATTGAAGAGGTTTTCCAGCAGCCCCGGGACCGAGTCCAGCGGCTGAGTCAGGATGCTGGCCTGTTTGAGCAGGCCGTCTCGGGCAGCGGTGGGGGTGTTGAGGCCGGTCAAGAGGTCGAGGCGATCTTCGATCCGCGAGTCGGGCTTCTCGCGGAGCATGACCGCCACGCCGCCCACCAGCGCGGCGACTCCGAAAAACGCGGCAAAAGCAATCAAGAGCGGACTCATGGCAGACGACTAATCCTCCAACATGACGCGTTGACGGAACGCACTGGACGGCAATCGCACGCCGCTGGACTCCAGCCGCGACATGAACGTGGGCCGGATCCCGGTCGAGATGAAGCGGCCGTGTGCCCGGGCGTTCTCGTCGACCCCGTCCTGCTCGAACCGGTAGATGTCCTGCATGACGACGGTATCTTGCTCCATTCCCACAACCTCGGTGATGTGGGTGATCTTGCGGCAGCCGCCCTGAAGGCGGTTGGCCTGGACCAGGAGATCGATGGCGCTGGCAATCTGAGTGCGCATCGCCTTCAGGGGGAGTTCAAAGCCGGCCATCATGATCATCGTTTCCATGCGGGCCAGCGCGTCGCGGGGCGCGTTGGCGTGGAGCGTGGTCATCGAGCCTTCGTGGCCGGTGTTCATGGCCTGGAGCATGTCGAGGGTTTCCGGGCCGCGGCACTCGCCGATGATGATCCGCTCGG
>CAYGZA010000384.1:0-5537 GCA_964354135.1 uncultured Planctomycetaceae bacterium
GGCAGGCGGCCCTGCGCAGCCCGCTGAGGATGCACGAGCGATAGTCGTCGGCGACGGCCCTGAATTCGGCCGCGCGGGGATGGCCGATGCGCTCCAGGAGCGTAGTCAGCTCGTGGAAGCCCATCCAATTGATGCAGTCGGTGAAGGTGCTGGTGCCGCTGGAGCCGTCGGTGACTCGGCCGGGCGGGAGCCAGCCGTAGTTGACCGGCCGCGAGCCGTCGGGGCTTGCGCGCATCGTGAGTTTCCGCTGGGCCGCGGTCCATTCCAGCGACTTGATCAGGGCGGGGAGCTTCTTGTCGAGCCAAGGCCGGTCGTTGGAGAAGAGGTAGTACCGCGCGGCCGCCCACTGAAACCAGCCGTGGTAGTTGAGCCACAAGAGGGCCGTGTAGCGGGGCGGGGCCGTGAAAAAGCCGTCCCAGGAGGTGTATGCCCCCGATGCCTCGGACCGCTGCGAGCCCTGCCAGCGGAATCCCGCTTCGAGGTACTGCCGGGCCTCTTCAAAATGGCCGCGGCGGGCGAGCCCCTCGATCCCGTACGCCGTCGCGTGGAGCCAGACGTAGTCGTAGACCAGCGGGCTGGTTTTCAGGGCGTAGTCGCCTTGCGCGTCGAGATCGCCGGTCACGAGGGTCCGCGGGTAGAGAGTCTTGAACTGGTTGACAACGACCGGGTCGGGCAGGCTGAGTTGCGTCCCCTTGGCCAACCGGGCATCCCAGTACTTCTTCGTCGCTGCCAGGGCCTTGTCGAAGCCGATCCGGCGGCCCGCCTCGACCAGCTTCTCCTCCACGGCGACGTAGGGAACGACGAGGTCCGCGTGGTCCGCGTTGGGCAGGAGCTTGATGAGGACCTCGTTGTCGGCGGCCGAGACAATCGTTGCGGCGGCGCCGTCAACGCCGAGCACGATCCGCTGCCCGGCCAGGAGCCGGCCGTTCTCGATCCGTGCCTTTGCCAGCCCCGCGAGCGGCTGAGGTTTGCCCGAGCCCCAATGGTCGGGCCGAATCTTCAGCCACAAGGGTGTTTGGCCGGCGAGCCGGCGCAGGCGGACGAAGGCCGCCAGCGGTTCGTAGCCCGTCCGGACCTCTTCGCCCACCAAGGGATAGGCCAGCGCGGTGGCGTGCAGGTTGCCATCGCCCTGCCGCCAGCGAGTGTGGACAATGATGTGGTATCCGTCTTCGATGCTCTGTCGCACCGACGTATCGCCGTGCTCCTTGAAGACGGGGGTGGGTCCTGCGCCGAAGTGGACCACGAAGTCGTCGGCCGGCGGATGCCCGGTGCCCAGGGCGGAGCCGGAACCCGTGCCGATGCTCCCGCTTGAGAGCACGTAGAACTCCTGGCAGACATTGGGCCAGCCGAGGAACATCCGGCGGTGTTTCACGTCGGGCACGCGGTCGCAGAAGTACCGGTAGCTCACTTCCGGCATGGCGGCGATCGCCTCGCCCACTCGTGGTCCCCGAGGACGCGGCGTCCGGTAGGCGAATTCAAACGCCCGGTCGTCCTGCCCCGGCCGGGCCTCGTCGTAGCCGGTCCAGGCGAGGTACTGTTCGCTCGTCGAGCGGAAAGGCGCTTTTCTTGCGGCCTCGACCTTGGCGGCCAATGCTCCCCGCGCTCCCTTGTGCGATGCGAAATCGCCTTGGGCACAGGCGAATATCCCCAGGTCCCTCAGCCAGACAAACGGCTCCCGGCGGAGCAACTCCGCGGAGAGAGTGAAGCCGTAGTCGTCGGCCAACTCGACCCGGAAGGAGCCGGCCGCCGGAAGCGACATCCCGAGCATGCCGTCGCTTCCGAGCAAGGGAAGCCGCTGCCGGGCCATGCGAACGCGGGCGCCGCGCGGCATGCCCTCCTGCGGGCCCATGGGCTCGCTGGTCGATTCGGTTCCGGCGGCAGGCACGATGCGGACTTCGCGAAGCCAAGGTTTCTCGGGCGACGGCGCTTCCCACTGCACCGTGAAGCTATCGAAACGCTTCTCCTCCGGGCCGGCGAGTGCTGACTTCTCTACGGGCGTCAGCCGGAGAAGATCCAGGCAGAGGATTCCCGCCTTGGCCGGCCGCAAGCGGATTGTGGTCCCTCGGGCGGCCTCGAACAGGCCGATCGTTTGCCACCCGGCCCGCCCGAACTGCCCCGATTTTCCGGCCAACGGGCAGCTCGCGATGCGCCCGCCGGGAAAGATGATTTCCAGCGGTGCGGTCTCGGCCCGATTGGGCCCCCGGTTCGGGTCGGCCGACAAGAGGAACACTCCCTCGGCGGGCACCTTCCACTCGATGGTCGCACCGGCCTGCTCGGCCTTAAGGATCGCAATGCCGAAACCGATACTCCCCGAGGGCACGGCGCCATAGTCCTTCAGATTGACGGTTGGCCGGCCGGACCACGTGGCGTCGTTGCCTAAGTCGTCCAGATAGAGCGACGGTGAAAAGACCACGTAGTCCAGCGAGGTCACGGTATTCGGCGTCGTGTCGGAGCGGAGGATCTCTAGGGCATCGCCCTCCCGCAGGTCCAAGGGCCTGTCCGAGAACCGGAACAGCCCGGACGTTGTGAGACCCTGGTACTCCGGCATGTCGTCCCGATCGAACTCATCGGGCCAACGGCCGCCCGCCAGCCGGGTTTGGTCCAGCTTGACCTCAAGACCGCCCAGCCGCACGCGGACGTCCTTGGCGCCCTGGGGGTGTCGCACCCAGGCAAGATACACGTAGTACCGTCCGGCCGGCGCGGCCACGCGAATCGTGCCGGGCAGGGCTCCTGGCAAGCGTGAAGGGGCCCAAAGGTATGTCCCGCCTTCGACGTAAGGGCTCTTGCCGACGGCGAAATCGGGCGTGTGCCGGATGGCCCCGTCTGCCGGGCTAGAGACCACTACGTCGCCGTCGGAGGCCAGGAAACCCATCAGCACGCCCGCTGCAAAGACTGCCGACGTCATCCGTACGTCTCCTTCTCTTTCTGACAGACCGTGTCACAACCTCGACGAGGCCGTGCCATTTGCACTGGCCAAGGGTTCGGGATATCCTAGGGCAAGTTCGTTGGTGGATAGGGTCCGTTTTGTGCGGCCCGGAGAATCCCGTTGCCCAACTGCAAGGAGAGACCTCGATGACTCGCCCGTCAGGCAGCACGCTGGGCTCCCATTCGTTCGTTTCGCCCGGAGAGATGCGGCGGATGTTCGACCCGTCGGCGTCGGCCCGGTACAAGACCAGACAGGGCGCGTACCGGCCCGAGTGGCAACGCCCGAAGGCTTGGCACCGTGTGGATACAAACACGAAGCCCCCGCCGGGCAGATAGCAGGGGTCGAGGTCTTCGATCAGCGCGGTCTGCCGGCCGTGCCAACCGGCCATGGGGTCCGACGCGGTTCCGGTGAGTTGCCTGATGCTCGAACCGTCGAGAGCCGCCTCATAGATGAAAAACCGTCGCCGGCCGGCCTCGCGAATGTGCTCGATCGCTCGCGTCAGGGTAGCGCGTTGGTCAGGCGTTAGGCGACCTTGCTTGTTTCCGGCGAGTGCATAGGCGCTCAACGTGCTCAACAGGAACTCGCGCTGCGAATCCCACGCGTCTATCCCTTGGACCGTGTGATCGCAGAAACTGAAAATCACCCGCCTCGCATCGAACGACAGGTCGGGATGAAGCACGCAGCCGACCGGCAGTCTGCCTTCCAGCAGCGGTCGCGCCTGGGGGTCTTCGCCCCACGAATCGACAGTGCAAAGCCCCGGTCCGGGGCAGCTCCAGCGGCCGAGGCACTGGTCACACATATGCGAGATCATTGGCGGCGGGCATTTATTGATCAGCAGGCGGTCGAAGCTCAGGAGCGGGTGGGATAGGAGGACTCGCCGCCGCAGCCAGCGGGTTTCCAAGTATAGGGCTTTCCAGTCGGCGCCGTCGCCCGCGCCGGCGGCCTTGCCTTCCAGGATTCTGAGTTTCGCGGCCAGCGCAGGGCGAGGCGCACTCCGCTCGACGAACCTCAGCGTCGCCTGGGCCAACTGCATAGCGCGGGCAGTCGCTGCCCTCAGTTTGACCGGATCGTCCATCGTGCCCGCCTGCCGAAGCCAGTCGCTCTCCACTTGGCTCTTCCAGGACCGCGAGTCTTCGGCGAATGGTTTTGGGGGCTCCCGTGCTTCGCCACGGCAAATGGCGCCCGCTTGGATGCCCAAAACCGCCATGGCAGTTACCAGCAACCGAGCGATCCTGAGTGGCCCTCCTGCACGACACTTCAGAAAACGTATCCGTTCATGGTCCAGTCCACGCCGGACTCAGCCTAACGGCGCTGCCGTGAGTCTGAATGGGCGGCCCAGGGAAGTCAAGCCAATAGGCGGGCCCCCCCCAAGAAAATCCGGTTCATCCGACTAAAGCGTACCTGGATTCGTGGATTGCATAGATTTTCAGGATGAAGAGCTGGTAGTCACGAAAGCCGTAGGCTTGACGTTTCATGGTCTTGATCATCCCAACTGACGCCCCAGTGCAGGGCGACATCCCGAAGGGTCATCATCCTCGCCAGTTCCAGGACGTACTGGGCAACGACACCTCTTCGGGTCTTGCACGATGCTGAACACTACCCCGCCCTCGATGTATTCGGTGCGAACATACCGGTAGCCACGGATGCCAAATCCGTGGTACAATAAACTCGTGGACATGCTGAATCCTCCCGTTTCAAGGGTCGCTTGCGCAACCCCTTATGGGATAAGCATGTCCACACTTTTTCAACCCCAGGTACGCTTCAGCCGGATGAACCAATCCGTCCCTTCGGGACTGAATCGGCAACTCATTGTCGACAGCCCGTGCATTGGGAAGGCGTCCGGCGGTGGGGACAAGAGGCTGCCGCTCTGCGCGGAGATGATGGACATTCCCGCATGCGTGCGAGCACGCACCCTACCGGTCTCCCCTCCCCCTTGGCCCCTCCAGCAGGGTCAACGTCAAGTCCCGCAACGACTTGCACCGTTAAGGCTTGCCCAGCTTGCGGGGCCGGCAGGTCCGCTAAGTCCGCTAAAACCGGAGCCGTCGTCACGATCGGTGAAAGTTTCTAAAGTCGCACGCGGTAGCGAATCGAAACTAATGATCGGAAGGCTCGTTCCACAACGGAGTAAGTGAAGGAGACGATCCGCCAGGTGGATGCGGCCGAAAGGGGGGAACCTGCCGAGAAGGCCATGCCTTGCCGGTCCGGCGAGCGCAAGTGCCGGACTGTCTGCACGTTTCTCTCCAACGGATTGGGTGTCCCGGGTCGTGGTGCCGCGCAGTCGTGGAATTTGTGGTAAGCAGATTGAAACGTGCCTTCTCTATTTTACGGATTTTCGCTGACTTCCGGATACCACGGCAGTCGATAGAGTGAACATGGCGTGGGTCAGAAGGAGCTGAACCACAGCCGCAATGAAGCGAGTAACGTCGGGCCCCGACCCAGATGATCGCGGACCGGCCGAAAGGCCGGGCTGTCAAGAGGAGGGAACGCGTGACAGCCGCAAGTCGGCGAGCAAGGGGCCTCAGAGCTTCGGCTGGACCCAACGGTCCCGCCGCGGCGCAACGGAAACCAAGCGAGTGAGATATCGGAGAGCCTGCAATGAAGGTCTTCACAA
>CAYGZA010000385.1:0-5537 GCA_964354135.1 uncultured Planctomycetaceae bacterium
AAACGTGATCTGCTGATACGAGTAGCCTTCGTAGGCATGGAAGCGGCCTTCCATAGCCACGATCGAGAGCCCTTGCAGCCGGCCGCATACCAACTGGCCGGTGTGCCCGATGGTGGTCGAGCGGGGAAAATGGGGGATCGTCTCATAGTCCAGCTCCGCCTCGGTCTCGATCTGCCCGGCCAGGCTGCCCAGGCCGGTTCCCAGGATGATCCCGACTTGCGGCCGGCCCGACCATTGGCGGCGAATCGCGTCTGCGGCTTCCCGGATCTGTTCGGCCAGCTCAGGCACGGCTCGTTCCTCAGGAATCGCGAGACACCTCGGCGGGCGGCTCGGTCAACGCAGGGCCCGCGGAGGGTCAAGGGGCGTCCTCAAAGTCCTCGTCGTCGATCTCTTCGTCGTCGCTGTCGAAGGCCGCGCCTTCGTCGTCGACCTCTTCGTCCTCGTCCTCAATCGGTCCTTCCTCGAGTTCGCCTTCGTCGAGGTCTTCGTCCAGATCTTCGTCGAATTCCTCCTCGAAGTCGTCGTCGAAGTCGTCGTCGAAGTCCTCCTCGTCGAAGTCGTCGAAATCGTTTTCTTCGGCGTCGCATTGCACGCCGCCGGTGCGCCCCAGCCCTATCGGATCGGGAGCGATTGTCGCGGCGCCGCTCCGGTGCGAGCCGCCGTCCGGCCGTCCTGTCGGTCCAAGTTCGAGCCACATGACAGATTCCTCGACTGTTCAACCAGCCCTTGGGGAAAACGCGGGGAAGCCCGGCCGGCGGTGGAGACGTCGTAGGCCCTCCGGCGCACGCGGCATGGCTCCTAACGCCCTGTTGTTAGTCGACGCCCGGCGATTTGTCAACCAATCTTTTCTGCCACCGATTCGGCGGGGGGCCGGCCTGGGTCCGGGGCAGGTCTGCGGCCTGATTGCGGCGGCAAAATGATCCAACAGGATTGGGAGAAAAGAAGCGGGCAGGGCCGTCCGAGATCGAAGGCCCTGCCCAAAACACGGGGGTGAGAAAGCCACGTTCACGAGACCCACCACCTGCCTCCTGCAATCGGTGCCGTGGGCCTCCAATGTCTACTCTATGGGGCCCGCCGGCGATGTCAATATAGACAGCATGGGAAAAATGGCAAATGCGGGGCGGGTGCTTCTGATTGATGCCGCGGAGAACGGTAATACCGGATCTGCCGCCGGGAAGCGAGCCGGGAGGCGCATTTCAGCTCGTGATGCAGTCCGAGCCGCTGGGCGTGTTGCCCCAATCGGCCGACAAAGTCTGGCTGATGATCGGCATCTGAATGGGGGTCACGTCGGTGACCGTCGTCCCCGGGTCGATGCGGAGCCAGCGCGTGCCTTCGGAGGTCGGGGCAGAAGCGGAGGGGGCCGTCGCCGCAGGGCCCACCGTCTGAACCGCACGGAGATAGGCTTGGAGTTCCCTGTTGTTAGGCTCCAATACCTGCCACTGGCGGAGAACCGGCAGGGCCGCTTCCGTCCGGCCGTTGGAGAGCAACGTCACACAGAGCCAACGCAGGCAGAAGGGATCGCAGCAGCCGGCCGCGTAGGCGCTCTGGAGGTGTCCGAGGGCGGGGAGCCAATCACCCGCCGCGGCCCTGCACGCACCGCGAACCGCGCTGCGGAACGGCTCGCGTTGGTCGGGCCCCAGGGAAAGCCCCTCCGCCGCGGCAAGGGCCTCTTCGGGTTCTCCGCGTTTGACGTGCAGGTCGATCAGGTGGCGGCGGAGGTGGATCGAGCTCGGATGCCGCTCCAGAGATTCCTTCAATACCGTCGTTGCCCGATCGTCCTCGCCGGAAAGCTGGAGAGTGAGGGCCAAGCACGCGGCGGCCACTTCGGCGATGTCGCGGAGGTGCCAGGTCTCCAGGTTGATCTGGCCGTGCCCCATCGCGAGGTCGAACGCCCGGGCAGCCAGTGCCAGTTGATTCCTGGCCTGCAAGCAGTTGCCCATCGCGGAGAGCAACTGGGCATCCAGGGGATAGACGGCGAGGGCCTCCAGGCACACGGTCAGTTGCCCCGCCGGGTCCTCGGGATCATCGTCGAGGCCGGCCAGGAGGCCGTAATAGCCCTCGAGCATTTCCGTGGACCCGCGTGGAGCGATACGGACGGCCTCAGCGAACGCTTGCCGGGCCAAGGGGCGATTCTCCAGGTCGCCGGCCGACTCGCCCAGCGCCAAGAGCAGGCGGACTTGGCACGCATCGTCCGCGTTGTCCAGCGCGACGAGGTCCAGGTTGCGGCGGGCCCTGCGAGCCTTGTGCTCCTGATCGTGCCGGCGGGGATCGCAGAGGATCCTGATCGGGGCCAAGAGCACTTCGAGCCCGGCAGCCTCAATCGCCGGCTTGAGCGTTTCGCGGACCCGGCCCTCAAACCGCAGGTCCCGGCGGTTCGGCACCAGGCGGATCTGCGCCGACTGCTCGGGCGACGCCGCCGGCTCGGCCGGTGGGGCCTCGACCATCACGCGGTAGACGCAATTCGCGCTGGCGCACTGATCCAGAAAGCTCCGGAGCAGAGCGGCCGAGTCGTCTGCCAGGCAATCCCCCGCGTCCAGCCAGAGTACCCAGTCCCCCGTGACTTGCTTCAGCACCCGGTTGCGGGCGGCCCCGAAATCGTCCTGCCAAAGGCCGGTGAGGATCTTGGCGCCCATGGCCTGGGCGATCTTCGCGGTCCGATCCGTGGACCCGGCATCGAAGACGACCATCTCGTCGGCCACGGGCCAGACACTGCGGAGGCTGGACGCCACTACCTGCTGGTCGTCGCCGACGATCATCGCCACGGACAAGCGTGGCCCGGAAGGGAGCCGTTGGGTGTCCATGCCGCCTCCTTGCGAAGACACGTGTTGGGCTGATCGAGCGGGGGAAGTGTACCCCGATCGAGGCGGCGCAGAAAGGCCGGTTTTCAGCAACGACCGCCGCTAAGTATGATAATCCGCGTTCAGCCGGACGTATTCCGCGGTCAGGTCCGTGGTCCAGAACCGGCCGCGGGCGTTTCCCTCGTCCAATTGGAGCTGGATCAAGGTATCGCGGTTGTGGCGAATCGAGTCAGAGACGGTCTTGGCGTCGAAATCGACCGGCGTACCCCCTTGATAGAGGAGGTGCCCGTTGAGGTGCAGGGTCACCTGGTCTGGATCGAACGGGACGCCCGCATAGCCTGCCGCGGAGACGATTCGCCCCCAGTTTGGGTCAGCCCCACAGACGGCCGTCTTCACCAGCGGGCTGTTGGCGATGGTCCTGGCGACTTGAAGGGCCGCTTCGCGGCTGGAGCAGCCGGAAACCTCGATTGTGATGAGGTGGCTTGCGCCCTCCCCGTCAGCGGGGATCGAGCGGGCCAACTCGGCGCAGAGGTCATTGAGGGCCCGGCTGAACGATACCAGGTCATCCCCGGTCAGGAGGCCCCCGCCGGCCGCCCCGTTGGCCAGCAAGAGGACCGTGTCGTTGGTGCTCACGTGGCCGTCGACGTTGATGCAGTTGAAGCTATCGGCCACGGCGTCCGCCAAGGCGGCCCGGGCCGAGGCAGTATCCAGCACGGCGTCGGTCATAATGAGGCCGAGCATCGTGGCCAGGTTGGGTCCCATCATCGCGGCCCCCTTCACCATGCCGGTGACCTGAATCTCGCGGCGCCGCAGGGAGATGGTTCGCCCGGCCAGTTTGTGGACGGTATCGGTAGTCATCATGCCGCGGGCGGCGGAGACGAGGGCGTCTTCGTCGGACCCAAGCTGCGCCGCGGCGAGCTTGACCCCCAGGGCAATCTTGTCCATGGGCACATAGTGCCCGATCACCCCGGTAGAGAGCACGAGGGCCTGGTCCTCTTCCGCCCCGCAGGATTGGGCCGCCAGGCGGGCCATCTGGCAGGCGTCCTCGAATCCACGCTGGCCGGTGCAGGCGTTTGCGTATCCCGAGTTGATCACCACCACGCGGATGCGCTCGCTGGGGGTCCGCTGCCGGTCCAGGGCCACCGGGGCGGCAAACACCAGATTCTGCGTGAAAACCCCGACAGCCACCGCCGGCGTCTCGGAAACGACCAGCGTCAGGTCCGGCTTACGCAGGTCCCGTTTCAGCCCGCAATGGACGCCGGCCACCAAATACCCCTTGGGAACGCGGATTGCCATTAGATGTCAGCTTCTCACGTTGGAGTCCAAGTCGTCCCACGCGCGGCATTGAGCGCTATCAGCTATCAGCTATCAGCTTTCGGCCATCGACGTTCTGAAAGCTGATAGCTGACGGCTGATCGCTTCTGCTACGGCCAAAGGCCGCGTTGAGCCTCAATGTCAGGATCACGAAACAGACACATCGCGAAGACCAAGGTTCAGAGGGCGGTGGTTTCGGGGTAGCCGTACATGAGGTTGAAGTTCTGAACGGCAGCCCCCGATGCCCCCTTGATCAGGTTGTCCAGGCAACTGATCGTGATGACCCGGCCGCGGACGATCCGGGCCGTGATGTCGCAGCAGTTGGTCCCTGCACTGTCCTTGGTCCCCGGCAGATGGTCGATCACGCGGATAAACGGCTCGTCGGCGTAGAAGTCGCGGAAGGTCTGGAGCAGCTTCTCTTCCGCCAGCTCGCCGACGGGCCGGCTATACGTGGTGGTCAGGATCCCCCGGTCCATGGGAATCAGGTGGGGCGTGAAAACGACTTCGACCTTGCTGCCGGCCATGGTGCTGAGCACTTGGTCGATCTCCGGGGTGTGGCGATGGCGGCCGACGTTGTAGGCGGAAACGCTCTCGTTGCACTCGGGGTAATGAGTGGTCAGTTTCAGCGTGCGTCCCGCCCCGGACACCCCACTTTTGGAGTCCACGACAATCCCTTCCGGTTCGATCAGCCCGGCCTTCAGGAGCGGGGCCAGGGCGAGAATCGCGGAGGTCGGATAGCAGCCCGGGTTGGCCACCAGCGATGCCCCGATGATCTTCTCGCGGAACAGCTCCGGAAGCCCGTACACCACCTTGCCCAACCGCTGGGGGTCCTGGTGCTTCTGGCCGTACCACTGGGCGAACACCTCGGGATCGTTCAGCCGGTAATCGGCACTGAAATCGACGACGCGGCAGCCGGCATCCAGCAAATGGGGGATCACCGACGCGCTGGCGCCGTGCGGAAGACAGCTAAAAACGCACTCCGCCCGGCTGGCGACTTCGGTTGGGCCGAGATCCTCCATCGAGAGGTCGAGCCGGCCGTGAAGCGATGGGTGGATCATCGCGATGTGCGGGCTGCCCTCTTGCCGGCTGGTCAGCGTCACGATGTCCGCCTCGGGGTGGCGCAGCAAGAGCTTGATCAGTTCCAGGGCCGTGTAGCCGGTGGCACCGAGGATTGCAATGCGGGTCATGGGCTCGTTTCGGGTGCGGCAAAGCGGGGTCGGGACCCGCGCCAACGCGGGCTCAGGCTTCCCAAAGCCCACGGGTTGCAACCCGTGGGCTTTGGACCAAGTACTGACGGTGACCAAGCAGTATACCCACGCTGCAACCCAGTCGCCAAGGGGGGTGCGAAAAGGGATGAAGGATGAGGGATGAGGGGCCAAGTGTCAGTAATACGAGGTCACCCCCGTTTGGTGTTTGAAGCCGTAT
>CAYGZA010000386.1:0-3025 GCA_964354135.1 uncultured Planctomycetaceae bacterium
GCCGACGGCTGCCTGGCCGATCAGCTTTTCGGCCAAGGCTGGGCCCACCAGGTCGGGCTTGGGTACGTCTATCCCGAGGACAAGGTCCGCTCGGCCCTCCAGGCGATCTGGAAATACTGCTGGGCCCCGGACGTTGGCCCGCAGAACAAGGCCCATCCGCCGCAGCGGTGGTTTGCCCGGCCGGGCGAGGCAGGCCTGTTCACCTGCACGTGGCCGAAGTCGAAGCACCTCGGGCCCGAGTCGGTCCTCTACCGCGACGAGGTGTGGACCGGCATCGAATACCAGGTCGCCGGCAACATGGTATGGGATGGGATGCTCACCGAGGCCCTGGCCGTTTGCCGCGGCGTCCACGAGCGGTATCACCCGGCAAAGCACAACCCCTGGAACGAGATCGAGTGCGGCGACCACTATTCCCGGGCGATGGCAAGCCACGGGGTGTTCTTGGCCCTGTGCGGGTTCGAGTACCACGGGCCGAAGGGCCATCTCGGTTTCGCCCCGCGGATTTCGCCGGACGATTTCCGGGCGGCCTTCACGTCGGCGGAAGGTTGGGGTACGATCAGTCAGCGGCGAGGCTCAGACCGGGTCGCCCCTAACGCAGTGAGCATTTGGCAGCGCAATCGCATCGACGTGAAGTGGGGCACGTTGACCGTCAAGACGTTGGCCTTCCAGATGCCAGAGGATGCCAAAGTCGGCCAGATTGCGGTCACTGTCGCCGGCAAGCAGGTCCCCGCGGAAGCCATACAAGACGGCCGCCGGGTGATGATCACGTTGGCCGAGCGGAAGACCATCGCCCAGGGTGAATCCATCGAGGTGAGAATGTGAGATCATGAGATCGTGAGAATGTGAGAACCGCGTAGCGGGCGGGCTTGCCCGCCGTTGGTCGGATTGGAGAGACTTCCGAAGTCTTGAAGACTTCGGAAGTCTCTGGACATGGGGCACATTGTGGACAGGAGGGAGAACCATGAGCGGTTTCGCGCGTGTCGTGAGGATGGGCCTGGAGGTCGTGGCGGCGGCGGCGATCGTGGCGGGGCTCTGCCAGCTCGTCCACGCCGAAGAAACACTTTCGTATGCCGACCTCGTTAAGCAGCTCAACAGCCTGGAGCGGTTGGCAGTGCTGCCGGCTCCAGGAGAGACCTGCGCCCAGTGGTCCAGCTACGACCGGGAAAGCAAGTACGACGAAGCGTCGGGCAAGTACGTCAAGTGGGACGCCAACGGCGACGGCGAGGGCATCATCCGCCGCGAGGGCAACCTGTCGGTTTTCGCCGAGATGGAAGGGCCGGGCTGCATCTTCCGCATCTGGTCGGCACTACCGGAGGCCGGCCGCGTGAAGATCTATCTGGACGGCAGCGAAACGCCGGTCGTGGACATGCCGTTTAAGGACTACTTCGATGGCAAGCACGAGCCGTTCAATTACCCCCAGCTCTCGTACCGGCTGGAGGACGTGGGCTCGCGCGGGCAGAACCTCTACTTCCCGATCCCGTACCAGAAGTCGTGCAAGATCGTGGCCGAGGACAAGTGGGGCGCGTATTTCCATTTCAACTACGTGACGTATCCCAAGGGGACGAAGGTTCCGACGTTCAGCCCGGAACTGGTCAAGGAGAACGCGGCGGTGCTGAAGGAAGTGAACGACTACTTCGCCGAGCGGATGGGGACCGACCCGGCCGGGAAGCGGCAAGGGGAGGAAGTGGTCCGCAACACGGCGACCGTCGGCGCCGGGCAGACCGTCCGAATCGCTCAACTGACCGGGCCGCGGGCGATCACGGCAATCCGCGGCGACATGTCGTTCAAGGACCGCGAGGACGAGATGGCCGCCCTGCGGAAGCTCGCGCTACGGATCACCTGGGACGGCGCGGAGGAGCCGGCCGTGTGGTGCCCGCTGGGCGACTTTTTCGGCACCGCCCCGGGCGTGAACAAGTACAAGTCGCTCCCCACCGGGATGACCGATGAAGGCGCCTATGCCTTGTGGTACATGCCCTTTGCCAAGAGCGCGGTCGTTGAGCTGGCAAGCGACGACCAGACCGAGCGCAAGGTGGCGTTTGAGATCAGTCATGCCCCGCTCTCACGGCCTTTCAGCGAGCTTGGGCATTTCCACTGCAAGTGGCACCGCGACATCTTTCCCTTGAGCAAGGACCGCTGGCCCGACTGGGTCATGGTGCGCTCGGAAGGGCGCGGACGCTTCTGCGGCGTGATGCTCCACGTGTGGAACCCGCGGGGCGGCTGGTGGGGCGAGGGGGATGAAAAGTTCTTTGTCGACGGCGAGAAGTTCCCCTCGACGATCGGGACCGGCTCGGAGGATTATTTCGGGTACGCCTGGGGCGACCCGCACCTGTTCCAAAAGCCGTTCCATTGCCAGACCATGACCCAAAACAACGCCGGGCACCAGTCGGTGCTCCGCTGGCACATTGTGGATAACGTCCCCTTCCAGAAGTCGTTCGAGGGGTGCATCGAGAAGTACTTCCCGAACTCCAACGGCACGCTCTTCGCCTCCACGGTCGCGTGGTATCTCGCCCCGGGCGGCGCGGACCCGATCAAGCCGGCCCCGGTCGACGAGCGGCACGGCTATTACGCCAAACCGCCGGTCACCGCGGGCGGGTTCAAGGTGGTCGGCACGCCGCCGGGCGACGTTAAGACCCAGGATATGCGCGGCTACGGCGACGGCCGGTGGCGCAATAACGATCAACTCTGGTGGACCGATGCCAAGCCGAACGACAAGCTCGAGTTGATCTTCCGGGTCAAGAAGACCGGGAAGTACGAAGTGAAGGCGGTCATGACCAAGGCCGTCGACTACGGCATCGTGCAGCTATCGATCGACGGCAAGACGGCCGGCGAGCCCGTGGACCTTTTCAACGACGGCGTGATCCCGACCGACCCGCCGGTCCCCTTGGGCACCCACGAGCTGACCGCGGGAGAGCACAAGCTCACGGTGGAGATCGTCGGGGCCAATGAGAAGGCGGTCAAGGGGTACATGTTCGGGCTGGATTACTTGATCTTTGAGGAGCAGAAGTAGGTTATGCTTCAGCATATC
>CAYGZA010000386.1:3125-5507 GCA_964354135.1 uncultured Planctomycetaceae bacterium
GCGCTCGGCGCGGGTCAGGCGCGCTCGGCGCGGGTCAGGCGCGCTCGGCGCGGGTCAGGCGCGCTCGGCGCGGGTTTCCAGACCCCGCCGTGCCGTGGACCGCAGGTCCCCCGACCTCGCGTGCCATGCGTGCTGCATCCAACCAGTTGCGAGTGAGTCGGCTACCCAATGGAACGGTATCGCTTCCACTCCGATGGTGCGGTGTTCTTCCTCACCTTCAGTGTGGTCGAGTGGCTGCCGGTGTTCGTCTCGGAGAGTGCCTGCAAGATCGTCACGGAGAGTCTGAATTCCTGCCACCGCAACAAAGGACTCCGGACCAACGCGTACGTCATTATGCCGACGCACATGCACGCGATCATGTTTCACGCGACCTTGGACGCGAACTCGCTCGAGAACACGCTTACCGACTTTCGCAAGTTCACGGGCCGACAACTGGCGGACTTCTGTGAGCGGAACATGCCGGCGTGCTTCGCACGGACCCTCCGAGAGGCGGCGGGGTCGGGAGAGCTGCACCGCACGCCCGACCGGGAGCGCCGCTTCTGGCAACCGACGCGGCATCCCGAGCAATTGGAGACGGAGTCGTTCTGGAAGGTGAAACTCGACTACCTCCATGAAAACCCATGCCGCAAGGGCCTGGTGAGTTGCGCCGATCACTGGCGTTTCTCATCCGCCGCCTGTTGGCTGGCCGACGGCAAAGGCAGCCAGGATGTTATTCTGAGCGTGATCGACTGGTGAACCGATAATGCGTAGGATGAGGGGTGAGACAGGGAGACCAATTGCGGCGGGGTCAGGAGACCCGCGCCGAGCGCGATTTGGACGGACAGACAGGTGCGTCGTGGCGTCTCGTTATGCTGAAGCATAACCTACGTTGTTGAACAACTCGTACCGTAGGAGGTAATGAAGCATGCGCGTTTTCAGTCTCAGACTAGCTACCTCGTTGCTCGTGTTTCTTCTGGGAGTGTTATGGGCCTCTCTTTTTGCCGCAGAACGGGGGACGAAGATGGAAAAAGTCGCTTATGGGGGCTGGCCGAACTCGATTCGTATGTCGAACGGGGCCGTGGAGCTGGTCGCGACCACCGACGTGGGCCCGCGCGTCATCCGGTTCGGTCTTGTCGGTAAGGACAACGAGTTCTTCGAAGACCCGGAGCAGTTGGGAAAGACCAATTCCAGCGAGTGGCTGGCCTTCGGCGGACACCGTCTCTGGCTCGCCCCGGAGGCCAAGCCCCGTTCCTACTTTCCCGACAGCCAGCCCGTGAAGGCCGTTCAGCAGGGCAACTCCTTGCGGCTGATCCAGCCCGTCGAGGGCACCAACGGCGTGCAAAAGGAGATGGAAATCACCCTGGCACCCAAGGGGGCGCATGTGACCGTGGTCCACAGGCTGACGAATCACAATCTGTGGGACATCGAAGTCGCCCCTTGGACCCTGACGGTCATGGCACCGAAGGGGAAGGCCATCTTCCCGCAGGAGCCCTATTCCCCGCACCCGGACATCCCGGACTTCGCGGGTCAGGTCATCGACAAGAAGTTCTATCTGCCCACGCGGACCCTCGTGCTCTGGTCCTATACGAACTTGCAGGACCCGCGGTGGGCGTTCACGAGCAAGTACCTCATCCTCAAGCAGGACCCGGCAGCCACCAAGCCCCTGAAGATCGGGATGAGCAATCAGCAGAACTGGGGCGCCTACCTGCGCGACGGACATCTGTTCGTCAAGAAGGTCGTTTACCAGCAGGGAGCCACGTATCCGGACCACGGCTGCAACTTTGAGACGTTCACCAATGCCGCCATGCTGGAGCTGGAAAGCCTGGGCCCGTTGGCCAAGCTGCCGCCGGGCGGCTCGGTCGCTCACCGGGAAGACTGGTACCTCTTCGACGGAGTGACTGCCGACGATACGGACGCCAGCATCGACGCGGCCGTACTGCCGAAGGTCCGGTCGGTGATGAAGTAGGGTCCCTGGTAAAGCGGCCAAAGCCCAGGGGTTGCAGCCCCTGGGCTTTCCGCCCTACAACTCTCAATCCCATGATCAGGTCACGAACATGAATGGAACCTTTCTGTTTGCCGAAACGGCCGGGAAGTCGATCATCGCCCTAAGCTGGGTCGATATGACGATCATCGTGCTCTACTTCGTCCTGGTCCTGGGGATCGGCGTCTATTTGAAGCGGTTTGCCAAGACCGGGGAGGACTTTTTCCTCGCCGGGCGCGGGATGACGGCCTGGGTGGCGGGCCTGGCGTTCATCTCGACGAATCTTGGCTCCCAGGAGACGATCGGTTATTCCAGCAGCACCTACCAGCACGGCATGCTGATGAACCATGCCTACTGGATCGGGGCGATTCCGGCGATCGTCTTCCTGGCCCTGGTGATGATGCCCTTCTATCACATCTGCC
>CAYGZA010000387.1:0-5505 GCA_964354135.1 uncultured Planctomycetaceae bacterium
ATGAAACTCCAGGCCATGCTGGACGGCTACCTCATAGCCCAACAGAGAAAATGTGAGTAAAACTAAGGCGTCTCGCCGGTCCAGGGTGCTCCACGGCGTCCGGTCGGGTTCGACGGCGGGCGGGACGCCCGCCCTACTGATTCCAGCCCGCCGCGCTATTCCCCGTTCCCGCGGGCCGTTTCCGAAACCGTCGTCGCCGCAATTCGGGGCTGTTGGCGGAGAACCGGGCTCACCCGCTGACCGTCGGCAAGGGTGCTTTCCGGGGACGGGACCACCAGCTCGCCGTCGGCGATGCCCTTGGTCACTTCGGCGAATTCGTCGTTGAGGATGCCCAGCTCGACGTCCTGGATTCTGGCCCGGCCGCCGCGGACCACGTAAAGCTGCCAAACCCGGTTCGGCCCGCGGAACAGGGCGGAGCGGGGAACGACCAGGGCGTTGTCCTTGGGGGGCGCGTGGATGCGGACGCGGACGCGGTAGCCCGCCCCCAGACCTCGCTCCTTTTGCAGCCGGGACAGTTCCGCCCGATCCAGCCAAACGATTACCTTGACCCGCTGCTGCTCGACCCCCAAGGAGCTGATCTTGGTGAAGCCGGCCGGGTAGAGCCGCTCGACGGAGCCCCAGGCACTCTTGGGCCCGATCGCCGGACCGTAGATCTCGGCCCGGTAGCCCTTCTTGACGTGGGGCATGTCGACGCTGAGGATGTCGGCCTCCACTTCCAGGTCCTCCAGCCGGCCGATCTCCAAGAGCTGCGTCCCGGCGGACAAGAAGCCTTCGCTGGTGACGAACCGGTGCAGCACCACGCCGTCCACGGGAGAGGTCATCGTGCCGCGGCTCTGTTGGAGTTTCACCTGCTCCAGCCGGACCGTCGCCTCGGCCAGTTGCCTCTCCAGCACCGTCTTGCCGAGCCCTTTGCGGGTGATGTACCTTTCGACCAGCTCCGGCGTCCAATCGGTAGCCAACTTCAGAAAGGTCATGGCGGCATCGCTCAGGACGGTCTGCTCGTAATCGGCTTCGGCCTGGATTTTCTGGGTCCGGGCCCGATCCAGGTCCTCTTTCGTCCGGACACGCTTCTGGAACAAATCCTCGACGCGCTTCCATTCGTCGACCGCGTAGTCCCGCTGGGCCCTTGCGGATTCGATCCGCTTAGCATTGGCGGCGACGGTCTTCTCGGTGGACTTCACGTACTCGCGGACCTGCTTCAGGCCGGTCTCTTCGACGCCGGTGTCGCCGCTTTCGTGGATGGCGGCCTTGAGCCGCTCGATGGCGGCTTCCGCCTCCCTGACCGCCAGGTCCAGGTCGATGGGCACGAACCGCGCGACCGTTTCTCCCTTCTTCACCCGCTGCCCCTCGACCGCGGAAACGGCCTCGACGCGTCCCGCCGACGGCGCGGTGATCAGGTAGGTCCGGGGAAGCCGGGTCGAGGCCCGCTCGTCGACGTACTGCCCGATCCGGGCCCGGTCGATGCGCACCGCGTCCACGCCGGCGCCCGGCGAAAACCATCCCGCCACCAGCCAAACGAGCACGGCGGCAATCAGGACCATGACGGCGATCCAGCGAGCACTCGGTCTCATGGGGCGGTTTCCAGTAGGCAGTGGGCAGTCTCGATTCAGCCGCCGCGATTCCGCGGCGCGTGCCGGGTCATCACTCCTGTGCCTTGACGGCATCCAGCCAATCCATCCGGTGGATGGCCCGCTGCACGAAGCCGTGGGCCACCAGAGCGAAGACGATCCCCAGGAACAGCGTCGATAGCCAGGTAGCGGGGGTGGTGACGATCGGCAGGCGGAACATCTCGCTGGCGTAGGCCATTGCAGTGATTACGGTGAGCAGGTATCCCAGCGGCATCCCGAGCACCGTGCCCACCAGGTTGACGATCAGGCTCTCCCGCAACAGCAGGCTGCCGATCTGCCAGGGCCCGTAGCCCAGGACCCGCAGCGTTGCCACCTCCCGCTGCCGCTCGGCCAGGCTCACCAGCGAGGCGTTCAAGATGCTCCCGAAAAAGACGATTCCCGCGAAAATGACCATCAGGATGATGACCACCCACTGGTTCTTGAGGACGGTTTCTTCCAGGCCCTGAATGATCGCCTGGCGCTCGGCGACGCCCTGGAGGGCGGGCATCTGTTTCAACTGGCGGTAGAGGGCCCGCGTGTGGCCGGGATCGCCGTCCAGCGCCAGTTGCACCCCGTTGACGGCATACTCTTCGCTCACCAGCCGGCCGAGATAGTCGATGTCGGCGTAGACGGCCAGCCCCAGATAGCCCTCGACGATCTCGCCCACCGGCACGGCACACGGGCGGCGGAGCCCCTTGACCGGCTCGACGGTCACCAAGTCGCCGCGCCGGACGTGCAGGAGGTCGGCCAGCGTGCGGCTCACGGCCAACCCGGCCGACGGGATGCGGATCGGCCGGCCCTTCACGTCGCGGGGAATCGTCAGCCGGCCGCCGGCCACAAGGCCGGTGATCGATCCCTTCTTCTCCCACGGGCCGTTGCGGAACGTGCAGGCCACGCGCAACAGCGGCTCGGCGCCGTCCACGCCGGGCAGCCGGGCGGCCTCCCGCAGGGCGTCTTCGCCGCGCTCGTCGCGCAGCGTCAGGTCCAGGTCGCTCCGGAGGACCCTGCGGAACTGGTAGTCGATGAGATACTCGGGCGAATCGGACATCATCACGGCGTTCACGAGCACCGCGGCCCCCATCGCCGCGGCAAACACCCCGGCCAGCGTGCGGACGCGGTTCCGAAAGACGTTCCGCAGCACCATCCGCCACCCGGAGCTCAGCGAGCTCCAGAAGCGGCGGAGACGCTCCAGGAGCACCGCGTGGCTTTGGGGCGGGGCTGCCGGCCGCATCGCCTCGGCCGGCTTCAGCCGCAGCACGGCCCGGCTCCCCTGCACGCTCCCCAGCACCGCACAGCCGATGCTGATCGCCAGCCCCGTCGCGTGGATGCCGGGGTAAAACCGGTTGTCGAACTGCGGGAACTGAAAGAACCCGCGGTACATCCCCGTCATCCCCGCCGCCAGCCAATAGCCGAAGCCGCAGCCCAGAAGGCCCCCCACCGCGCCGACCAGGAGCCCCAGCCTCTGCAAGTGCCAGAACAGCTTCATGTCCGAGTAGCCCAGGGCCTTGAGCGTGCCGATCACGACCCGCTGCTGCTGCGTCAGCCGGGTCAAGAGGACGTTCAGCACCAGCGCCGCCACGGCCAGGAACATGGTCGGCGTAATCAGGGCGAAGGCCCAGAGCCCGTGGATCTCCTGGCTCAGGAAGCGGTTCGAGAGCTGGTCCTCCACCGGGGTCGTGGTGAAGACGCCGTACGACGAGAGGAGCTGCTCGGCGCGGCGGAGCACCTCGCGGGGATTGCCGCGCTCGGAGGCGTCCAAGCGGCCGAGCACCTGGTTGGCCGCGCCGCCGAAGTCGAACACGTCCTCGGCGAACGACTGCTTCACGTAGAAGACCCCGAAGTGCTTGGGGTCCGGGGTGATCGCCCCCGGGCCCAGCAGGTAGACGAACTCGCTGCTGATCGCCGTCCCCACGATGAGCAGATCTTGCCGCCGGTTGTTGAGCACCAGGTGGATCCACTGGCCGGGGCTCAGCTTGTGATACCGGGCGAAGGACTCGCTCACCAGGACCTCGTTCTCGCGGCGGTCGGTGAAGTAGGCGCCGCGGCGGACCACCACGTCGCTCAGGATCGGCTGCGGCCGGTCGGGAAGCGAGAGCACCAGCCCGTTGAGCGGCTCGACGGAGTCCTCCATGTCCACGGCAACGAAGGACTGGATGCGGGGGCGGATCTCGGCCACTCCCGGCAGCTCCGCCAGCGGGCCCAGCTCGGCCAGAGGGACCTTCTTCAGCTCGATCGAAAAATCGGCCATGCGGCACCGGGCATAGTAGCCCCGCTTCGCCTCCGAGAGGTTGTAGTAGGCCGAGCCCAACGCCACGTAGCAGCTCACCCCGACCGCAATGATGCTGGTCACGGCCAGGAGTCTCCCCCCGGCCGCCTTCAAGTCGCGCAGCAGTTTGCGGTCCAGCGCGCTCACCAGGAGATCTCCTCGGGCAAGGCCGGAGTCGGGTTCGGGTGGACTTCCACGACCTGCCCGCTGCGGAGCCGGACCACGCGGTCGGCCATGGGGGCGATCGCCCCATTATGGGTGATCAGCAGGATCGTCTTGCCCAGCGACGTCTTCAGATCGACCAACAGCCGCAGGATCCGCTTGCCCGTCGTGAAGTCCAGGGCGCCAGTCGGCTCGTCGCAGAGGATCAGCACGGGGTTCTTGGCCAGCGCCCGGGCGATTGCCACCCGCTGCTGCTCGCCGCCCGAAAGCTGCGAGGGGAAGTGGCCCGCCCGGTCCTCCAGGCCGACCAGCCGCAGGGCCTCGGTCGGGTCCATGGGCTGGCGGCTGATCTCGGTGGCCACCATGACGTTCTCCTGGGCCGTCAGGTTGGGCACCAGGTTGTAGAACTGGAAGATGAAACCGATGGTCTCGCGGCGATGCCGGGTCAGCTCCGCCGGGGTGAAGGCCGTGAGTTCCCGGTCGCGGAACCAGACGCGGCCGCCGCTGACCGAGTCCATGCCGCCGAGGATGTTCAAGATCGTCGTCTTGCCCGAGCCGCTCGGACCGACCATCACCAGGAACTCCCCCTCGTAAATGTCGAGCGATACGTCGCGGAGGGCCTCGACCACCACCTCGCCCATGTGGAAACGCTTGTCGACGCTTTCCATGCGCAGAAGAGGCGCGTGCCGGTTGTCGTTTGGCATTGAGGTCATCAATGAAAACAGGTTGTTGCGCATTCCCCCATGATACTATTGAAGATTAGACCTCTTCAGTCATTCCCCTTCCCCGTTTTCCTCTTTCGCTTTCCCACTTTTCCCCGCTCTTACGCCCCCCTAGCGACTGGAACGCGATGTCGCACGCACAGACCGCCTTCGCGACTCCCGTATTCCTGCTAGAATCGGGACATTCGACAAAGTCGGAAACCAGCCCGGGTCATTCGATATTCCCTCCTTATGG
Source organism: uncultured Planctomycetaceae bacterium (assembly GCA_964354135.1). GTDB lineage: Bacteria > Planctomycetota > Planctomycetia > Pirellulales > Thermoguttaceae > CAYGZA01. Next base: position 4,993 of record CAYGZA010000387.1, read on the forward strand.
GGATGCAGCATGGTCCATCAAGAACGCTTTACGATCGAAACCGGAGGGCATCGCCACATGGAGGACCTTACCGGCCGGGTGGCCGAGGTCGTCCGCCGCTCGGGAATCAAGACTGGGCTGGCCCAGGTTTTCACCGTGGGGAGCACCGCGGCGGTCGGAACGATCGAGTTCGAGCCGGGGCTGGAGCGGGACCTCCCAGAGATGCTCGACCGCCTCATCCCGCCCAACCGCCAATACGGCCACGAGCAGGCCTGGCACGACGGCAACGGGCACTCGCACCTCCAAGCCACCCTCCAGGGCCCGTCGCTGACGGTGCCCGTCGCTGCGGGAGGCCTGGCCCTGGGCACTTGGCAGCAGATCTTCCACCTGGAGTGCGACGTCCGGCCCCGGCAGCGGACGATCGTCGTCACGGTGCTGGGCGAGTGACCGGTCGAGCGTCTCAACGGGGTCTCATCATCCCGGGAGGGCGAGGCTCCTGCCGAGCCGGGCAGAACACGCCCGTTTGGCGGCCAG
>CAYGZA010000388.1:0-5385 GCA_964354135.1 uncultured Planctomycetaceae bacterium
TCGGCCATCAGCTATCAGCTTTCGGCCATCAGCTATCAGCTTTCGGCCATCAGCTTTCAGCCTTCAGCTTTCAGCAAGACACCGCCGCTGAGACCTGACACTTGGCCGCTGATAGCTGAAAGCTGATAACCCTTTCCGAACACGCTCTCAGCTACGCACCGTTGATTGTAGCGATTCCGCCAGTCATTCCAACCGGAGGCGGCGTCGGCTTTTCTCGACGCGGCCGCTTTCGCACCGCAGCGTGTTGCCAAAGGGCATCGTCTGAGCGGCCAGCGCAAGCCCGATGGTCCATCGTCGAGGGCATGGGAGATCCCCGTTTTGACGCAGGATGAGGCGTAACCTAACCTTCACTAGTGGGGTCTTCTTCCGGCAGGACGGCTCGGAACGTCCGGGCGTTGAGGCTCTTTTTGTGCCGTATGCCGGTCCCCTCTGGAAGTTCTGCCGCACAAGACGGGCGCCAATGGCTGAGAGTTCGCTTCCCCAGGCCGGACCGGAGCTGCTGCCGACCAGCGGGGACCTAAGGTTCCCTGCGGCCGACCGCGTGGTCGAGCTCGGCGCGCTCTTGGAGGAGCTGGACCGGGCCGCGCCGGCGCCCGCCGTTGCCCCGTGCGTCCTCGGCCCCCAGGTGGACAACCAATTGGTCCAGGTCCGCCTGGGGATCGCCAGCAGCCTGTTTGCGGCGCTGCGGTGCCGCTACCCGGACGCGGCCAACCACAGCCTGCGCGTGGCTCTGAGCTGCTCGGCGTGGGCGCTGAAGCTGGGGCTGCCGCCGCACGAGCGGGACGTGCTCGAAGTGGCGGCCCTCTTGCACGACGTAGGGTGCATCGGGGTGCCGGACCAGGTCCTGCTGAAGCCCGGGCCGCTCGCCCCCGACGAGCTGCGAATCATCGAGCAATCGCGCAAGACGTCGCTGGAAATTCTCCGCAGCGCATGCGCCGAGCCGGCGATCCTGCAAACCGTGGAGCACGTGGCGGCCTGGTACGACGGCTCGAAAGGCGGCTACCGGCTGTCCGGCGAGGAGATCCCCGTGGGGGCGCGGATACTGAGCATCGTCGAGGCCTTCGACGCGATGACCAGCGACCACGTGTTCCGCCGGGCGATGTCGCAGGAGCGGGGGATCCGGGAGCTTTTCGACTCCGCCGGCACGCAGTTCGATCCGGGGCTGGTTCGGCAGTTCGTCGAGCTCCAGGTGTGCGACCAGTCGGAGCTCCGCCGCGAGGTGGCCGGCCGCTGGCTGCGCGCCCTGGCCCCGGAGATGGCCGATTCCTGCTGGGAGCTGAGCGGCGCCCCGGCGGCCCCCGCCGGGGGCGAAGCCGCCAACCTGTTCGAGGCCCGGCTCTTGGACAACATGCACGATGCCGTCGTGTTTATCGACGCGGGGCGGCGGATCGTCTCGTGGAATCACGGTGCGGAGCGGCTCACGGGAATCACCGCGTCCAGCATCTGCCATCGGTCGTGGTCGCCGACGCTGTTGAACATCCAGAATGAGAAAGGCGAATGGATCGGCGACGAGGACTGCCCGGTCGCCTGTTCCCTGCGATCGAAGACCCAGTCGTTGCGGCGGTTGACGATCGCAGGGCGGGGCGGCAAGCTGGTCTCGGTCGACAGCCACGTGATCCCGGTGGTCGCCGAGGAGGGGGTTGCCTTGGGCGCGATCCTGCTCTTGCACGACGCCTCCCCGGAGACCTCGCTGGAGGAGCGGTGCCAGAACCTCCACGAAAAGGCAACCCGCGATTCGTTGACCCAGGTGGCCAACCGCGCCGAGTTCGACCGCGTCCACGAGATGTTCGTCAACGCCCACAAACAGCAGCGGATCCCCTGCAGCCTGATCATCTGCGACCTGGACCACTTCAAGCTGGTCAACGACACCTACGGGCACCCGGCAGGCGACGAGGTAATCAAGAGCCTGACCACGATCCTCAAGGATTCCTGCCGGCCGGGCGACCTGGTGGCCCGCTACGGCGGCGAGGAGTTCGTGCTCCTCTGTGCGGACTGCGACAACGCTGCGGCCACACGTCGGGCGGAGCAGGTCCGCAAGCGGTTCAGCCAACTCCCGCAGTCCAAGCTCGACGGCCGCACCGTGACCGCCAGCTTCGGCGTGACCGAAGTGCAGGCCGGCGATACCGCGGAGACCATGCTTCGCCGCGCCGACCGGGCGCTCCTTCTGGCCAAGCAGAAAGGCCGAAACCGGGTGATGCAACTGGGCGTCGGCTCCGAAACCGACAAGCCCGAACGCACCGGCGGCTGGTGGTTCGGCAAGACCGACCACAAGCCCCTGGTCCTCGAGCAAACCCTCGTCACCCCCGTGCCCATCGGCGTGGCCATCGAGAAACTCCGCGGGTTCATCGCTGACCACTGCGCCAAGATCCTCACAATCGACGGGGACCAGGTCCAGGTGCAGATCGACGGCAACTGCCAAGAGCCATTGCGGCGGGCCTCGGATCGGCCCATCGCGTTTTGCGTGCAGATGCGCTTCGAGGAAGAGCGGGTTGAGAAAACCGACGCGCATTCGCCCCATCCGATCACGATCTCTCGGACCCGGGTACACGTATCGGTCAGCCCGCGGAAAAGCCGCGACCGCCGCCGGGCCGACCTCGAGGTCCGGGGGCGCGAGGTCCTCACCAGCCTTCGCTCGTACCTGATGGCCAGCGTGGACGACGCCGCCGCTGCTGACGGAATGCTCCGCCGGGCCGTCCGCATCCTCACTCCCTGGTTACTCAAGCGGTAACCGCCCGCAGGAGAGTTGCCGTGAGCCGCATCGGAGCCATCCTCTCGGGCACGGAACTCCGGCTGCTGAACCGGCTGGCGGAAGCCAACGCGGCCGTCACCCTCCACAGCCTTCGTCTGGCCACGCAGAAGCGGGTCAATGCCCCCCGGGACGACCCCTCGGCGTTCGTCGCCCTGAGCATGCTGCAAAGCCGGCTCAGCGTGGTCCATGCCACGATGGGCAACGTCACCGCTGCCGCCAGCATGGTCACCCAGACGCAAAGCGCAATCGACCAGATCCAGACCCAACTGACCACCATCCGCACCGAGCTGCTGAAGGACGAGGACCGCAGCCTCACGGCCTCGCAACGGGCCGAGTCGCAGGCGATCATCGACGAGGCCGTGACCCAGATCAACACCTTGGCCGGCTCGCAGATCGACGGGCGGCGGCTGCTCGACGGATCCGTCGATTTCGTGGTCTCCGGCCGCAGCCCGAGCCAAGTCCGCGATCTCAGAGTCCACTCCATTCCTTACGGGTCCAGCCCGACCATCTCCGGAAGCGTCACGCAGACGGCCACGCAGGCCCAACTGGCGTACACCGGCGACGGCGGCAGCCCCAGCCACCCGACGGTCGACGCCACCTTCACTCTCACCGGCGAGCGGGGAAGCGCGAGCATCAGCGTGACCACCGCCGACACCTTGGCCGCCGTCGCGCAGAGGATCAACGACAACAGCCACAAAACCGGGGTCACCGCGGCGGCGGTCGGCAACACGCTGACCTTCACCGCCGTCGACTACGGCAGCGACGCCGGCATCAGCGTCGCCGTCACCTCAGGGACCTTCAACGTCACCGGCACGGGGACCGCCATCGATGCCACGGCGGTGATCAACGGGCGGACCCTCACCGGCGACGGCAACCGGTTCGTGGGTAGTGAGACCAGCTTCGTTTACGAGATCGAGTTCGCCGCCGGATTCACCGGCAGTTTCAGCACGATGACGGTTTCGGGCGAAGCGCTCACGTTTGCGCTGGCCACCAGTCTCAGCCACCTTAGCACGCTGGCGATTCCGGGCCTGGCGGCCGCTCAGCTCGGCGGCCTTAGCGGCACGCTCGACCAGATCGCCTCCCGCGGCAGCTACTCCGGCCTCGACGCCAACACGTCCCGGGCCCTCCGCATCGTCGACGAGGCCATGGGAGAAGTCGAAGTCGTGGCGGGCTCGGTCGACGGCTTTTACAACGCCGCGATCACCTCCTCCTCGGGGCTCCTCTCCGACTTTCAGGATGAGCTGGAAAGTGCCATCACCGAAACGGATGGCTACGACGAAAACGAGGAAGTGACCCTCTTGACCAAGAGCGAGGCCCTGGCGGCCAACGCGATCTCCGGACTCACCCTGCTGTACGAGCAGCGGATGGGCATCGTCCGGATGATCCAGAAGTTCGCCGGGCTGCTCTGAAAGGTCCGGCCGGTCCTTGGAACGATAGCCTGGCGGCACGCCGCTGGGGCCTCGTGGTCTCGGATTTCAGCGATCGGCCGTCAGCGATCAGCTTTCAGCCTTCAGCCTTCTCGTTCCCACGCTCCGGCGTGGGAACGCCCTGTTGCGACGCTCCGCGTGAGCCGGCCGCAGTCGCCGGTGCCGGAACAGATTGCGCCAAGAGCGGGACGCAGAGCATCCCGTAGTGCGTGACGACGCGGAGCGTCGTCACGAGGTCTTTTTGGACGGGTTGGGTGAATCTCAGCGTTAGCGGAGCAGCGTAGGGCCGCACACACCGGCCGCCAGTCCCCCTGACGATGGCATGCCGCCTGACCCGCTCCTGTGTCGCTTCGAGGAAGGGGATCTTGCCGAAACGCCCCCGAGAGCTATTATTTTGACATGTAGAGCTGTTAAAAAAGCCGTTCTGCCCCCGGCCTTGGCGGCCTGGGACCGGCGGGGCATGAGACAGTGCTTCCCTTTGCCCGCACCTGAAAGGAACAATACATGATCTACGAACTGCTGCCATTGCCTTACCCTTACGACGCCTTGGAGCCCCATGTCGACGCCCGCACGATGGAAATCCATCACGACAAACACCATGCGACTTACGTCAACACGCTGAACAAGGGCATCGAGGGGTATGATCTGGGCCGTCCCACCGTCGAGGAGCTGGTGGCGGCCATCGACACTCTGCCCGCGGAAATTCGCACGGTCGTCCGCAATCACGGCGGTGGCCATGCCAATCACTCGTTGTTCTGGACGGTTATGACCCGCCATGGAGGGGGCCGGCCCCACGGTGAACTCGCCAGGGAGATCGAGGCGCATTGTGGCGACTTCGACAAGTTGCAGGATCTCCTCACCAAGGCGGCGCTGGGCCGCTTTGGGAGCGGCTGGGCTTGGCTGAGCGTCACCCCGTCAAAGCGGCTGGTCGTGGAAGACACCGCCAACCAGGACAGCCCCCTGATGCACGGCAACATCCCAATCCTGGGGATCGACGTCTGGGAGCACGCCTACTACCTGAAGTACCAGAACCGGCGGGCCGATTATGTGAACGCCTTCTTCCACGTGATCGACTGGGACGCCGTCGCGGACCGCTACCAGGAGGCATTGAAGGAAACAGAGTCCCTCGTGTCGAGTCACTAACCCGGATTATCCAGTGCGCCGTGAGAAGGTGTTGGTTTCTCGTGGGTGCAAGTCCCACCCGGCAAC
>CAYGZA010000389.1:0-5384 GCA_964354135.1 uncultured Planctomycetaceae bacterium
CAAGACCCGCCAAGCCCCGTCGCGACTTCCCGCTGTTCCCCCACGCCACCGGGCGATGGTGCAAGAAGGTCCGAGGCAAGTTCCGCTACTTCGGCAAGGTGACCGACGACGGCGATCATGGTGCCCAAGCTGCTCTGGAGAAGTGGCTCGACCAGCGGGACGATCTACAGGCCGGCAGGACGCCGCGGGTGTCGGGCGATGGTCTTTCGATCCGCGATCTGCTCAACAGATTCCTGACCGCCAAGCAGAAGCTACTCGATAGCGGTGAGCTGGCCTGGCGAAGCTTTGCGGACTACCGCCTCACCTCTACGCGAATCGCGGCTAGCTTCGGACTCACCCGGCTCGTGATGGACCTGACAGCCAACGACTTTGAGCGGCTGCGGGCGGACATGGCCCGGACCTGGGGGCCTGTCCGCCTCGGGAACGAGATAGCACGTATCCGTCTGGTCTTCCGCTACGCCCTCGACGCCGACTTGATCGACCGACCCGTCCGGTTCGGCACGGCGTTCCGCAAGCCGTCGGCAAGGGTGCTCCGGCTGGCCCGGAAGGCGGCCGGCTCCAAGATGTTCGAGGCCGTCGAGGTCCGCAGGATGATCGAGGCTGCGGGGACGCCGCTACGGGCGGCGATCCTCTTGGGCGTGAACTGCGGGTTCGGCAATGCCGACTGCGCCACGCTGCCCGTCGAGGCCCTCGACCTGGCCGGCGGTTGGGTCAGCTACCATCGGCCGAAGACGGGGATTGACCGTAGGTGTTGCTTATGGCCCGAGACGGTGGCCGCACTCCAAGAGGCTATCGCGGCCCGACCGGCACCGCGGGACGCAGCGGCGGGGCGGCTGGTGTTCCTGGGGCCTACCGGCGTCCCGTGGCCCGCGGATCGTGGGGACCAAGGCATAGGGAAGTCGTTCGGCCGGCTCCTGCGGGAACTGGGGCTTTACCGGCGGGGCATGGGGTTTTATGGCCTTCGGCATAGCTTTGAGACGGCGGCCGGCGGTTGCCTCGATCAAGTCGCGATCAATGCCGTTATGGGCCACGCCCCGCACGCCGGCGACATGGGGGCCGTCTACCGCGAGCGGATCGACGACGTCCGGCTGGTGGCCGTGGCAGAGCACGTCCGCAAGTGGCTTTTCGGTTCTCAGGAACAGCAGACCGGCTAGAATGAGTGAATGAGTTGTCGGGTAGCCGCCGACGGGCGGCGTATCGGCGGGGCGGGCACGGGAAGCTCCATCGCCAACGGCTCGCCCCGCCGAGCCCGGAGAAAGGATGGAGACTCGCATGTCGCAAGATCCTCTGTTTTCCCTTCTTGGTTTGCCCCATCCGCTCTCCGCTCTACAGGCCGTGCCAGGCTTTTGGGAGTTCTTCGAGGAGTTCCGGGACAGGGAAATCCAGGCGGTTACGGAAGCGGCGGAATACGTAATCCATGGACTGGAGGTAGATGAGCGCCTGTTCCGAGAGGCGGCTGGGAAGCATCCGGGTAAGGGGCTGGACGCAAAGGCCGACGAAGCCAGCCGGCAAATGAAGGAAGTCCCTAAAGGCGCCGGGCGGTGGATTGCGTTCTACGGGTCAGAGGCGTTCGCCAACGCCGTTTTTCAGTCCTGGTGCAAGGATCAAGCCAAGAAGGCTGACCGCGCCCTTTCGGAGATGCTTGATAACCTGAAACGCCTGGAGGTCGAGAAGGTCAGTCTGGAGAGCGAGAATGAGGGACTGAGGGCACGAGTCGAAGACCACGAAGCGGTTGGCGAGGCCGTGGTTACGCGGCTTGTAGCACAGGGGTATCTTCCGAGGCATCCTACCGACGGCTTGCCAGGCGACGGTTCTGTGTGGGTCCCCGCCAGCAAGCTTTGTCCCGACAAGAATGTCCGGCTTACTAAAGCTGCGTCCTTCTGCAGAAGGTACAAGATTCGGACGAACAAGCCGCACCGTAATCGATTGGAGATCCACGCGGGAGATTGGGCAAGGTACTGGGCCCAGCAAGACAAAGCGGGATTCGAGGGCCTGGATTCTGGCGGCGAGAATCCCTCCGTCTCCGAGAACGCCGATCTTGTCGTGGAAGGCGCTGCAGAGCGACTGAAGGCGATTCAGGCTCGGAGACAGAGACAACAGGGCGGGAAGTAGGCGATTCCTACTTCCCGGTCTACTTCCCTTTTTCGTCTGAAAGACCCCGGAATTCCCGGGGTCTTCGCGTTTTCCTACTTCCTACCTTAACACCAGGCTTTGCCGTGCGGCTACTTTGGCGGCATGGAGAGCGCCGACCGCAAGACCGACCCCCACCGCCGCCGAGCCCGGCGAGTGGCCACGCGACTCCTCGCTGCCGTTGATAAGACGATTCAGGCCGCCGAGGAGGCGAAACAACTGCGCCGCGAGCTGGATCGACTCGTGTTGAGAACGGGGGGAACCGGCCATGAACTCTGAGGTCGCCCCAAGTTTGCCCCCGACCGAAACTCCTCCCCAAAGGTACCTATCCACCTCGCAGGTGGCCGACCAACTCCAAGTAAATGCCGGGAAAGTGATTTACTGGATCAGCAGCGGCCAGCTTCGCGCCGTGAACGTGGCCGCGTCTGCCGGCGGACGACCGCGGTGGCGGATCGCCGCGGCGGAGCTGGAGGCATTCCTCCTCCGGCGATCAGGGTCGCCCGCTGCTGTCCCCCGACCGCGACGACGGCGTCAGGCGGACCCTGAGGTCATTAGGTTCTTTTGAAAGTCACGCCATGACCACCACCGCGACTAGCCCGAAGCGGCGAGTCCCGGCCCGCCGACGCAAAGCGAGGGCACGGCGATCTTATCAGTCTAGCCCCATAAAACGGATTCGCAGGACGAAGGGCGATATTTTGGCCCTCCGCGACACTCTCCACAACGTCGTCAAGGCCAACAGGCCCATGACGGTGCGCCAGGTGTTCTACCAGATGGTGACTCTGGGCGCGATCGACAAGACCGAGGCGGCCTACAACGGCATCGTGGTGAGGTTGCTGGGCGTCATGCGGCGCGAGGGGCAACTTCCGTTTCGTTGGATTGCCGATAGCACGCGATGGATGCGCAAGCCCGATTCCTATTCCTCGCTCCGTTCAATGTTGGAGAACAGTATCGAGTTCTACCGCCGCAACCTATGGGACTCGCAGGATACCTACGTCGAGGTGTGGCTCGAAAAGGAGGCCCTCGCCGGCGTGCTGTATGAGGCCACGGCCGAGTGGGACGTGCCGCTAATGGTCACGCGAGGCTATCCGAGCCTTTCCTATCTTCACACCGCGGCCGAGACCATGCAGGGCGTGGGGAAGCCGTGCTACCTGTACTACTTCGGTGACCTAGACCCGAGCGGCGTGGACATTCCGCGGCGCATCGAGCGTGACCTGAACACCTTCGCGCCCGACGCCGACATTAACTTTCGGCGCGTGGCCGTCACGCGAGAGCAAGTCGAGGAAATGGGATTGCCCACCAGGCCCACTAAGACGAAAGACACCCGCGCGAAGTTCTTCATCGGCGAGAGCGTCGAGGTGGACGCTATCCCACCCGTGACGTTGAGGTCGATGGTCTCGGAGTTGATCGAGGCGCACATCGACAGCACCGCCTTGAAGCGGATTAGGGAGATCGAGGCCGCGGAGCGCAGCACGCTGGCGACGGTGATGAGCACGTTGGACAGCGGAAGTGGAGAGCCTACGCCATGACCACCTCCCCGATGTCCGCCGACCGGCAACGGCGTATCGACGCCATCCGCGCCGCGGCCCGGGTGCGACGGCTCCTTGGTCAAGGCGCGCTCTATACCCAGTTGCTCGACGGCCGGCACGAGATCGTCTTTAACGGCCGGCGGGTCGCCGGCGAGACGTTGGAGCAGACGATCGAGGAGGCACGGGTAGGGAGCCAACAGCCGTGACCGCAACCACGAACGAGAAGAAGCCGACGACCCTGTCCGTCAACCTCGACGGGATTCCCCCGGAGCTGAAGGCGGAACGGCGATGGGTGTCATGGAGGCTTGTCAAACGCGGGAAAAAATGGACGAAGATCCCATTGCAGATCGCCAGCGGCCGCAAGGCGAAATCGAACGACTCATCGACGTGGGCGCCCTTCGCCAGCGCCGCTTCCTGTGTAGCGAGGGGCGGCATCGACGGCATCGGCTTCATGTTGGGCGACGGTTTCGCGGGCGTGGACGTGGACCATTGCGTCGATCCTGACACGCACGTTATCGAGCCATGGGCGCGGGACATCCTGGGGCGGTTTTCAACGTACGCCGAAATCAGCCCCAGCGGGACAGGGGTAAAGGTCTTCTGCCGCGGTTCGCTCCCCAATGGGATCACTGGCCGACGCAAAGGCCGAATCGAAGTGTACGGGGCCGGCAGATACTTCACCGTAACGGGGAGGCCGTGGAACGGAGCCCCGGCCGCTCTTGCAGATTGCAGCGAAGCTCTCGCCGCGATGTGCGAAGAGTTGAGCCACGGCGGAGAAGAGACTGCCGAACCGGCGGCGAAGTCCGCCGACAGCTCCGGAGCGACGGATTTTGATCCCGTCCTGGACAGTGAAATCATCCGACTTGCTTCGGAGGCCGCCAACGGGGCGAAGTTCCGAGCACTGTGGGCAGGCGACACCAGTGGATACCCGAGCGAATCCGAAGCGGATCTGGCCCTCGCGTCGATCTTGGCGTTCTGGTGCCGGCGCGACGTACCCCGCGTGGAACGCCTCATGCGGCAGAGCGGTCTGAAGCGAGCAAAGTGGGACAGTCACAAGAACTACTTGTCGGACACCATCAAGCTTGCCGTGGAAACCACGTCGGAGGTGTACGGCGACCGGATTCCACCCGCGGCAGAGGCCGACGGCAACACGTCCGGGGACGCGACGCAAGAGCCACACGCCATCAGCAACGTCTTGGAGGTGGTGGACCCGGAGGAAGATAAGCCCACCGTAACGCCGAGGCCAATGGCCGAGGTGCTCGCCACGATCCGGAAGAGGTCCGGCAACTGGCCCCGCCGCGTCGATAACGCCCTGTTCGTCGATGAGGCCGGCACGATCCGCTGGCTCGACAGACCGGCCGCCCTCTTCGGCTGGCTCGCGGACCGATTCGGCATCATCGACTGGCGGCGCAGCTCCGGATGCGTCTCCAAGGACGAAACCTACGCCGAAATGCAAGGCACGGCTCCGAAGTATGCTGGCATCGAGACCATCCCCCATGAACCGCTCTTGGAGTCCCACTACTACACTTGTGGGGCGATTCCACCAGGGGACGGAAGCACGCTCGCAGGACTCATCGACTACTTCACTCCAGCAACGCCGATCGACCGGCAACTAACTATTGCACTGGCCGCGACGCTGGGATGGGGCGGACCGTCCGGAGCAAGACCGGCCTTCCTAATTAGTTTCTGTTGCGGAAGTGGTCGTTTTTCGCACCGCGGAGGCGATGGCGA
>CAYGZA010000390.1:0-5345 GCA_964354135.1 uncultured Planctomycetaceae bacterium
TGTACTCGCCGGTGTACTGCATGGCGACTTCCAGCTCCACGTCCTCGAACTGGCCGGCGATGTAGATGGTCTCCGGGTGGATCGGCTCGGCGGTGCGGTTGAGGTATTCGATGAACTCGAGGACGCCGCGGTCGTACTTGAAGACCTCGCTGTCTCCGGTGCGCTGGTCGCGGAAGACGATCTTGATGCCGCGGTTGAGGAACGCCAACTCCTGGAGCCGGCGGTAAAGGATGCCGTACTGGAACTGGGTCACGGGGAAGACGAGCGGGTCGGGCTTGAAGGTGGTCTTCGTGCCGACGCGGTCCGTGCCGCCGATGCGGCGGACCTGGCCGGCGGGCTCGCCGCGCTCGTATTCCTGCTGGTAGACGTGACCGCCGCGGCGGACCTCGACCTCGCACCACTCCGAGAGGAAGTTCACGACGGTTACGCCGACGCCGTGCAGCCCGCCGCTGGTCTGGTAGGCCCCCTTGGTGAACTTGCCGCCGAACTTCAGCACCGTCATGACGCCCTGGAGCGTGGAGAAGCCGAGGTCGGGGTGCTCCTCGACGGGAATGCCCCGGCCGTCATCCTCGGCCGTCACCGATCCGTCCGTGTTGATCGTGACGGAGATCTCCCGGGCGTAACCGGCCATTGCCTCGTCGATGGAGTTGTCGACGACCTCGAACACGAGGTGGTGGAGGCCGCGGGTGGCCGTGTCGCCGATGTACATGCTGGGGCGCTGGCGGACGTGCTCCAAGTCGCTGAGGTGCTCCAGGGCCTCGGCGCCGTAGTCCGACTCGACCTTGCGGTACCGGAGAAGCTCGTTGGCGCCGTTGTCCGGGGGAGCGGGGGGCTGCAAGGCGGCCTCGGCTTCGGGGGAATGGTCTGCGTTGGAACTGGCGGACATCGCTGGACCTGCATGGAGTTCGAGACTGAAAGACGAGCGGTAATTGAGCAAACGCCCGCGAGTGGTTCTCCCGCTAGTTGATTGCTCCGACGCGAAAGCGAAGATCCTGGATGGTTTCATCCGGCAGGGCCTTCGCCAGGGACTCCAGAATAGCCTCCCTTTGGAACGAGAGTTCTTGAACGAGCGTCGAGTTGGCCACGATGACCTCCAGCTTGCCGCGACGTATGGTTCCGACCCGGGTATGGCCCGCGGCCCACACCCCGACGGCGTCGCGCCACGCGCCCTCCAGTGCAGCGCAGCTTCTCACCCGGGTGAAGCCGCGGCGCGCCATCAATTCCGCAAGGATGGTGCTGATCGGCTGCGGTCCTTTGGCCATCGCTGTTCCTCTGGCCATCGCTATTCCTCCCTGACTGGCTTTCTGAATGACATTGCCGGACCGCGATCACTCCCGCGCCAACGGCATGATCACATAGCTATAGCCGTCGGCCGTCTCTGCTACGACGGCGCTCTCCGCGTCGCGGACGTACAGCGTGAACAGGCCATCGACGTCGAGCACCTTGAGAAAATCGGTGACGAAGCGGGGGTCCAGCATAACCGCCATCTCCGGACCCTCGTAACCGATGGGGAGCTCAACGCGGGCCTCCCCCATTTCTGCGCTGCGGGCGGAGAGCGTCACCTTGCCGTCAGTGAAGACAAAATCCACCCCGCGATGCTTTTCACTGGTAACAATCGCGGCCTGGCGCACCGCTGCGTAAAACGGCCCCACGCTCAGTTCGATGCGCTTCATGGGATCCAGCTTAGGGAAAACGTCGCGCCACCGTGGGAAACGGCCTTCCACCAGCCGGCTGTAGACCGTCACCCGCTGGCTCTTGACAAGGATGTCGTTTTCCCGGACGGCCAACTGGATCTCTTCATCATTCTCGGCCAGAGCCCGCTCGATAAGCTGCATCGATCGGGCGGGAACGATCGTGTTCTCCCGGGATTGGTGCCCGCTGACCGCCTTTGCCGGGCCCTCTTGACGAGTGAGCCGGCGGCCGTCGGTCGCCACTCCGGTGATTCGGTCCGGGCCCAATTCGAGCAATACGCCCCCAAGCGCATAGCGGCTGCTTTCCAAGTCGGTGGCGAACGCAGTCCGGCGTATCAGCTCTCGAAAGAACCGCGCCCCCACGTTGTGGTACTTATCCTCGTCGAACTGGACTACGTCGGGGAACTCGTCGGGGTTCTCCGTCGGCAAGTGGAACTCACTCCGCTCCCCGCGGACCTGCGTCTTAGCGCCATCACTTTCCAGGTACAAGTTCGCATCCGAGCTCTCGCGGAGAATCGCTCCAAAGCGGCCGATCGGCAAGAGCACCGTTCCTGGAACGTCCACCTGGAGACCGGCGATCTCCACGCGAATCCCCACTTCCAGATCGGTTCCCACGAGGGTTGTCGTTTCAGGGGTTGTCTGCAACTTGACGTTCTGGAGGATCGGTTTTGGACTGCGCGCCGGGACCACGCCGGCGACCATCTGAAACGCGTGCAACAGTTTCTCACGCTCGCAGGTGAGTTTCATGGAAGTCTCCAACTTTCATCGATTCGGTGATCTTGTACAGCGTCCGGTACCGGGACGTTGTCGGTTCGGAGTCCCGTGGGATCTAAGATCCTAAGAGATCTCTTTAAAGTAGTAGTGGTAGTAATACGTGCCTACCCGAATGTCAATGGTTGCGTTCGTGGCCTTCAAAAGCCGATAGTCGGCTCCAACTTAGGCCCCTCATGGAGTCCGACTTGGCATGGGGAAAAACGGTTGACCTGTGGTGGGTTTGCCGTGTACGGACTGTCGTTGGATTTGCAGTATGTGCCTAGGCCAGTGATCGCTGTCGGTCTGCAGCCGATTGCCAACCGGTGCTGCACAGCGGACTGACTCGTTTTCCCCACGCGATCTCAAAGTCTCTTCTCCTTTAGACTGGCTCCCAATGGGCTTGGAGCCGCTCTACCACGGCGCGGACCGCCGGGTCGTTCTTCACCAACTTCTCTGCCTTTCCACAGCCGTGTGAGACAGTCGTGTGATCGCGGCCGTTGAAATATGAGCCGATCTGCTTGAAGCTCTTTCCCGTGAGCGCCCTCGCCAAGTACATGGCAACGTCGCGGGCTACCACGATAGCCCGACGGCGCGAAGGGCTCCGCAAATCGGCGAGCCGCAGGGAGAACTGCCGTGCCGTCACCGCGGCAATCTCGTGGATCGACGGAGATCCAGGCTCCGCCCGCACGGTCACATAGTCCCGCACGGTCTCTGCGCTGAGCCTGGCTCCGTCCAGATTGGCCCTCAACTGGAGGTCCATCAGGGCACTCGCCAAACCGGGCACCGGCACCTTCAGGCCGTACGCCAGGCTTTGGGCATCCGCTTCCCTAAGGGCCATTCCCCGCACCTCGGCCAGACGGCGAACGATGGCCAGGCGAGTTTCCGGCCCCGGGAGGGCCAGCGGCACCGTGAGACCGCCGGTCATACGGCTTTGGAGGTTCGGCAGGAAGCCCGTCAGCCGCTCCGGGGCCACGGAGCTGGCGAGGATAACTTGCCCGCCGCCGTCGATCACGGCGTCCAACGTGTAAGTCAGCTCGCGTTGCGTCGCCTGCTTGGTCACCAGGTGGTCTACGTCGTCGACGGCCAGGAGGGCAAGCCGCCGGTACTGTTGGCGAAACTCCTCCGTAGCCTGCGTCTCGATGGCGTCGGCCAACCGCCGCGCGAAATCGATCGCCGGGATGTACAGGGCCGTGCGATCCCGCAAACGCCCCTTGAAGAGATTGACTAAACCCACGAGCAGGTGCGTCTTGCCGTATCCGGTTGGGCCGCAAAACACCAACGGGTTATACCCATTCGGTTGGTCGCCGAGGACGGCACAGACCGCCACTTCGACGAGCCGGTTCTCCGGTCCAACCCAGAATTCGGAAGCCGACGAATCTCGTTTAGGCCCCGCATCTCTACACGAAGGTGGGGGAAACGAGCAAGCCGGAATGGGTAGGCTAACAACCCCGTCCACTACCGTTGATCCGCCTTTCGCGTCGCAGCAAGAAGGGCATCGAGTGCGGGCTGTTCCCGCAGGCGGCATTATAGCGGCTTTGCCGCTGGGGCACGAGGTGGAGACGGGAATTTTCCAGCCCCGGCGATTGCGACGTAACGCTTTTTGGCGAAAGCGGTTGGAACTACACGCTCGCAGCGTGCCGCGAGGCGGCAGTCGGGTCCACTAACATCGAAGTTCGCCGACCACGTGGAGCACCCGGCGCACGGCTTCGTCGATCTCCTGGGTGGTGGTTGTCGCACCCAGGCTGAAACGCAGGGAGGATGCCACCACAGGCTTGGGCAAACCCATCGCCTGGAGGGTCGGCGACAGCTCGCTGGAGCCGCTCGAACAGGCCGATCCCACGGAGCAGACGACCCCGGCCATGTCCAGGGCCACAAGCAGCACCTGACCATCGATGCCCAGGAACGCGATGTTGCTGGTGTGCGGGAGGCGGAGGGCCGCCCCGCCGTTGACCAACAGGTCGGGACAGCCGCCGCGGAGCCGCGCTTCAAACCGATTGCGGAGGGACTGGAGACGTTGGGCATGGGCCGGCTGCTCTTGCTGCCAGAGTTCCAGGGCGGTTGCCATGCCGACGGCCAGAGCGACCGACTCGGTTCCCGGGCGGAGGCCCCCTTGCTGGTGCCCGCCGTAATGAAGCGGCTCGACGGCAACTCCGTGCCGCAGGATCAAGGCGCCAATGTCCAGCGGCCCCTGGAACTTGTGGGCGGCGATGGTCATCGCGGCCACCCCCAAGCGGCGGAAGTCGACCGGCAGCTTGCCGGCGACCTGGACCGCGTCGGTGTGCAAAGACACGCTGGCGTCGCGGCAGATCGCAGCCGCCCGATCGACCGGCTGGAGCACACCCGTCTCGTGGTTTCCCAGCATGACGCTGACCAATCGGGTCTCGGGGGTCAAGAGCCCGGGCAGGTCCTCCACGCGGACGACCCCGTCGCTGTTGGCCCCGAGGGTATCCACGCGCCAGCCGTCATCGAGGAGCCGTTGGCCGGGCTCGAGGACGCTGGAGTGCTCGATGGCCGAGACGACCACCCGGCCGGGTTTTGGGCTGCGGCCGGCGCGGGCGATTCCGAGGAGGGCCAA
This sequence comes from uncultured Planctomycetaceae bacterium, assembly GCA_964354135.1. Classification (GTDB taxonomy): domain Bacteria; phylum Planctomycetota; class Planctomycetia; order Pirellulales; family Thermoguttaceae; genus CAYGZA01. Next base: position 5,020 of record CAYGZA010000390.1, read on the forward strand.
GTTGTTGGCTTCAGTGCCGCCGCTAGTGAACACGAGTCGGTCGGGCTCCGGCCCGGCCAAATCAGCCCCCAGAATCGAGGCGATCCTTTCGCGGGCTTCTTCGAGAGCTCGGCGGGCGTTTTGCCCCGGCCGGTGCTGGCTGGCAGGATTGGCGTAGCCGGCTCGCCAGCAGGCGGCGATGGCCTCGATCACCTCCGGCCGGGTGGGGGTGGTCGCGTTGTGGTCGAGGTAGATGATTCCCATGCCCGAATTGTAGAAGGGGCTAGGGGCGAGGGGCTAGGGGCAATACCGTTCAAATAGTCATAACCACCGACTCCATAAAGGTT
>CAYGZA010000391.1:0-5284 GCA_964354135.1 uncultured Planctomycetaceae bacterium
ACCCTGGGAACCTTCGATTACATTTCTCCGGAGCAGGCCCGCGATCCCCGCACCGCCGACGTGCGGAGCGACATCTATTCCTTGGGCTGCACCTTGTTTTACATGTTGACGGGCCGGCCGCCGTTCCCCGAGGGGACCGTGCTCCAGAAGCTCCTTCAGCACCAGGAGGAGAAGCCGCCCGAGCTGCGGCAATTTCGCGAAGACCTGCCGGAAGAGGTTCCGCAGCTCTTGCGGCGGATGATGGCCAAGGACCCGAAGCGTCGATTTCAGACCCCGGCGGAACTGATCCAGTCGCTCTTGTTGTTGGCCGGGCGAATCGGCTTGAGCCCGGCGGGCCCGGGAGCACCTTATTGGGCCGTGCCGCGGCCGCAGAAGACGCCGTTCCTCCAACGGCACGTACCCTGGATGGCGCCGCTGGCACTGCTGATCCTCTTGGTGGGCGTACTGGAGTACCTCGGCTCGCCGTGGGGTCAAGAGCCCAGTGCGACTCGATTGTTCGTCGGCCAGCCGGAAGAGCCGGTCTCGGCGCCGCCCGATCCCCGGGCCTTCGCACCCGCGGAGCCCGGGCGGCCGCAAACGTCCTCTCCGGTCCCAAGCGGGCCCGATACGGCAGGGTCTCCGGGAAAAAAAGTCGGCGAGCAAAGTGTTCTGCCGCCTTCGGCCGGAAAGCAAGAACCCACCGGAAAGGCCGATCAACCCTCGGCGAAAGGCGTTGCCGGCTCGCCGCCGGTGGATGCCATCCCGCCGAAGACGGCGGTCGCGAAGGGACCGGCAGTCGCCTCGGATGCGGCTCCCGGAAACTCAGCCGGCGCTGCGATCCCGAGGGGCGCGGAGCTGCGCCCGAATCCGGCAGCCGAAGGGCTTTCGCTGTCGAAGCCGACTTCCTCGGGACTGCCGGCGGTTTCGCAAACCGCACCGGCCCAAGGTGAGATCAGCGCGGCTCGCGGGCCTCTGCCCGCGGCCATTCCCGTGCCTGGAGCGCCTGCCGGGACCGGCGAGAAGAAACCCGGAGCGGGCATCCTGGTGGTCGATGGTGCGGTTGGGGAAAACCACTTCGCCACGCTGGAGACCGCCTGCAGCGCCGCCGCCGGCAACGACATCATCGAGTTGCGGTATAGCGGTCCGCGGGAAGAGCGGCCCATCGCCCTCGGCAACCGGAGACTCACCATCCGCGCGGGCAAGGGGTTCCAGCCGGTCGTGGTGTTCCGGCCATCGGAGGCGGACCTGGAACGCCACCGTGCGATGTTCGCCCTGACGGGCAGCCAGTTGACGCTCGTGGACGTGGCCCTGGAGCTGGTCGTTCCCCGGGAGATTCCGGCGGAGAGTTGGTCGCTCTTTGAGATCCGGCAGGCGGAGCTGACGCGCCTGGAGAAGTGTACGCTGACCATCCGCAATGCCTCGGAGCGCCAAGGGGCGTACCATCAGGAGGTGGCGTTCTTCCGGGTGGGAGCCGTGCCGGGAAGCGCCGGGGCAGCGGGCGATCGCACCGCCGGTCCGCAGCGGCTCTCGATCGTGCTGTCGGACTGCACCGTCCGCGGGGAGGCGGTCGTGCTCAGGCTCCAGCAGCCGCGGGCGATCCAGTTCACTTGGGACAACGGGCTCGTGGCCACCAGCGAGCGGTTCCTCGTGGCCGACGGCAGCCAGGAGGCTCCGCCGTCCGGCGAGGCAATCAAGATCGAGCTTGGGCACCTGACCGCGCTGGTCCGCGGCGGGTTTTGCCAGCTCCTTCAGAGCGAATCGGCTCCGCGGCAGTTCGCCGCACAGCTCGACGTGGCCGACAGCATCCTCCTCGCGGGTCCGGACGGCCCGCTCATCGAGCAGACGGGCGTTCCGGCCTCCGATGCCTTCCGCGAGCGGATTTCGTGGAACGGAGATCGGAACTTCTACGACGGATTCGCCGTATTCTGGAGCGTGCGGCACGCCGACCGGGAATCGCCGCAGGAGACGATGGCGTTCGATGCCTGGCAGGAGCATTGGGGGCCCCAGCGCGAGATCCTCCCCGTGGCCGGGCGCGTCCGATGGAGCCAGGCGCCTGCCGCGAGCCGTCCGGTCCACGCGCACGCGCCGGGCGACTACGCCCTGGAGAGCCCTCCGGCCGGGAGCCCGCCGAATCCGGCCCTCGGCGCGGCCAGCGACGGGAGCGACGCGGGCGCCGAGTTAGAGCGATTGCCCCAAGTGCCTCCGCTGTCGCCTCTCAAGGAGGCCCCTGCGAAACCCGAGTGGCCGGGTCCCTGGGGCCCCGCCTCCAAGGGTTCCGCTTCCAAGGGCTGAGCGAAAGCACTTCGCGGTAGTGTCCGACCAGCTTGGCGCCGGCCGACCGGATGTCGAACGCCTCCTCGGCCCGGCGCCGGGCAGCGGTGCCGGTGGAGGCCCGCAGCCGCACGTCGCCGAGCATCGCGAGCGTCGCAGCCGTCAACGCGCCCGGATCGTCCGGCGGCACGAGGATCGCGGAATGCGAATCGGGTGGAAAGATCTCCCGCGTTCCTCCCACGTCGGTGGCCACGATCGGCAATCCGGAAGCGGCCGCCTCCAACAAGACCCGGCCCAACGGCTCCTGCCGGGCAGGGTGTACCAGCACGGCAAGCTCGTTGAGCACTTGCGGAACGTCCCCGCGAAACCCGAGGAAGTGGAACCGGCCGGCCGTTTGCTCGGCACGACGGCGGAGACCGGCCTCGAAGCGCCGCGATTCATCTTTCTCGGAATAGCGCTCGCCGACAATAAGATAATGCACATCGGGAAGCGCTTCGGCAAGCAGTCCCGCGGCCCGGACCAGCACGTCCTGCCCCTTGCGAAGCCCGATCTGCCCGACGGTGCCGAGCAGCCGGACATCTTGCGGGAGACCCAGCAGGCGGTGGATGTAGCCGGTGGCCGGCCGCGGGCGAAACTGCACCAGATCGACGCCGTTGTAGAGCACGTGGAGCTTTAGCGCCGCCAAGCCGGCCGCCGCGTGGAAATCCCGAGTGGCGTTTGAGACGGCCAACAACCGGACGTGGCGGTTCAAATCGGCGATGGCGCGCAGGCTCAACCGGAGGATGTCGCGAAGATGAGCGATGCTCGGCACGCCCGCTTCGGCGGCAACGGGCCCCGACAGCCGCCCCATCGCAAGGCTGTTGGCATGAAGGAGATCGGGCTGCACGCGGGCCAGCAGCTCGCCCAGCTCTTGTCGCAGCCGGGGCTGCGGAAGGCGTTGCCCCGCGGCATCGGCCGCCTGAAACGGCAACACCTCGATGCCTCTCGCGCGAAGCGCCTCGGCCAGCGGTCCTTGCGGCGGGGCTGCGACGATCGCTTCAAAGCCGGCGACGCAAACGCCCTCCAGCGTCGCCAGCATCGAGCGCTCGCCGCCATTGAGCGTGGCGTATTCGCAGAGCAGGAGCACTTTCGGCATGGGCCGTGACCTCATGAAGCCGCCGCGGCCGGCCGCGGAAGCGGGTTCGCGGGCCGGCGAGACGCCGGTCCTAGTGAACTGCGGTTCAACAGACCGGCGAGACGCCGGTCCTACTGGGCTTGCGAATCCGGCGGCTGGCCCGGCTCGGCAAACAGGTCCTTCAACTCCAACCGGAAGCCGGGCAGTAACGGGCCTCCTTCGAGGGTTCCCTGCAAGCCGACCACTGCGAAGCGCTCCGGGCTGTCGTACACCCGCACCTCTTGCGGCCATGGATCGACGTACCAAACCTGTCGCACTCCGGCGGCAAAGTAATCGCGGAGCTTCCGTTCCATCTCCTGCCGCGTGTTCCCTTTGCTGAGCACCTCGACGGCCAAGTCCGGGGCAAGGCCAAACATTGCCTGCCGAGGAACCTTCCCTCCCGGCAAGCGGTCGATGGAGATGTAGGAAACGTCGGGCACTCGCACCAGCCCGGGCGATAACCGCATCATCCCGTCGGGTCCCAGCACGATGCCTAGACGTTCTTCGGCGACGTAGCTGCCGAGCACCCGGATGATGACCACCGCCAGATAAGCTTCGTAAATGCCCATGACTTTCTCCACCAGAACGCCGTCCACCAGCTCGCAAAGGGTGTCGTGCCGCTCGTTGATCTCGATCACGTCTTCTTCGGTTGCCGTGCCGGGCGGAGGATTGAAGTGGATCCGGTGCAAGGGGATGGGACCGAATCGCGCCACCAGATCGGCGGCGGTCCAGGTGCCGAGTTCGGATTCGGTGGCTTGGGCCATGGGCATGCCCTTTAGGTGAACGGGTCGGGCCAACTTGAACACCTTGCCCCCATTATCGCTCGCGCCAACGCTGGCGACAAGAAACGCGGCGGACGAACCCAGGGCCAAATCCACACTGTCGAAGGCGGCCGTGCGGGATCCTGCCCGCTGGTCCGGGGCCGGATTCCCGTCGCCTACAGCAACCCGTAGGCCGCCAGCGTCTTGCGGAGCCTCGCCTCCTCGTTTTCGCCGAGCGGGGTCATCGGCAGCCGCAACTGGCCGGTGTCGCGGCCGAGGAGCTTCATGGCTGCCTTAATCGGGATGGGATTCGTCGCCAGCCCGAGCATGTCGCGGCAAAGCGGGAAGAGCTTGCGGTGCCAGCGCTGGGCCTCAGGGATGTTCCCGGCGTCGAAGGCGGCGCACAGCGCGATCATGTCCTTGGGCACGACGTTGCCGACCACGGAGATCACGCCCCGCCCGCCGATTGCCAACAAGGGCAGCGTCATGCTGTCGTCCCCGCTGAGGATCGTGAGGTCCGTAAGCGCGAGGATCTGAGAGGCCTGGTCCATCGACCCGGTGGCTTCCTTGACCATGGCGATGTTGGGCAGCTCGGCCATCCGCGCGATCGTCTCGGGCTCGATGTTCTTTCCCGTGCGGCCGGGGATGTTGTAGACGCAGATCGGGATGCCCACCGCCTCGGCCAGGGCCTTGAAGTGCTCGTAGAAGCCATGCTGCGTCGGCTTGTTGTAGTAGGGGGCGACGACCAAGGCGGCATCGGCTCCGGTCTTGGCGGCCCAGCGGGTCAAGCGAAGGGCCTCGGCGGTGCTGTTGGAGCCCGTACCCGGCATGACCTTGATCCGCCCCGCCGCCGCTTCCACCACCACGGCAATCACCCGCTCGTGTTCCGCGTGCGACAGGGTGGGCGATTCGCCGGTCGTCCCCACGGGGCAAAGGCAGGTGGTGCCGGCCGCAATCTGGAATTCGATTTGCTCTTGGAGCGCCGGGATATCGACCTGGCCGTCCCGAAACGGCGTGATCATGGCGACCGATAGGCCGGCGAATGGCTCTGCTCGCGTAGGCATGGTTACGGATCAGGGGCTGGGGGTCAGGGGTCAGGGGTCAGGGGCCAGGGAACAGG
>CAYGZA010000392.1:0-5266 GCA_964354135.1 uncultured Planctomycetaceae bacterium
CGGCGCCGCCGGCGGTGGAGAGGCCGCGGATGGTGCCAAACCCGCTCGCCGTGTTGGTGAAGGTCGATCCGTCGGTCATGGTGGCCTGCCGGTAGCGGGCGGTGAAGGTGTCGTTGCCAGGCGAGTCGTAGAAATAGGCACCATCATTCGTCCCGCCTGCCGTTGCCTCGGCATAGACCCGCTCAAACCCCGAGACGTACTCGTAGAATCCCGGACCGCTCAGGTAGCTGTAAGTCGGCCGGCCGACGAACGTGTCGTCCCCGCTGGAATCGGCCAGGTAGGCCCGGTCGTCCGTGCCGCCGGCCGTGGAGTGGCCGTAGTTGAAGGCGAACGCGTACGAGAAGGCGTCGATCGTCGCGGTGTCCATGACGGCGTCGCGGTTTGACCACGCCCGGTAGGTGTCGTCGCCTCGGGAGTCGGACAGGTGGGCGGCATCGGTGCCGCCGGCCGTCGAATAGCCGTAGTACTTGTCGAACCCCGAGGCGTAGTTGTAGAATCCCGGGCCGGTCATGTAGCCGTGCTGCCCGTAGGGCTTGACGGCGAACGTGTCGTTGCCGCTGGAGTCGTAGAAATCGGCCCGGTCGGCGGTTCCGCCGTAGGTCCCGTAGGCATAGACCTTGTCGAACCCAATGACCGTGTTGGTGTAGGTTGCGCCGTCGGTGATGGAGGCTTCCAGTGGCCGCGCGGTGAGCGTGTCGTTGGCTGGGGAGTCGTACAGCCGCGCCAATTGTGAAGTGCCGCCGCCGGCCACAACGCCAATCGTCTCCATCCTGGAGCCGTGGACCCGGTAGGTTGTGCCGATCGCGTCTATAGAACCTTTCAGGAGGGTGGCAGTGTCGTTGCCGGTTCCCCCGATGATGGTGATCGAGTCGCTGCCGCCCAGGCCGTCAAAGTCGAGGTTCGGGATCTCGGCAGCAGGGTACAGATACGTCACCGGCGAACCGCCGTCGAACGTGACCACCACCTCGTGCCACGTTGCGCCAGCAGTGAAGGTGAAAACGTCCGGTCCTGCTGTGCCGACGAAGTACATCGGGCTGCTCACTTTCTCCCATTCGTCGCTCGCGTCGTCGATCAAGGCGTTACCTGCCGCGTCCGTGACCCCCGACCCGGCCGCGGTCAGCGTGACCACGTAGGCGCCGACCGTCGCGGTGATCACGCTTGTGCTCCGCAAGGTCCAGCTCACGTGGTCCGACGTTTCCAGGGTTTGGCTTGCGGTGAGCAAGTTATCCCCGTCGTCGCGCGTGAGCCTCAGGTCGGTGAGGTCCAACCCGAAGACCGCGTCGGTGAAGGCGATCGCGATGCCGTCGAGGACGCTGCTTCGCGGATCGGGCGTCACGTCGATGATGTCGGCCGATGGAGGCGTGTTGTCGATCCTGAAGTGCCGCACCTCGTTTGCCCCACCGTTCAGGGCGTTCCCGGCAGCGTCCTTGATGGTAGTCGTCCCCTTGAGCGTCACCCAGTATTCGCCTTCCTCCAAGAGCGGTGCGCTGAAGGTGATCGTCAGCGTATCGCTCGCCCACCCGCCGATGTTGTCCGGCGTGACGGACCCGCCGGAGGGAGCCGTGACGGTCACGTCCGAGTTGGTCCCATAGGCGACCTCGTTGAAGACGAGGGTAAGATCCGGCGTCGTGTCCTGCGTGATTTGATCCGCAGCGCTCACGCCCGTGTCCTCAAGCAGCCAGTAAGCGGCTACCGTTGGACCCCGGGTATCAATGGACACGCTCAGCCCGGTGCCCAGCGCCGACTCGTTGCCTGCCGCGTCCACGGCGCTGACTTGATACGTACGGGCACCGTGGGCCTGGGGGGCTGTGGTGTAAGTGGCTCCGCTCTCGTAGTCGCCGCTGATCTTCGTGCCGGCGCCATAGAAGCGGAAATACGGGCTTGCCGCCACGTCGAAGGTGGGTGTGGCGTCGTTCGTGATGTTGTCTGTGTCGCTCAGCCCCGTGTCGCTCGCACTTTGGAGGTCCGGCGCCGCGGGTGCCGCTGGAGCCGCCGTGTCCACTCGAATCTCAAGCTCCGGGCTCTCGGGGGATTCGCCCTTGCCCGGCTCTGTCTGCGTAGCAGTAATCCAGTGGTAACCGTCCCCGAGATCGTACGTGCCGTCGGTAGTGACGATCGTAGTGGCGCCGCCGGCCGTTGCACTGCCGATCGTGCCCCACCAGTCGTCGTACACGCTGACGGTTGCACCGGGGATCGTGCCCGACACCTGGAACTGGAGTGTCTTGCCCGGAGTACCGTTGTCCAGGCTCGTCAGATCGTCGTTGCTCGATACGCCCATGTCGCTCGCGGCCAAGAGGTCAACGCCCGTTGGAGGTAAGGAAGGGGTTGGGGCGTCGACGGCGATATCGGCCAAGAAAACCTCTGATCCCCAGTTTCCCGATTCTGGATCTGGAATGGGAAGAGGATAGTCCGTTAGGGGCAAGTCCCAGGAGCCGCTGAACCCCGCCACAAGGGCATGCCGCTCGCCATAGTCCCAGGACGCAACGATGCCGTATCCTGCGTCCCAGCCGTTTCCACCCAAGTAGCTAGCCCAGGCCAAGTCGCCAGTGCCAGTCACCTCCGCAACAAACGCATCCGGGCCCCAATCGCCGCCGAAGCTCGTGTCGAAACCATCCGGTGTGGGAAAATCGGCGGACCTTGTTTCGCCCGTAACGAACGCGTTGCCCTCCCAGTCCACGTCGATCGCGTATCCCACATCGTAATTGCTTCCGCCGAGGTAGCTTGCCCAGGCCAACTGGCACGATGGCGTGACTTTGGCCACGAAGGCGTCCGAGTCGCCGCCCAGGGTCGTGTCAAAACCCCCTGGTGTTGGGAAATCGGAGGAATACGTTTCCCCACTGAGCAGGGCGTTGCCCTCCGCATCCACGGCGATGGCGTATCCCGCATCCGAAGAGCTTCCCCCCAAGAAGGTTGCCCAGGACAATTGACCTTGCGATATTTTGGCCACGAAGGCGTCATCGCCCGAGTTGGACGTGTCGAAGCCTCCCGGCGTCGGGAAGTTGTAGGAGCCTGTCGTGCCAGTAACAAGGAACGTCCAAGTGCTTGCCCAAAAGTCTTCCGCAACGGCGTACCCCCGGTCGGAGCCGCTGCCGCCCAAGTAGGTACCCCAGGCGAGTTCACCATCCCATGTCACCCAAGCGATGAAGCAGTCCACAGTGCCTCCGAGCGTCGTATCGAAGCCTCCCGGCGTCGGAAAATCCGACGAGAATGTGTCGCCCACAATGGTGGCATATTCCCCCGATGAGTCGATCCCGTATCCGTCCTCCGCACCGCTTCCCCCGAGGTAGCTCGCCCAGGCCAATTCGCCCGTGTCAGTCAATTGCGCGACAAAGGCGTCCGAGCCGCCGCCCAGGGTCGTGTCAAAACCTCCCGGCGTGGGAAGATCGGGAGAGTATGTTGTACCGCTCAAATAGATATAGCCAGGGTTCACGACACCGCGCGCGGAATCCCAGTCGCTTCCGCCGAAAAACGTCGCCCAGGCCAACCCGCCCCAAAAAGTATCCACCTTGGCGACGAAGGCATCGGCATCGCCATCGAGGATCGGGTCGAAACCGCCCCAGGCCGGGAAATCGGAGGACCACGTTTCGCCGGCAACAACGAATCCCCACGAGTCCAGTGCTATGTCGTATCCGCAATCCCAATCGCTCCCGCCAAGGAAGTTCGCCCAGCCCAAGTCCGGGTCAATGACCAGTTCCACGTTCGGATCGTAGTCGCCAGTGATTTCAAAGGTGTAGCTTTCGGAGTCGATCAGCCGGAAGTGGCCGGCCACCGGCACCTCGACGCCCGCGATTTGCTGATAGATGTACGGCGCGTCATCCACCAACTCACCCAGCGCGGTCTGGACGTGCAGCGCACCGCCGTCGTCCAGCCAGAGGCCGTCGATCCCTTCGTAGTGGACGCGGATCTGCTGCCCGTCCGCCCCGGGGGCCACGTGGAACTCGTACTTCAGGCTGTCGCGCCGGCCCCACGTGTAGAGGTCAATGCCATCGTACAGGCCCAGGTAGCCGACCTTCTGAAACGTGGGCACGCCGCTCCGCCAGTTGGCCTCGTCGCCCACGTAGTAGTTGTAGACCGTCCGGGCCTGCTCCAGACCGACCGGCGTGACGACATTCGCTCCATCGAAGCTTGCCGCGAATTGCGCGGTCCTGGCGGCGAAATCGCCCGGGCCCGCCTCTCTGCCCTTCGGGCCGAAATGATCCTCGCTTTGAGTCTGCGCCTCCACTCCTTGAGTCGGTGCCCGCTCGAAGACCTGAAACACAGGACCGGTGTCAGTGAAACTCACGTTAGCGCCGGAACCCTGAAAACCATAGCGAACCGACGCGTCCGCCCACTGCCCCTGGTTCTCCACGAAGAGCGCCGGCGAGACGTTGAAAAGCTGGATTGCAGCGTCCTCTTCTGCGGTGGATCCTGAGCGCTCGACTCCGCTCAACAGACATCGCGCCTCCAACAACTCGAAGCCGTGCCGTCGCAGGTGAGGCGCGAGAGACCTCCTGCGGCGAGACTCCCGCACACGCCAGACAATGGGAGAACGACCGTCATCACGAGATCGGGTCTTCATGGCAGCACCCCTGACAGTGACAAGACCGCGGGACTGAGAAAAAGCTGACGGTATGACGATGCGCTCCCGAGGTGCGAATGTCAATCCACCTGGAGTGGGGGTTGGCCGATTTTCCCTCTCGTTGCGAAGCTCCAGCTTCGCAACGGGTCTCCATGAAGCTTCGCTTCGTCTCAGCGAGGGAGTCTGCCGGTGCAATCACTTGTCGACGGGAAGCCGAGCTTCCGGGAAGGGCGCTGCCAAGCCGGAGCTTGGGAACGAGAGATCGAGGCAGTAGGTAGTAGGGAGAACGGGGCTTTCACTTTTCGCTTTCCGACCTCGCCTCTCGCCCCTCACCTCTCATCCCTAGCCCCTCGCGCGTCGCCCCTCGGCCGTTGTCCACCAGCGAGCGCGCCGCGGGGCGAGAAAACCGACTCGCCAGACAAAATGGCCCAAGAACTCACAACGTCCGATCGCGACCGGGGTTGAATGCGGACAAGAATGCCCTGCGGGCGGTTTTCGGGCGGTCAACAAGGGGTGGTTAAGAGCGGGTTTTGGTGAGGCTGCCGCTGGTCAACTGAAATCGAGATCGTCGGCGTATCGTCTTTAGAGCCGCAGGCTTGCCGAAGGCTCGGGAATTGTTGGCCACGGGCCCTCGTGGGACCGCGCCCGACGCGATGTTGACCAGGGCCTTGTCAAGCCGAGTCTGTGCGCCGCACAACGGGTGGAAAG
>CAYGZA010000393.1:0-5226 GCA_964354135.1 uncultured Planctomycetaceae bacterium
TCTCGGTGTTCCTGTTTCGCGAGCCCGTCGTGCGGCGGGACTTGATTCCCCTGATCTTCGCCGTTCTAGGCGTGGGCACGATCCTGTTCTACGAGGTTCGAGGGGAGGCCCCGGTGGGCGTCGCTTGCGGCCTGGTGGCGGGGATTTCGTACGCCGGGGTGGTCGTCTGCCTGCGCCACTTGCGGAGAGAGGACGCCCGCTGGCTGGTGGCCCTGAATCACGCCGTCGCCGCGGCAGTGCTCCTTCCCCTGGTGCTCGGCATCAATCAATGGCCGTCGTGGCAGCAACTGGGGATGCTGGCCGCGTTCGGGGTCTTTCAGATGGCCCTGCCTTACCTGCTTCTCATTCGCGGACTCCGGGCAGTGAGCAGCCAGGAGGCGGTGGCGATCGGCTTGCTGGAGCCGATCCTGAGCCCGGTTTGGGCCTACGCGGTCCGCGGCGAAGTGCCCGATCCGTGGACGATCGCCGGGGCGATGCTGATCCTCACCGGCCTGGTCCTTCGCTACGTGGTGTGGGAACTGGTGGCAAGCCGCAAATCCGCCTCGGTCTGCCGGTCAGAAACCGGTGCCGAGAGCAAATAGGGTAAGGGCACGTACGGGCGGCGTTCCCCACGGCAAAAGCGCCATCCCCGATACCGGGGATCCCCCCGGGAGAACTTCTTGAGGTCGGCCTGCGTCTAAGTGCTTGTGCCCGCAAGGTACATCTTGTTGAGCAACCTGGAGAACCCGGGAAGGATGGGACCCGGGGAATCCAACCCGGCGGCTTTGTAGGGTGTCATCTATATTCCCCGTTCAGGGGGCTCTGGTTCGTCACGGATGGATGCTCGGGGGCGGGGTGGAGTGACCGCCCACGGGAAACGAGTGCTGCCGAATAGCCCTCCCTTCTTGCGAGGAGTTGAAGCCATGCACGTCGCGTCACATCGCTTGGTCGGGGTGTCTTGCACGCTCCTTTTTCTGTTGACGGTCCTGTGTCTTTGCGGGCCGAGTCTTGGCCAAGCCCCGGCAGCCAAGCCCGCAGAACCGACTGCCAAGTCAGCCGCTCCGGCGCCCAAGCCGGCGGAGCCGCCAGCCGCGAAACCTGCGGAACCTGCTGCGGCGAAGCCCGCGGAACCCCCGGCGGCGAAGCCGGAAGCCGGTGACGATGACAAAGAGAAAGAAAAGTCGCTTCGCGAGCAGAGCATTTACATCCCCTACGAAAAGCTCCGCAAGGTCTTCGAGAAAGAGGGCCGCGGGGTCTTCTTGCCCTACGAAAAGTTCCGCGAGCTGTGGCAAGCCGCACAGGACAAGAAGGCGGCCGCCGCCGAAGCCAAGCCGCCCGTGGGGGCGCTCATCACGGAGATCGAGAACGAGGCCACAGTCTCCAAGGACGTGGTCCGCGTCAAGGCGATCCTGAAGATCGAGGTCCTGGCGGAGGGCTGGAACGAAGTCCCGCTGCGCCTGTCCGACGCCGCGATCACCGAGGCGACCATCGCCGGTCAGCCGGCGCGGATCGTCTCCGCGGGCCCGGCGGGCTACAAGCTCCTCCTAGAGAAGAAGGGGCAGAAACCCGAGCAGATCGAACTCCGGATGGAGTACGCCAAGGCGATCTCGCGGGCCCCGGGGCTCAACAGCGTTTCGTTCGAGGCCCCGCAGGTGGCGGTGAGCCGGTGGCAGATCCGGATTCCCGAGTCGGGCGTGAAGGTGAACGTGGAGCCGCTGGTGGCGGCGACCGAGGTTGCGGCGCCTCCGCCGGCGGAGAAGAAGCCCGCGGCGGTCGCCCCCGCCGCTCCGGGCACTCCGGCTGCTCCGGCCGCCCCCGCTGCGCCGGAGGAGACGGTGGTGAGGGCCTACGTCGGGGCGGCCCCGACGGTCCACATCAAGTGGACGCCCAAGGCGGAAGGGGCCACCGGCCTGGAGGCCCTGGCCACCGTGCAGGCCGAGCAGCAGGCGGAGATCAACGAGGGGATCATCCGCACGCAGGCACAACTGGCCTACGCCGTGAGCCGCTCCGAGCTTCGGCAACTGGCCCTTGAGGTCCCCGCCGACCAGAAGGTGGTCAACGTCTTCGATCCCAACGTGCGGCAGTGGTCCGTGGAGCAGGCCGGCCAGACGCAGAAGGTCAACGTCCAGTTGTTCGAGCCGGCCAAGCAAGCGCAGACCATCATCATCAAGCTGGAGCGCTACTTCGACCAGAAGCAGCAGGGCTCGCTCCAAGTCCCGGTCGTCCGGGCCCTCGGGACCGACAAGGCCCTGGTGATCGGCCGGCAGCAGGGGGTGGTCGTGGTGCAAGTGGCCGAGGGGCTCCGCGGCGAGGTGGCCCGCTCAGGGGCCCTGCTCCAGGTCGACGCGGCCGAGCTGCCGCCGTCGCTGGCCAGGGGCCCGTGGGCCTTTGCGTATCGCTATGCCGCCGTGCCTTTCGACCTGGTCTTGAGCGTCGAGAAGGTCCAGCCGCGGATCGTGGTCGATTCGCTGGTCGAGGCCGACTTGCAGCCGGAGCGGCTCACGCTCGACGTGCTGGCGATCTACAACATCCAGCGGGCGGGGGTGTTCCGGGTCGAGTGGGACCTGCCGCCGGGCTACGAAGTCCGCCAGGTCCGGGGCCGGGCCGCCGCCGGGGCCGCGGAGGCCCAGGTCGACACCTATCACGTCGACAAGGAGAAGAACCGCCTGGTGGTCAACCTGGGGCGGAGGGCGTTTGGGCGCGTCGGGCTCGTGATCCAGGTGAACAAGGAACTCCGCGAGCCCGATCTCGCCTCTCCCACCGGCAAGGCGGCCCAGATCCCGGTGGAGTTTCCCCGAGTGCCTCGCGACACCGTGGAGCGGTCCTCGGGCCGGCTTCTGATCTACGCCCCGGAGAGCCTCCGGGTCAACCCGGCCAAGCCGGAAGGGCCGCCGAGCATCTCGTTCAAAGAGGCGTTGGAGGGGATGGAATCGGTGCGGCAGCCGCGGCCCAAACCGGCCGACTCCCGCCCGGTCCTGGCCTTCGCCTTCACCCAGGAGCCGATCTCGCTGGCCCTGGCCGCGGAGCGCCGCAAGCCGCAGGTGACGGTCCGGCAGCTCCTCGTCGCCCGGATTGAGGAGGGCGTCGTCAAGTACAAGGCGACCCTCTTCTACAGCGTCCTCTACAGCGGCGTGAAGCACCTCCGCGTGGACCTGCCGGCGAAGCTGGTCGGGCAGGTGCGGAACGTGACCCCGGGCATCCGCGAGAAGGTGATCGATTCGCCCGCGGTCAAGCCGGCCGACGGCTACGTCGCCTGGAGCCTCGCCGGGGAGACCGAGCTGGTGGGCGACGGCAAGATCGAGCTCACCTGGGAGGAGACGATCTCCAAGCTGGACGTGGGCGGCAGCATCCCGATCAAGCTCCCGGAGCTTCGGCCCAGGGAAGTCGATCGGGCGTGGGGGCAGATCGTCCTGGCCAAAGCGGAGACCGTGGACATCCAGGACGATTCGGAGAAACAGGAAGGCCTGCGAGTCATCGATCCCCAGACCGACCTGATGCCCGGCGCCGAGGCCCCGGGCGCGGCCCGCGCCTTCGAGTTTCACGGAGACCGGTGGGCATTGACCGTCACCGCAACCCGCTACCAATTGCAGGACGTGAAGCAAACGGCGGTCGAGCGGGCCCTGCTGCGGATGGTGGTGACCCGCGCCAAGAAGATCACCGTCCAGGCCCTGTACCGCATGAAGAGCACGGAGCAGCGGCTGGCGATCCGGCTGCCGGAGAAGGCCAAGGTGGACTCGCAGCCGCGGGTCAACGGCAAGGCGGTGACTCTGGAAGTCGGGGCGGGGGGCGATTTCTTCGTGCCCCTGGTGGGAACCAATCCCGACGAGCCCTTCCTGCTGGAGCTTCAATACTGGTTGGAGGGAGATGGAAGCCGGCTGGAATACCCGGATTTCCCTGCGCAGCCCGCCGTACACAAGGTCTACCTGGCGGTCTATCTGCCGCAGGAATGGGCCTTGCTGGCCAAACGTGGCCCGTGGAGCGAGGAATTGTCGTGGCGCGTGGAGCCCGGAGTGCGATGGAAAGCGTTGCCCAACAAAGGCGAAGGCGAACTCATCCCGTGGCTCATCGAGGCGTCGAAGCTCGCCCCTCCCGCCGAGAGCTTTCCGATCGACGGGCGGATGTACTTGTTCTCCGCCTTGCGTCCGCCGGCGCCCGAGGAGGGCATGTTGAAGCTGACGGCAATCCACGAGGACTGGCTGCACGGCATCGTGATCGGCGTCCTGGCCGTCGGCGGGCTCATCCTGCTGGCGTCGCGGGCCTGGGTCCGGCTCGTGGCGGTGGGGAGCCTGGTGATTGGCCTGGTGATCTGCGGGGTCTTCTGGCCCATGTTTGCCCGCCAGGTCCTGGACGGCTATTTCGCAGCGGCGATGGCGGTGGTGCTGGTGATCTGGGCAACGCAGTTCGGGGCGCGGACCCGGTTGTCGTGGCTCGGCCCGCGGGGACCCGCGGCCAAGCCGCCCACCGCAGGAAGCGGCCCGGAAGAGTTGAATCTCTCAGACAGCGAGGGGCTTTCGCTCTCGGGCGAGCCGCCGAAGCAGGTTCCGCCCGCCGGCGATGACCCGCAACGCGGCCAAGACAAAGGAGGACCGGCCCATGCGTAGTCCGTTCCTTCTTTCCAGCTTTGCCCTCGCGGCGGCGATCGCCTTCACGACCTCGCCGTCAATTCGGACCGTAGCGGCGGACGAGCCGAAGCCGCTCGTGCGCGAACTCTTCGTCCCCTTTGCGGACCTCGACGCGCTGCTGGAGGGTCAGCCGCAGCGGGTCCTCTTGTCCCGCGAGCAGTACGAGAACCTGCTCAAGAAAGCAAAGAAGGTCCCGGAGGGCCGCGCGCCGCAAGGCGCGGCCCTGGTGGCGGCGGAATACACCGGCTGGATCGAGCAGGAGCGGGCCCGCTTTACCGGCAGGCTCGTCGCCGACGTGCTGGAGGACGGCCTCCACGCAATCCCGCTCGAAATGTCCGGCGTGGCCATGCGGAGCGCCGCCCTGGACGGCAAGCCGGCGGCGATCGGCCGCGGCGGCGACGGCCGCCTGATGCTGCTCGTGGAAGGCAAGGGCCGGCACGAGCTGGTGCTGGAAATGGTCTGTCCGCTGGAGACCACCGCCGCCCGGCAGGCGCTGAGTTTTCGCCTGCCGTACCCGGGCACCGGGCGGCTCCAACTGACCGTGCCCGGCGACGTCGAGGTGCGAAGCGGCGCGACCGTGGTCAGCCGCGTCGTGGACCAGGCCGCCGGGGTCACGCGATTCGAG
>CAYGZA010000394.1:0-5223 GCA_964354135.1 uncultured Planctomycetaceae bacterium
ATCGTAGTCCACCGGCAGGGAGCCTTCACGCGGCGGTTATAGTATCATCACTGATTATGTCGGAATCTGCGGTGCGCGATAGTGCTCTCACTATCCGAAGTCGTCTTCCCGCGCGCATGGATCTACGCTCCAACACACGCCAGTACAGCCAAGGATTGCGAGCCTCGGCCGGTTACCGCGGGCCTGGACCAGGTGCCGCCGGGCGGGGCTCGGTTTCCAGCAAGCGTGGCGGGAAGTTGACGTGCTGCCGGCCGCTCTCACGCTCTAAGCGACGAATATCCGCCACGATGGCGAAGATGTCATTGTCGAATTGCGATGCGTGGGCCCGCCGCACCCGTCGGATCTCGTCGACGATTGGGTCATCAAACATCGGTCTCTGGCTCCATGAGTTCTTCGGGCGTGCAGATCCTCGGCTTCCTGCGCGATGGCCAAGACGGGCAGGTCCTTGAGGATCTCCAAGCCTTAGCCGAGTCGCGTTCGATCCGGCTCTTGGGAGCTATACCACATCCAAGCCGATATGCCGTGCCATCAGGTCGAAATCCGAATCATGGTGTACGATCTGGAACCCACGCTCCGCACAGAACGTTCCGATGAGCACGTCGATCGTTTTCCGAACCGTCACCCCCTTCGACCTCAGGAGCCGGTAGTTGGCTGCCGACCTCTCGGCGATACGGAACCCCACCATGTCGAAATGCGGCAAGGACATTAGCAGCGACGAAATCTCCGCACGTTGGCGCGGAGAGCGGATGCCTTGCATCACCTCGCAATACACGAGGTCCCCAACGCCCACCAGATCCCGGTCGAGACATCGGTCAACCTTCGCGACCACACTGGCCACTCCGTTCCTGAAGTACTCGACCCAGGCGGATGTATCGACGATGACCATGTCAATCTCTTCTCATCTCCTCAAGATCGCCTTCCCACGCGACCTTGCCCTTGAAGTTGCGAAGCTTCTTCTGGCTATGGACCTGAACCAGCAACCGGAGGCCCGTCTCGATGGCGGCCTTCTTGGTTCGGCATCCACTCGATCGGAGGGCCAGCGACATCAACTTGTCATCGATCACCACGTTGGTGCGCATAATACACCTCCATCATGTGTATCAACTATACACATTGCTGGATGTTGTGTCAAGCCGCCAAGAAAGGGGACGGGGCTGATTCGTGCGGAGCACCCGTCGGGCCGTTCCGGCAAATCAGTTCCGTCCCCTTTTTCCGTCCGGATAGCGTGATTACGATGGAGGGATGGGACCGAAGGGTCGCTTTCCGTTCCGCTCTCCTCTGGCCGTCCCCACGCGATGCACTTTCTCTTGACCTTGGCGGTCGTCGCCGCACTGGTGATGTCGGAAAACTGTCCCGGAGAGCCGGTCTCGGGGGCCGGATACCGGCTTCTGGCGGCCATCGCCGGCATGGTGCTCGTGCCGGCGTTTGCGGCCGTGGTGTCGGCGGGAACGGCCCAGCAGTTGCGCGAGAACTCCCTCCGGCAGCAGACGCTCCTGCGGCAGTTTCGGCGGCTGCGGAAAGTCCATGCCGCCCTCTGGCTTGCGGTGGCCGCGGGGATCGTGTTCGGTCTGGGCTGGCCGCGGCTGGTCCGCGTCAACTGGCACTTGGAGCACACCTTCCTGATCGACGATCTGCTGGTGCTCGCCCCGGTGCTGTTGCCGCTGGTCCTGTCCTGGGTTGCGTTTTACGAGGTGGATCGCCAGGTGCGCGCGGCGTCGAGCGCCGAGGAAGCGGCGGCCGCCGCGCCGCTCAGCCGCGGAGCGTACGTCGCCGTACACGTGCGGCACTACCTGGCCATCCTGTTGGCCCCGGTGCTCACTCTCCTGGCGGTTCAAGATGCGGTGGACCTCTTGATTCCGGGATACCGGCGGGCGGGGACCGAGCTGGCAATCTATGCCCCCACGATTGCGCTCTTGATCGTCCTTTTTCCCCTTTTTTTGAGCGGGATCTGGGAGACCCGGCCGCTCCCGGCCGGCGAGCTCCGCGACCGGCTCGAGCGGGTCGCCCGGCGGGCCGGACTGCAGGTGCGGGGAATCCTGGTTTGGAATACGGGAGGTCTGGTGATCAACGCGGCCGTGGCCGGGATTCTGCCGGGCTTGCGCTACGTCTTCCTGTCCGACGGACTGCTCAACAACTTGAGCCACGACGAGGTGCAGGCGGTGTTCGGCCACGAGGTCGGGCACATCCGGCACCGTCACCTGCTCTTGCGCGGGGCGGCATTGCTCGCGCCGCTGAGCCTTTGGCTGACGGTCCAGCAAGCCGCTCCGCAGGCCGCGGATTGGGCCGGCAATTGGCTTGTGGCCGGGGGCCTCTTCTTGCAGGTGCCCACCGCGGGGATCGTGCTTGCGGCGATGACGCTCTACATGTGGCTGGTCTTCGGTCCCTTTTGCCGTCTCCTGGAGGGACAGGCCGACCTGTTCAGTTGCCGGCTGCTGGCCGCGGAGCCGGCGGCCCAACCGGTCGAAACCTTCATTTCCGCCCTGGAGAACCTGGCCGGGTGCAGCGGGGTGGACCGCAAGGCGGCGACCTGGCAGCACGCCAGCATCGCCCGGCGGGTCGACTTCCTCACCCGCGTCGCCGCAAAGCCAGAGGGCGAACGCCGGTTCCGCCGCCGGATTCTCGTGCTCAAGGCCCTTCTGATCGCAGTGCTGGCCGGTCCCGTGCTCTACCACGTCTTGGCGCTCCGATAATCCCGCACAAGACGTAATCCCTTCAAGAACCTCACAGTCCGACCAGGGGCAAGGGGAAACTGCACTTTTCGCGGCAGTTACACTTTACCAAGCCTTCCCGGATTTCCGATTGGGGTAGCTAGGGCGTTCCGATTGGCACTCGGGCAGGGGCCTCGCCAACCGCCCAGGGCTGCACTCCACCCCACTCTTACCCGTTGCCGAACATAAGAGCGAGCATGATCGACACACCCTTGGACGACAAAGTCCTCACCGCGTTGGAAAGGAATCCTTACATCAGCCGACGAACTTTGCGTTTCGAGACGGAACAGGGCCGGGTGACGCTACGCGGTGTGGTCCGTTCTTTCTTCCAGAAGCAGATGGCCCAAGAGGCCCTCCGCCGGGTCGACGGGATCGAAGAGATCCAGAACGAGCTGGAAGTCACCGTCACGTAAAGCGTTTCGGTAACGGAACTTGCGACGAGCGGCCGCCGTTCCTGCGCGCCCCGGATTCAGCCCCTTCAAGGTACAGCCCACCCTTGCGCTCGCTTCCCGCGAGCGTGGAAGCCAACCGGCGGACAGCCTATCGCGGCCTGCGGGGGGAGCACCCCATGACCGCTTCCGTCAGGTCGGCGTAGACCGGGAAGCGGCCGCCGAGCCCGTGCGTCCGCAATACTTGCTGGTTGTGCGGCGAGAGACCCGTCAGACGCAGCAACCCGTCGCGCTCCCGGATTCGCCTTTGCAGGAGCACCAGTTGCCCGAGGAGGTAGCTGTTGAGCAGGTCCACGTCGTCCAGTTCGAGCACCAGCCGGTAGATAAAGTGCCGCTCCAGGAGCGACCACAACTGTTCGGCCACGGGGGGCGTGTCCGAACAATCCGGATCGGGGTGGCAAACCTTCACCCATAGCCAGTCCGGCCCCCGATCCACCTTCAACTCCCATCCCGGGGCAATGGCCAGCATTCCTTTACTCCTTTTGGTGGAGAACGCCACCTGACAGACAAGACGCTCAGGGCGTTCATGATAACCGGTACCACCGGTCGCACAAGCCCCCCCTTGCGCGAGGAACCGATTTCTGACGCTTTTGCCCCCGGTTACTGAAACATCCGTTTCTGATCTCCGTCCACGGTCTCCCCCGAGGGAGTTAGCCCCAGATGCTGAAACCCCAGCGGGGTCAGCTTGCGGCCCCGGGGAGTGCGGACCACCAGTTCCGCGCGGAGCAGAAACGGTTCCACCTCGTCGACAAGGGTATCGGGCGAGAGGTTCATCGTATGGGCGACGGCCTCCACGCCCGCCGGACCACCGCCAAAAACCCGGGCGATCGTCACCATGTACTTGCGATCCTGGGGGTCCAGGCCCATCACGTCGACCCCTTGCATGGCCAAGGCATCGCGGGCGACCGCGAGCGTGACGTTGCCGTCGGCCCGGCTGACGGCGTAATCCCGCACCCAGCGCAGGCGGTTGTTGGCCAGGCGCGGAGTCCCCCGGCTGCGGCCGGCGATTTCCCGGGCCGCTTGGTCCTCGATGGCGACGCGGAGCTTTCCTGCATTACGCCGCACGATCTCGGCCAGTTCGTCGACCGTGTAGAAATCCAAGTGCTCCCGCATCTGGAAGCGATCGCGCAGCGGGGCCGACAAGAGCCCGGTGCGGGTCGTGGCCCCGATGAGCGTAAACGGCCTGAGGGGCATGTTGAACGTCCGGGCGTTGACCCCCTCGCCGAGCGTGAGGTCGATGCGGAAATCCTCCATCGCCGGATAGAGGAATTCTTCGACCGCCTTCTGCATCCGGTGGATCTCGTCGATGAAGAGGACCGATCGCTCTTCGGCATTCGTGAGGTAGGGGACGACGTCCTTGGGCGCCTTGAGGCCGGCCCCGCTGGCGATCTGGACGCCGACGCCCAAATCGCGGGGAATGCAGGTGGCAAACGTGGTTTTCCCCAATCCGGGCGGGCCATCGAAGAGGATGTGACCCAGCGGCTCATCGCGCTTCATCGCCGCGTCGATGGCGATCTGCAGCCGGGCATACACCTCCCGCTGCCCCACCATCTCGTGCATCCGCTGCGGGCGGAGATCCCGATCCTCGTCGACGGGATCGGGCGGTCGGGTGATGATCGGCTCGCGGGACATACGCAACAACTTCTCGTAGGACGGAATTCAATTCCGTCCGACAATATAACAGGAAACCCGCCCGCGCGAGACACTACTTCTGGTGGCTGTGCTGGTAGATGGCCTGGAGCAGGCTCTGCACGTCGCCGTACTTCTTCTTGGCCGCCAGCACGGTGTCCAGGAGCCGCCGCGAGTCGCTCTCCGAGTGTCCCAGGCGGCAGAGGATCTCGAACGTCTCTGCGACAACGTCCGGCTGGACTTCCGCCTCGCGGGGCTCTTCGCGGGCCACCATAAGGGCGAACTTGGGCACCTTGCGGCGCAGCTTGGCCACGATCCGCTCCGCCAAGGCCGGCCCCACGCCCGGCAGGCTGCAAAGCGTCTTGGCGTCCTGGTCTTCGATCGCCGTGGCCACCTCCTTGACCGGGCGGACCATCGCCCGCAGCGCCTTCTTCACG
>CAYGZA010000395.1:0-5217 GCA_964354135.1 uncultured Planctomycetaceae bacterium
TCCAGGAGCCCTTCCTTGTCGCGCTCCGCCAGGCAGCCGGCCACGATCACGCCGCGGACGGAACCGCGCTGTTTGAGACGGAGCATCTCGCGGATGGTCTGGAGCGATTCCTGCCGGGCGATTTCGAGAAAGCCGCAGGTGTTGACGATCACGAAATCCGCCCCCTCCGGATCGGGCACCAGGCGGTAGCCCTCCCGGCGCATCAGGCCCAGCATCCGCTCGCTGTCCACCAGGTTCTTGGGGCAGCCCAGACTCACCAGCGAGCAGGTTCCCTTCGCGTTGGGGGAGTTTTCCGGGGACAAGGGGGCATCCGTCTCTTCTGGATGGGGGAACTCGATTTGCCTCATCCTACCCGATCCGGATGGCACCGATAAGTGGCCCGTTTCCGCCGGTTGAAACGGAAGAAGTGGGAGGTATACTATACTTACGTACACTATCCCCTGCCCGACGTGCCGCAGGGGAGCGACGCCTTTTGCCCACGAGGTGCTCCGATGTTCCCCGGCCTGATGCGCGAAGACCTGTCCGCCGGCTTGGACGCGGTGGTCAGGCAAGTCCTCGACGAAGCGGGCGTGGATGGTCCGCCCGTCGACGCCCGAGCGATAGCCCGGGCACTCAAGATCACCGTCGCCGCCGACGACCGCCAGCGAGGGCGCGGGCGGTACGTGCGGCTCCGGGGCGTCCGCGGCCGGTCCCCGCGGCCGACGATCCTGCTGCGATCCGAGCCACGTTTCGAACGTTGGCAGTGGGCCCTGGCCCACGAGATCGGCGAGCACGTGGTCCATCGCGTCTTCGCGCACTTGGGCGTGGATCCCCGGGAAGCGGCCCCCATTGCCCGGGAGAGGGTCGCCGATCAACTGGCGGGCCGGTTCTTGCTTCCCACGGAATGGTTCGCAGCCGATGCGGCGGCCGGTGCGTGGGACCTTCTGGCCCTGAAGGCCCGCTACACCACGGCCAGCCACGAGCTGATCGCCCGGCGGATGCTCGAGTTCGAGACCCCGGCAATCATCACGATTTTCGACCAGGGACAAGTCTCCTTCCGCCGCAGCAACGTGCCGGGGCGCGTCCCGGCCCCGTCGCCCTCGGAGGTCTGCTGCTGGCGGGCCGTACACGCCCGGAACCGACCCCGGCAATTCCACGACGGGATCAAGCTCATCCAAGGCTGGCCGGTCCACGAAGAGGGCTGGAAACGCGAGATCCTCCGCACGGAGCTCGAAATGGAGCTGGTGGGCTGACCCCTGACCCCCGGCCCCTGCTAATTCACCACGTGCCGCACCGGCAGGCCCAGCAGCGCCCGGCGGCACGCCTCGGCCCCTTTGGTCCGCATGTCCAAGAGCCCTTCCTCGCAGTAGAACGCCGCGTGCGGATTGATGATCACGCGGTGGTGCGCCGGGTGATTCGGGTCGCGCCATGCCCGCACCAGGGGCGAATCGTCCGGCGGCGGCTCCCGCTCCAAGACGTCGATCCCCGCCCCGGCAAGCTGCCCCGAGGCAATCGCGTCCGGAATGGCCGACGTATCGACGATTGCCCCGCGGGCCGTGTTGATCAGATACGAGCCGGCCGGCATCTTGGCGATCGCCCGCGCGTGGATCATGTGCCGCGTTTCTTCGGTGAGCGGGCAGTGCAGGCTCACGGCGTAGGACTGGGCCAAGAGCTCGTCGAGCGTTTCGACGCGGCGGATGCCCAGGCTCTTGTCGTACCCGTCGGGTTTGTAGGGATCGTAGAAGAGGACGTCCATCCCCAGGGCCTTGGCCCGAAGGGCCGCGGCGGTGCCGATTCGCCCCAGCCCGACGACCCCGAAGCCCCGCCCCCGCAGCCGCCGCAGCGGCACCACCTGGGTATACATCCAGGGGCCCAGACCGTCGCGGAGCCGGGAATTCAGAAAGCTGATGCCGCGGGTCATGGCGAGCAGCATGGCGATCGCAGTGTCGGCCACCTCTTCCGTGCCGTAGTCGGGAACGTTGGCCACCGCGATCCCGCGGCTGCGGGCAAATACGTGGTCCACGTTGTCGTAGCCGACGCCGCAGCGGACGATGAGCTTGCAGCGTGCGAGCCGGTCGAGGGTTTTCCGCGTGAGGCTGAGGATGTGGAAGAGCATGATCGCGTCGGCATCCTCGATCCGGCCGGCCAGGTCGTCCTCGTGGAGGGCGTCCAGGGCCACGACGTCCGCCAGCTCGCCGAAGACCTGTTGTTCCGGCTCCAGGGCATCGTGGATGAAATCGGTGATGACGACCTTGCAGCGGCCGGCCATGTTCGCTTTCCTGCGGGTTGCTCGCTCGGGCGGGATTTCCCGATGATATCCTTCGCCCGCGGGTTGTCAATTGAGGGCCGGCACCGCCGCGATGTTCTATAATAGTAAGACCCCCGGGGCAGACGATAACCGGCCGGGACAGTCCGGCCGCCTGCCGCTTCCCACACGCACCGATGAGGATTCTCCCTATGGCGGAAAGGATAACCGGCATTTTCACTCCCCACATGGTCCCCTTGGACGATCGGGGCCGCATCGACGAGGACGAGCTCCGCCGCTACGTCGACTGGATGATCGCCAAGGGGGTCCACGGGCTTTACCCCAACGGCTCGACCGGCGAGTTCGTCCGCTTCGCGCCGGAGGAGCGCCGCCGAATCGTGCAGATCGTCTGCCAGCAGGCCGCGGGCCGGGTGCCCGTCCTGGCCGGGGCCGCCGAGGCCAACATCCGCGAGACGCTCCAGGCCTGCGACGTCTACGCCGGCTACGGGGCCCGGGCGGTCGCCATTGTCTCGCCGTTCTACTACAAGCTCAGCCCGGAATCGGTCTTCGCGTACTTTCGCGAGATCGCGGTGGCGAGCCCCATCGACGTGACGCTCTACAACATCCCCATGTTCGCCAGCCCGATCGACGTACCCACCATCCGGCGGCTGGCGGAGTTCGAGCGGATCGTGGGGATCAAGGATTCGTCGGGCGACCTGGCCTTCATGATGCGGATGATCTCGGCCGTGCGGCCGGTGCGGCCGGACTTCACGTTCCTCACCGGCTGGGACGTGGTGCTTGTGCCGATGCTCCTGGTCGGTTGCGACGGCGGCACCAACGCCACCAGCGGCGTGGTTCCCGAGCTGACGAGAAAACTCTACGACCTCACCCGGGCCGGCCAGATCGCCGAGGCCATGCGGATCCAGTTCCGCCTGGTGGAACTCTTCGATGCCATGCTCTTTTCGGCCGATTTCCCCGAGGGCTTCCGCACCGGCGTGGAGATCCGCGGATTCCGCATGGGGCAGAGCCGCCAACCGCTGAGCGAGGGCCAGAAGATCGATCGGGTCGGGCTGGAGCGCGTGCTCCGCTGCATCCTCTCCGACTTCGGCTACGTGGACGCCCCGGAGGAGGGCTGCCCGCCGCGCACGGGGAGCATCACCCAGGACCGCATCGCCCAGATCACGGCCAGCGTCCTCAAGACCCTCACGGAACGAGGAGCACTCTAGATGCCTTTTTCATCCTTCATCCTTCGTCCTTCATCCTTTGGCCGGAGTCGCCCTTGAAGGAGTCCCTCGGACTGCTGGAGACCCACGGGCTGACGCCGGCTTTGGTCGCGCTGGACCGGATGGAGAAGACCGCCGACGTGCGGGTCGTCCAGTGCGAGGTGAACGACCTCTTGGGCGTGGTGCTCAAGATCGTCGGGCCGGCCGCCGCGGTCACCACGGCCATCGAGGCCGGTCGAGCCGCCGCAGAACCGATGGGCGGCCGCCCGATCGCCCAGGTCATCCATCGTCCGGACGACGAAGCGTGGCAGGCGATCCAGTCGCCGCCGCAATTCAACCCGCTGATTCAGCAGGACGTTGTCTTCTTCCCGAAGTTCGAAGCGGCCGAGTCCCCGGCCGATCACCTCTCTAAAGCCAGGTCACCCATGAAACCGGAAGAATCGCTTGCGTTGGGGTTCATCGAGACCCAGGGGTTTACCGCCGTCTTCGAGGCGATCGACACGGCCTGCAAGGCGGGCAATGTGCAGGTGGTCGGCAAGGAGAAGCTGGGCGGCGGCTACGTCTGCGTGATCGTCCAAGGCGAGCTGGCGGCGGTCACCGCGGCGATCGAAGCCGGCCGCGAGAAGGTCGGCGAGTTGGGCAAGCTCATCGCCGCCCACGTCCTGGCACGCCCCAGCCCGTCCGTGCTGGCGCTCTTGCCCAAGCTTTGAGAATCCCGGAGCCCGTGACGTCAGGCTCCCCGGGCACGAGCGGACAATAGATGCTGCCGGCACTCTCTTGGCCGCTCCCCCCTTGCACGGATGGTCCCCGCACGTAGAATCAGGGTTCGCAGATTCGGGGGGACAGACCTCGACTCCCTGCCGGGATCGCGGCAAGGCCCGGCTGGTTGTCGCCGTCGCACCCGCGTATTGCGGGGAACCCAACCTGCACTGCTCGGTTCCTTGGATACGAGGGATCGCCGACCCGGCCGACAACGACGTCGTCGGGCCGAGGTCCCGTGGCCTACACCCAAAGGAGTTGAAGCATGAAGATTGCGGCAGGCGTGTTGATTATCGTGGTGGCGGTCTTGGACCTGATCGCCGGCTTTGGGTACGTCATCGGCGGCGGGGCAACGTCCGCCGTGGGGCAGGGGGTTGAAGCCGGAGGAAAAGCTATCGGGGACTCCGGCGGGGAGCTTGTGCCGAGCTTCCCGGGCGCGTCGCAGGACCCGTTTGCAAAGGAGGCAAAGCAGGCGTTCGGCCAGGGCGCCGCGGGCATCCAAACGGCGGGCAAGACCATCCAGGCCAAGGGCGCTCAGTGGACCCTCCTGGGCCTCTTCCAACTCGCCGTAGGCGGCCTGGGGATTGCGGCCGGGGTTGTCCTCTTTCAGGCGAAGGCCGCCATCTTCGCCATGGTCGTAGGGGGGCTGCAAATCCTGGCGGACCTGATCAGTTGCGTCTCGTGGGCCTCCGTGGGCGTGACGAACATCCTGGCAATCGCGGTGGGCGGGTTTGTGATCTACGTCGGCAGCACCTACATGAAGGCGCTTCCGGGGCCATTGGCGCCGGAATTCGCCGGGCAGTTGCCGCCGCAGGGTCCCCCGCCACCCCCGCCGCAAACGCCCCCCGTGCCTCCTCCTCCTCCGCGCCGGTAAGCGGCCAGCCACTGGCTGCAGCAAACCGAGAAGGCGGCGCCCGCCATCCCCGGCAGACGCCGCCTTTCGACGTTTCTTGAACAAGCTACCCGGCGAGGACTCGAACCTCGAACGAGGGAACCAAAATCCCTTGTGTT
>CAYGZA010000396.1:0-5212 GCA_964354135.1 uncultured Planctomycetaceae bacterium
CCGCTCGTGCCACCCGAAAGGCCGCATAATCCCCTGTAATGATGCTACAGACTCAGCAAAAGACGGTATACGAAGCGCTGTTCGCGGCAGCTCAACTCCGTTGGAGCGGACACGCGAACAGCGCTTCGCATGCGTCATGCGCCGCGACCTTGTCGGTTGGCGCGAGGACGAAGACTGATTGATGTCAACCCGGGGAACAAGTCAGTGCAGTTGACGGGGCCGCCCACAGGGTTTCGTGGCAGGGCCGCGCGGGATCACGGCGGCCCCGCAACTGACTTCCGACGTTAGCCGTCAAGGGAGTCGACCGCCGGTGTCCGATAAGCAAAAGAAAGTCGGTGAGCGCGCCACGAGACTCAAGCGAGCGCTCGCGAACGAACAGAAGAAGTACCGGCACATTGAAGACGGTGCAGGAAAGCGCTACTTGATCGGACCATTTTATGTTCTTGCGGCGGAGTTGAAAAAGGCTCTCGCGCACTACGACTGGTACGAGAAGCACTGCTCGGACGACGTTGGTGAGCCATTCCACTACCTTTACTGGGCGTTAGCGCTCTACCGGACTGGCGAGACCCAAAAAGCGAACGCCAAACTTCTTGAAACGATGCTGCAGAACGTTTACCTCTTGCCGATATTGCTAGGGTCGCGGCACGATTCGTACGACATCTGGCACGGCTCGAACATGGAACAGCCGGATTACATCACCCAAGCCCCGCCGGACTTCCTGCCTCAGCTCTCGGAGCAGGAGCGTTCTTGGGTTGGAGAACAGTTCGACAGTTTTCGCTTCAGGCGAGCTCGCGAAGAGTACATTGCAACATACGGTGCGCTGAAGTATGAAAAGAACGTCGATAAGCGACGGCAGATTTTGAGGCGCTGGAATGAGTTTTTGGTTAGCTCGGCAGCGATTGACGGCTAACAACGCGATCGACGGCGACACTTTGCAAGCGCCGCTCCGCGCGCTCGTTCGTGCGCGTCATCGCGGACGTTAGGCGTGGCGCCATGCAGAGGTCGCGATGGACACTAGCCTCATGGAATACACCGCTGAGGATCTCGTCGCCCACAAGCTTCAGAGGTCAGGGATCCTCATCGCCAAACCCAGATTCGACCAGGAAGGGGCCGACCTTCTAGCGTTCCTGCAGGTCAAGGACGGCGCCAAGTTCTGCCGAATTCAATGCAAGGGCAGGTCCCTATTCCAGTCAACCACCACCCACGTCGAAGTCCCAAAGAAGTACGTCACGGGCGCCTTCGTCCTATTCCTGTTCATCGAAACAGGCATCAAACACAAGACGCTTCTCTACTGCTTCACGGCTGCCAACATCCACGATAAATGGTCCTCCGAGGAAGATCAGTTCTCCCTTTCAATCAGCGAAACGAAGCTCACTTCCAGCCTCGCGGAATTTGAATTCAACGACGACAAGATCGTGCGAATCAGGTCCATCATAGAAGGGTCCGATACAAGCGAAGAGTTCCGACAGATCATCCACGGAACTCTTAACGTCACACTTGATCCAGTGACGCTCAAGGCCACCGGAACAGTCGGCAATCCCCCGGTGGAATCATGACAACGACCGCCACGCCTAACAACTCGCTGGAGCCGACCCGGCCAGCCGGGTGTTTGCCTTCGGCGCGATACTAGGCTTGGCTGGCCGGGCGGCTCAGCTCGAGGCCGTTAGGCGGACAAGGAACGAACCCGATCGGAGTGAAGGTTGGAGGCCAACACAAGGCGCACCATGATGGGCGGGTCGAGAATGCGGCCGGGGCAGCTTGAACCGGGCGTAATTCCGGGGACACTATACCGATTTATTGACATCTTCAGACGGTTCTGCTAGGCGCCGCCCATGGCCCGATTGGCACGTGTTGTTGTCCCTGGCATGGCCCCACCACATTACCCAGCGAGGAAACCGCCGGCAGCAGACGTTTTTCTCAGGGCGTGCCACCCGACGGAGCAGGGCCTGGTGAGGATCTGCTGTCTGAACGACTAGGGAAAGAAGGAGACCGGGAGCAAGTCTCCGAAGCTGACTCAAGCCTAACGAAAGGGAGCCCCATGAACCAGTCCACCATACTGCTTGCCTGTGCGTTTCTGGTCATCGCGCCCCGGCCTGCCCACCCCCAGGTCGGTGGCGATCCGGACCCCGTCTTCGAGAAGCCAGCGCCGCTCTCGATGGCCGAACTGGCCAAACGGACCACGGAGGGCGTGTCGGCAGCAGAGGTCCACGACTACACAATCGGCAACTACCACGGCGCGTTGAAACCCAGCCCCCCGCACGCGGACCTGAATCCGAAGAAAGCCGTTGTCGTGTTTTGGAAGGACCATCCCCAGCGCTTCGTTTTCAGCCACGAAGCCAGTTACTGTCCGTGGCTGGAGTTGACCAATGGAGCCGGCATGTCCAATCAGTTCTTTGAAGGGAACCTGGGAGACGCCGAGTTGTTGAACAATATGGGCCGCAAGGAGAAGAACAGTTTCGTGGACGTCATCCAAAGCGGACCAGAGCGCGTCTGGGTGCGTTGGAATTACTTCTGCGTGAACATGAAGGACGATGCCCAACCGCGACTGCACGGCACGGAGGATTACATCGCGTATCCCAACGGGCTGGTCTGGCGAAGGATGAAGTACGAGAGCCTGATGCCGGACCAAGTCGTGGGCTATAGCACGCAACCTGTTGAACTCTTCGGACTAGCCCCCGTCGGGGCGTCCCTGCACGATTTGTTTCCGCATGACGCAGAGCACGGGGATTATCACACTCTCTCCGTAATCGACGCGTATGCCGATCGGCGTTACGACATCTACTGGAGCGAGCAAGGTAAGGTGCGACGCCGAGGAGACGATCGCATTCTTGCGGCGATCTCGCGGTCGCCCGGCTATGCTTTGGTCCTCCCCTTCAAGGAAAGACTCCTTTTTGCCGCGATGGGAAGCTCCAGCGGTTTCTTGCCGGAGAAAACCCAACTCATTGATCACTGCACGCCGGGGGCCGAAGGAGGCGTTGGCTGGAGTGTGGGGCGTTGGGATCACTGGCCGATCGGTTGGCTGAATTCCCAGACCTCTTTCTGGAAACCGGCTTCCCCGTATCCATACAGTTTCGGATCGATCGGACATTTCTTCGTGCCGGATCAGAGAAGGATCGGGGTTTGGAAGGACTATGAGGAATTCTGCCGTGACATGGAGCTCAACCGGTGGACGGCGCATCGGGTATTCTATGTTCTGCTCGGTGCTGCCCGCCAGTGGGACGACGTCCGGCGCATCGCCCGAAGGTGGCTCGACAAAGGGACAGCCTGCGCTCGCCCGGAGAGCATCGCGGATCTCAGGTGATGGTAGCCCTCCTATAGGCCCCGGCAGACGGCAGGCGGGCGGGTGGCACGCTTTGAGGCACGAAGGGCGTGGTAGGCGTTGCTCTGGGCGTGGCCGGAGCCTCGCCCTCCCGGAATCACGCAAGGCCGTTTTTCGGGGCTGCGGCGGCTTGCAGGACCGCGATTGATCGGGCAGAATAGGTGCCGTGCGGGCCCGGGACCGGTCCGCGCAGGCTCCCAATGACAATCCCGGTCGAATCCGCGGGAACGCGATAGTTCACTTAGCGGCCGTCCAACAATGACTTCGTGTTTTCGTGGCCGGATGCCCTCACCCCCTGCCCCTCTCCCGCGAGCGGGAGAGGGGAGTCATTATTGGACGGCCGCTTACTCCCGGAGAACGACTCTTATGAAGCGAATCGCTCTGGTTCTCGCTGCTCTCTGCACGATACCGTGGGCCTCCGTGGCCGCCGAACAAAAGGATCCCGCCCCGACTGCGAAGACACCGGCTGCGAAGACGGCGGCTGCGAAGACCGTGGCGGAGCTTTTTGGGTTCGGCCCGCAAGAGCGGCTCTTGATTATCCACGCCGACGACGCCGGCATGTGCCATGCCCACAATCGGGCCACCATCGACGGCATGGAAAAGGGCCTCATCAACTCCGCAAGCATCATGATGCCCTGCCCGTGGATCCTGGAAATCATCGACTACGCCAAGGCCCACCCGCAGGCCGACTTCGGCGTCCACCTGACGCTCAACAGCGAGTGGCGGCTCTATCGGTGGCGGCCGGTGGCCCCGTGGGACCGTGTCAAGGGCCTGCTGGACGAGGAGGGATATCTCTTTCGCGGCGTCGACAAGACCGCCAAGAGCGCTGCCGCGGCCGAGGTGGAGACGGAGCTGAGGGCCCAAGTCCGGCGGGCCCTCGATCTGGGCTTCAAGCCGACCCATCTGGATACCCACATGGGCACGGTCTACTCGCGGCCGGATTACTTCGCGGCGTACCACAAGGTGTCGCGGGAGTTCGGGCTGCCCTGCATGATCCCCAAGATGACGCCCAAGCAGATCGAGGAGCTTTCGCCGGCGCTGCGGCCGGTGGCGCGGCAGATCGGCGAGACCCTGTTCAAGGCCGGAGAGGTGACGCTCGATCACCTGGAGGGCGGCTTTCCCGGCGACCGCCTTTTGAGCCAGCAGAAGCAATACTACATGGACGCAATCCGCAGCCTCAAGCCGGGGATCACGCAGATTATTCTGCACCCGGCTTATGACGGACCCGAGTTGGAGACAATCACCGGCTCGCACGCCCGGCGGCAGGGTGATTTCAACGTGTTCACCGATCCCGAGGTGGCGAAGCTCATCAAGGACGAGGGCATCCGCCTGATCACGTGGCGCGAGATCGGCCGCCGGCAGGCGGAGTTCCGAAAGCGCCTCGGCCAAAGCCCGAGGTAGGAAAGAAGCGAACACCGTTGGTAGGGCAGGCGTCTCGCCTGCCGGCGAGTTTGCCTCGCGGCGACGCTCTGCGTCGTCACACACGCCTGGCGCCGTTGTGCTAAAGCACAACCTGCCACTACGACCTACGCATCGAGGGGTAGTCCCATGAGACTCCCGCATCCCTTTCAGTGGCTATCAACCTCCAGACAGAAGGGTGCTTTCGTTCTCTCTGTGGCCATTACGCTCGCCGTGATGGCGGGCCTGATGGTGCTCGACCGCCCTCTGAAAACGGAAGCTGCTCCGCACGGCATGGTCTCGTTCGAGTTGGTGGGCGACCTCTGCCTCGCCCGCAAGATGGTCGAATCGTGGGGGCAAACGGGCCGAGTCTATGCCGGTCTGAGTCTCGGTCTGGACTACCTCTTCCTCGTCGCCTACCCGGTCTCTATCGGGCTAGCGTCCCGTCAATCTTCGATTGACGGGTGACGCGGAATCGTGTTTCATGGGGCGCGG
>CAYGZA010000397.1:0-5207 GCA_964354135.1 uncultured Planctomycetaceae bacterium
CGGAGGTCATCCCTGGTCGCGATCTCCATGTTGTTCGGGGAGCCGGGGAGCACGGTCACCGGCCGGCCCAGCCGCTCAACCAGTTGGGCGTCGTCGGTGGCCTGAAAGCTGCCCCGCTTGGCGTAGGCCTCCAGCAGCAGCTCGCGGCGGAAGACCTGGGGCGTTTGGGCCTCCCAGAGTCCGCTGCGGGAGACGGTTTCCTGGATGAGCTTGTCGGGACCGACGCGCTTGAGCGTGCCGGCCACCGGAATCGCAAAGATGGCAGCCCCGGTCTGCTCGGCCGCCTGGAAGACCTTGTCGATCCATTCATTGGCCAGGCAGGGGCGGGCGGCGTCGTGGACGCAGACGAACTCGGCCTCCGCCTTGACCCGAACCAGGGCGTTGGCCACCGAGTCGCACCGCTCGGCGCCTCCCTCCACCACGTCGATGCCGAGGATGGCGACGTTCGAGGAGAACTTGAACTGGAAGTACTCGCGGTCTTCGCGGGCGATGACCAGCATGGTCTGGATCACGTCGGCGCGGTTGAGGAACCGCTCGGCGGAGTGCAGCCAGACCGCCCGGCCGTCCAAAGGGGCATAGGGCTTCTTGTAGTGCTTGTCGTGGAACCGGCTGCTGCGTCCGGCGGCGGCTAGAATGACGGCGAACTTCGACACGGTCGGAACCCTCCGCGCCGATGCCCGTGCGTGCAAGCACGCACCCTACCGGACTATGATTGCCCGGCGCGCACGGCACACCCAGCGTTTTCTCTGCCCAGCGATCACCCGGACATCCCATTGTGACCGCTGGCGGGGGTACGTCAAGTCGCCCCAAGATAGAACCGCCGCTGGCGGCGGCCCATGTCGAGGAGCATCGGCGTGGGCGCGGCGCGGGGGCCCAGGTCCGCGAGCGGTTCGAGCATTCTCAGAATCTCCGCGACGCCCAGCGCATCGGCCCAGAACAAGAGCCCGCCGCGGGAGGCCGGGAAACCCAGGCCGAAGATCGCCCCCAGGTCGATGCTCCGCGGGTCGCGGACTCGCCCTTCCTCGAGGAGCCGGGCGGCCTCGAGGACCATGGGCAGCAAGAGTCGGGCCGTGATCGCCTCCGGAGAAAAGGACTGCGGCGGCCGGGCCCAATGGGCCCAGACCTCTGCGATCCGCGGGTCGCGCTGGCCGGGAGCGTCCCGGGCGGTCCCTTCCGGGTAGAGAAAGAACCCGGCCCCGGCTTTCCGACCCAAGCGACCCGCCTTGAACATCGCCACCAAGATCGGGGAGGCGTTCATCCGCTCCGGGAAGGCATCCAGGAGCACCCGGCCCGCCAGTAGCGCCGTGTTCAGACCGATCTCGTCCACAAGCCGCAAGGGCCCGATCGCCATACCGAAGTCGGTGGCCGCTTGGTCGACCCGGTCGGGGGCAGCGCCGTCCAAGAGCAGCTCCATCGCTTCGGTCAGGTAGGGGAGCAGGAGCCGGTTGACCAGAAACCCGGGCCCGTCGCTGACCACAATCGGCATCTTGCGGATCCGTTTGACGTAGGCCACCGCGGTGGCGATCGTCTCGTCACTGGTCTCGGGACCGCGGATCACCTCCACCAGCGGCCGGCGCCGCACCGGATGAAAGAAGTGCAGGCCGCAGAAGCGGCTCTTGTCGGCAAGCCCCGCCGCCAAGCGGCCGATGGGAATGGTCGAGGTGTTGGATGCCAGGATCGCCGGCGCCGCCAGGTGCGGCTGGAGCAGGTCGTAGACGTGCTGCTTGGCGGCCACGATCTCCGGGACCGACTCCAGGACCAGGTCGCAGGCGGCGATCCGCGTCATCTCCGTGGTTGGATCGACCAGGCCCGCCCATCCCGCGGGGATCGTTTCCTCCCCGGCACCGCTCGTCCCGGCCAGTTCCTCCGCAATCCTCTGCACGGCGCCGGCCAGCGCGGTCTGGTCCGAATCGGTAATCGCGATCCGCAAGCCGTGCCGGACGTTGGCCGCGGCCACGGCGGTCCCCATGGTTCCCGCCCCGATAATGCCCACCGCTTGCACGGCCCGCGGCCCGACCGATGCCCCATTCGTCCCGGGGTCCTGCCGGTTCCATTGAATCAGCGACTCGACGTTGCGCAACGGGTCGTCGTGGGACATGCGTTGTGTTCCGGAGACCGTCAGATCGTCTGCCGCGCGTCGCCTGAAGCGCGCTGGGACATCCCGGGCAGAGCCACCTGCTGCCTACTGCCCCCTGCCTGCGACAGTCTGCCGCGTTCGGAGCAGCGTCTTCCAGAAAACCACCTGGTCGGCGACGCTGCGGGGCGCCGTCTCCCTCGATTCGGCCGCCTCATGGCCGGCCACTTTGGGCAGGCTCTCCAAAGCTGCCAACCGAACAGCATACTGGTCGTCCAGCAGGCGAACAAGTGTAGGAACGAAAGTGGGGTCGGCCGCTTGACCCATTGCGAGGGCCACGTGGCGGCGGACCGCCGGGTCGGTGCTATAGGCAAGACGCTCGAGGGCCGCCGGGCCGGAAGGGTCCCCCAGCCGCGCTAGCGCGGCCGCCGCCTCCACGCGCACCAGCTCGTTCCGCGAGCCCAGGAGCCGTTTGAGCGGCTCGGTATCGTCCAGCCGGCCGCCGGCGCCCAAAGCCCGCGCGGCAGCCCCGGCAACGCCGACATTGGGATCCTCCAGCGCCGGCAGCAGGACCTGGGCGTGTTTCGGGCTGGGGTGTGCGGCGAGATGCTCGCAGGCCGCGCGGCGGACTTCCGCGGAGGGATGGCCGATGGCGGCATAGGCCAGCCGCGCGGCCGGTTCGCTGCCGTCGCCGGAGACCGTAGCGAGGATGCCCCGCCAGACCAGCGAGTCGGATTCCCGCACCGCCACCGAGGCCAACTCCGTGGTGGCCGCCCGGCCCAGCGGTCGTTCTCGCGCCTGCTGGGCCAGCCGATCGGCAGCGCGGCGGCGGACCGTCACGTCCTCCGACTTCAACCGCTGCAATTCGGCGGCAAGCTCCGGCGGCATGGAATGCCCGGAGGGGTCGGCGGTGCGTGCCTCAGCCTCCGCGGCGGCAGCAGATGCCGCGCGGAACTGCTCGCGGTAACGCACCTCAAGTTGCCGCAGGGTTTTCTCGCGCTCGTGCGGCGCCCCATCCACGGGAAACCCGGCGGCGGGCGGCCACAGGGCGGCCAACTGCCGGGCTGCCGTCTGCCGCGTCTTGTACGCCGCCTTGCTCATGCCCTCCAAGAGGAGCGGCCCGGACCGTTCCAGCGGCCAGTTGCCGACGGAAGCAAGCACCTGGAGCTGCACCGCGGGGCTGGGATCGCTCAACAGATCGCGTGCCGCGGCCTCTCCGTCGCGGTCGCAGTAGCGGGCCAGCGCCCTGGCGACTTCGAGCCGGACTCGCCACGAGGCGTCCCCTTTCGCGTGCAGCACCGGCTGCCGGGCATCCATCGCCGCGAGCCCGGAGACGACCGCCGCCCGGACAAGCTCGCCGCGGTCGGCAGCCAATCGCTCCAGTTTGGCTTGCGCCTCGGCGCCCCCGACTTGCCCCAAGGCCGCAATGGCCGCCAGCCGCACCGGGAGATCGTGGTCCTCCAGCGCGGCGGCGAGGAACCGCTCCACCCCGGCCGGACGCCGCCGTGCCACCGCCCGGAGCGCGGCGGTACGCACCCGTGGGTCGGGGTCGCGGAGCGATTCCGCAACGGCCGGCGGAAGCGTGGCGGCCCTAGTCTCGGCCCAGGCCCGCAGCGCCTCGACCCGCGCGTCCGCGTCGGGGCTCGTCAGGCCCTTAAGGATCCGGCGATCGTCGGGCGGATCGGGAGCTTCCGCCGGCACCTGGGTCGGCGGGAAGCCGGCGAGCGTCGAAGGCCCCATCTCGTCCCACCGGCCCCACGGCTGCCCGGAACAACCTGCACTGCCCAGACCGAGCAGCAGCTCCAGTGCGACGAGGGCCGCTGCCAGCGATCGTGGAATCGAGAGCGACATTTCAGGCAAATCCATTTGCCGATCGGAAGTCAGGTTGGCAAGCCGGTGGGGGCAACCCGGCGGCCGGACGTCCCTGTCCGGAGTCACTGTTTCGCTGCGGGTCCCTTGGCCGGCGCGGCGGGAGCCCCTTTCGCCGGCGGCGCCGGGGCCGGGGGAGCGGGCGCTTTGCCCGGATCCGCGGGCGTCGCGGCAGGCGCCGGCGCAACACCGCCCAGGGCCTCGGCCAACGCGGCATTCAGGCCCTCGACCGCAGGATCCAACTTCTTCTTCAGGGCTTCAAAGCTCGAGTCCTTGTCGTCGAGGATCTTCAGCGCCTCTTGGAGTGCGGCTGCCAGGTCCTGGACGATCTTCTCGTCGGGCGTTCCGGCGGCTGCTGCGCTGAGAGCCGAGGCGCGCTTCGGGTCCGGAATGCCCGGATTGCCCAGCCCCATCCGCACCGCGTTCCACTGGGTCCGCAAGCGTTGGCGGAACTGGCGGGTACGTTCCGGGTACGGGTCGCCGCGCCCGGGGAGTCCCGGGCCGAGCATTCCGTCGGGGGAAGGCATCATTCCGCCGGACCCCCTGCCCATACCCATGGGCGCGCTGCTACCGATACCCATACCCATCCCCATACCCATTCCCATCCGCATTCCCGCTCCTTCGTTCATGCCTGGGGCATCCGTCAGCGATTGCGGCGGTGGACGATCTCGCTCGGTCGTGTAGACGTCGCTGGCCATTTTGCCCAGCGCGGCCGCCAGCGAACCCAGCTTCAGTCCCGCAGCGGCCTGGTAGTCGAGAACTCCCAGGCCCTTGGCCGCGGCCATCCGCACCATGGGGGGCGCTTGCTCGGCGTCGTCCTGGCGGACCAAGTCGGCCAGGGTCAGCGCAACCGCCCCGTTGGACCCGGGGTATCGCAGGGCCGCGAGGGCCTCGATCGCCAAGGTCCGCATCCAGGCATGGCCCTTTTTGGATCGTCCGGGAGCCACGGGGCTTCGGGCCAGATCGGAGAGCATCTGGATCACTTCGCCGCGGCGCTGCTGATCCGCAAACCCCAACTGGCAGTGCCGGATGAGACCGATCAGAGCGGCCACTTTCACCGGATCGATCTGGTCCTTGTCCTGAA
Source organism: uncultured Planctomycetaceae bacterium (assembly GCA_964354135.1). GTDB lineage: Bacteria > Planctomycetota > Planctomycetia > Pirellulales > Thermoguttaceae > CAYGZA01. The sequence goes on from CAYGZA010000397.1 coordinate 5,028, forward strand.
ACGCCGCCAAGAGGGCGTCCTGAGCGGGCGGGAAGGGGACCAGCATGATTCGCTCGCCGGCCGCGGCCTCCTGGGTGTTCAGCTCGCCGATTACCAGCATCGCGTTGTATCGCACGACCGGATGAAACTCCGGCCCGATTGCCTTCTTCATGAATTCCAGGGTCAGGTTCAGCAGGCGGT
>CAYGZA010000398.1:0-5183 GCA_964354135.1 uncultured Planctomycetaceae bacterium
ATAGCCAGAACTCCCAGGAGACGCGATCAACGGGCCCGCGAGTGGTGGCACTCGGAGGGCCCGGAACGTGCGTTCGTACTCCTCCCAGGAAATCTCCTTCTTCTTGTAGCCCTGGAGAGTCTCTTCGGTCGGGCACAGGAGCGGCTCATGGTGATACGCCGCGCCGCAGATCGCTTCAAGAAAGTAGGCTAAATCGTCGCGTTTGCTGAAGCCCGCAAGCTGCGACGTGTTGTTGAGCCGCACGTCGATTACTCGGCGAATTCCGGCCCGCTTGAGGGTCCCAAAGAACTCGGCTGCGCTCTTCCTGGTGAAACCGATTGTGTAGATTTCCATTGGTCCCTTGCCTCCAGGTCGAAGAGCGTTTTCTGACCGCCGGTTTTCCGCAGATGCTCCTCGCGCGCGACATCCGCGTCGCTTTGCAGGCGGCCGTCGCCGCGGATGTGCAAGACCTCCAGCCCCCGCTCGCAGAGAACGCGGCCGACGAGCCGCCGGCGGTGACAGTCCGTCGGGTCCTCTTCGCCGCAAAGGACGGCCACGCGCCGATCCTTCGCCAACCGGATCAGCCGGCCAATCCCCTCGCGGAACTTGGGCGATGCAGCCAACCGGTCGTAGCGGACATGGCCCTGCTCGTCGTAGAACTCCTCGCCGGGGGGCTTCCCGCCGAGGGCATCGCCGAGAAAGAGGTACCGGATCCCCGCGCCCTCCAGATAGGCCTGAAGAGGTTCCCGGTTGAACTGCACGGCGTAGCGCGAATAGGGGCTCGAGCGGAGGTCGGCCACGACTTGGACGGCATGCCGCCCCAGCAGATCGCGGAACGTCTCAAGGGGATGATTGGAGTGGCCGACCGTGAATATCGTCATGCCGTCGTGGAGATGTCGCGCGGCCAGTCGAGCGGAGGACCGTGAAGCAAGAAGCCAGTCCCAGACGGACCGCGGTGCTGTCCGGGATTACTCCCAACTTTCCTCTTCTTCATCGTCTTCCCAGTCCTCGTCCTCGTCTTCTTCGTCGTCCCAGTCTTCGTCCTCCTCCCAGTCCTCGTCCTCTTCTTCCTCCTCCTCCAATTCGTCTTCGTCTTCGTCCTCTTCTTCTAGTTCCTCATTGTCCTCGACTTCCTCCCAAGTGTCTTCTTCAAAGTCCTCGTCTTCGTCTTCCTCCTCCTCCTCCTCCTCCTCCTCTTCCTCTTCGTCCTCGTCCCCGAAATCCGCTTCTTCGAGGTCCTCTTCCTCGTCGCTTTCCGAGGCGGTGTAATCGTCGTCTTGGTAGCCGTCGCGGCCGGCAACATCCTCCAGCCCCTTCTCCAACAGCGGCGTGACCCTCCCGGCAGCGGCGTCTTCCCAGACGATCTTGGCATCGGCTGCGATCTTCACGTTTGAATCCCCTTCCGTCTTGCTGGAATGAATTGGTCGGTTCAAGTCTTCGGATTCAGGAATATGTTGTTCGCCGCCGCCGGCGGGCCCGTTGTCCGGGCGGGCCGGAGCGGCTCGGCAAAGTTCGGGCCGTGGGAGTTCGTCCGCGTGGCGCAGGCCAAACACCTGGAGAAAGTTCCTGGTCGTCCCGTACAAGAGCGGCCGGCCCAACTCGTCCGACCGCCCGACAATGCGAACCAAGTCGCGCTCCATCAACTGGCGTAGGATCTCGCCGCACTGCACCCCGCGGACCGCCTCGATGTCGGCCCGCAGCACCGGCTGTCGATAGGCCACCACGGCCAAGGTCTCCATCGCCGGGGCTGAGAGATGCACCTCGATTGGGGCGGCGCTCGCGCGCTGCAGCCAAGGGGCGAACTTCGCTCGGGTCCGCAACTGGAACCCGCCTGCCACCTCCACCACCCGAAACGCACAACCTTCCTCATCGTACAGCCGGTTGAGGGTTCGGACCAGTGTACGCGCTTCGGTGCCGTCCGCCAAGGCGGCCAACTGGGCCAGCTTCCGGCTTCCCAGCGGCTCCCGGGCAAGAAAGAGGACCGCCTCCAGGCGTGCCATCGCGGCGTTTCGGGCGGTCCGCCCGTCGGCGGCGGAAGTTTCGGGGCCTTCAGCCCCGTACTTTAGGTGGAGATTATCCCTCCGGACGAATGACTTGAGCCCACGCCGCGGCCTCCCCAGCGGCTGCCGGTATCGCAGGGCAATACTTCCAAGTTTCTCCGCACAAGCGTTGTACACCGCGGACCTCAGCCGACGCAAACCTCGGGGGGAAGAATCCCGTCGTCAGAATGGTCTCGTTCGCACCGTCGCAGTCCGACACGCCTAAAGTGTCGGGTGTCGTAGGACGGATTTTCAGTGCGGCCCCGACCTGGGGCGGATGACCAATCCGCCCTACAATTCGCAGAATAAGGCGTGTCGGACCAGTAGGGGCTTTCGGCGAGGCGGGGCCGCTTCACCAAGGCTCAGCCTACGTCTAATCGTAGAACACTGGCAAGTCCTGTGCGGGGATTACTCGGGTGGGCGATCTGAACCGAGGCATTCCCAAGCGCGGCTGGGGCATCAGCGCTCTGCCTGCCAGGCCTCCACCTGTCCCAAAACCCTTTTCATGGCCTCGATGGCGTCGGCGTCCGTGGCCTCGAAATGACGGACGGCGCTCGGGTCGCCCGGAAGGCTCAGCCGGCAATGGAAGCGGTACAGATTCCCCTCGTTTCCCCAGGTTTCCAGACGGCAGTAGGTGACCCCCGCTTGCCGCAGCCGCTGCCGGATACGCGTGAAGAGGTCGGCCGTCGGAGCCGCCACCTCGGGCTCTCCTCGAAAGTTCCCGGCCGTGTCGGGTGGCCACTCAGCGAGCCGGCTCCGAACCCTGGCCGGATACACCTCACCGCCTCCCTGCCCGCCAACGGGCACCAAGCGATTGGGGTTCCGACGAGAATCGGGTGCCGGCCCAACCGAGCCGCGCCCGTCGGCCGAATCGAGGTTGCCAAGAGCCGCGGCCACGGGAGGAACATGGGAAGGGATACGCTCCCTCCGCCGGAATGAGTCATCGGCCTCGCGGGTCTCGTCGTGGGCCATAGCCCGGACGATCGGCGTTGCCCGAGGTGCCGGTCGGGTCAGAATCGGCTTCGCCGAGGGCTGGAAAGGCCTAATGTTGGGAGGAGATTGGGCGACCCCTGGTCGCCACTCGGTTGCTGGGGATTGACTCTCTCGGACGGGGTCTGACGCGCCGCCGTTCGACCCGGGCTGCGAGTCGCAGAAAACGGCCAGCAGGGGGGCTGCAATCAGGCAACCCAACATCAGCAGCGCCCGACTATTCATCGTTGCGGACGAATGCACGGTCGGCAGCGACTCCTTTCGCTCGGACCCGGTCCGGCGGCGTTTGCTCTCTTGCGCCGTCACCTCAGTCTTCTTCCCTTGTGCGGCCTTCCCAGAGTTGCGAGTCTTGAACTAGGTGGTCCGGGAAGTCGCCAAGATGCACGGCGCGCGGGAACCCCTGTTCCCGGCGGGGAAGGCCGAATGATAACGACCTTCCGGGGGGCCGGGCAATGGCAATCTCCGGACTACCGGGAATCGGCCAAGAGCCTTGAACGGTGGCAACGAAGAGTCGATGCGCCCGCTGAGGCCCCGAGCCGTCTGCTGTTTCTGCGTAGGGCAGGGAATCCAGGCGGCTGCTTGCCGGGTCTGGTGGGACGCTGTAGACTCTCCACTTCGGCCCTTTTGCGGCTGCGCCCGGGAATCCAGCAGGGGGACAAGGATGTTCGACCAAATTGATGACCGGCTTCTGCGCGACGAGCAGACCCTCTACGCCATCGGGTGCGATTCGTTGGTCTGCCAAACCCTCAAGGCGCTGGCCCGACCGTTGGGCCTTCGATGGGAACTATACGCCTCGACGAAAGACCTTCTACGTGCCTGCGATCCCCAGCGTCCCGGGTGCGTCTTCCTCGACGTGCGAATCGCCGACGCAGGGGATTCCGGACTTTTCGAGCGTCTCGCCGAAGGGGCGATCTGCCTCCCAGTAACTCTCCTGGCTGCCGGCGGCGACGTAGCCGGGGCCGTGCGGGCCATCAGGGCGGGGGCCTTCAATTACCTTCCGAAGCCGTGGACGCAAGAGCGGCTTGCCGACGCCCTCCAAGAGGCCCTCCATTGGGATGCCGAGAACCGCGCGGAGGTGCTCGAATACGTCCGGATCCACCGGCGGCTTGCCCGGCTCAACGCGGGAGAGCAGGAAGTTCTGGGACTGCTCACAAGCGGCATGTCCAACAAGGGGATTGCGGTGCACCTGGGGATCAGCGTCCGCACGGTCGAGACCCGGCGTGCGCACCTGATGCGGAAAACGAGGGCCAAGTCGCTGGCCCAACTGCTGCGACAGGCGTTCACCGTTCGGCGCCGAGTTGGCAAGTCGGGCACCGCGGCGGCGGTTTCCTAAGTGGAGTTTCTCGAGGCCGTCTTGGCCGCGTCACGGCGCCACCGAGGCCTCCACCTCGACGCGGGCGGCCTCCGGGGGGAGTACGACCGTGTCGCGGGCCGTGCCCAACTCGGCCGGCTTCCCGTTGATGCGGATCGAAGTCACCTTGCCTTCCGTTCGAAGCCGCAGCCGGACGGCAGACGGCCGGTAGCGGGTCGGCAGCTCGATCGTCCCTGAAATCCGCCCGAGTTCGCTCTTGAGGGTAAAGCTCGTTGGCCCGAAGCGGGTCTGGAGCCGGTCCACCCGGATTTCGTTCCCCGGCGCAAGCCAGACCCGCGGCGTGGCCCGGCAATACGTCAACTCGTTGCCTTCATCGTAGCAGAGCATGCCGGTCAGCAGGCGGGTATAGTATCCCATCGGCCAGGGGGACAGGTCGTAGACCCGGTTCGCACCCCACGATCGGTGCTCATAGGTCGTGAGTGTTTGCCGGGAACTCTCATTCGCCAGGGCGCTGTAGAAGGTGTAGACGGCGTGTTCCGGCCGGTCGCGGCGAAGATAGCCGCATGCGTGGCCGAGGAAATGTCCTTCGTCGGCCAGGTTGGGGGCCATCACGAAGAGGTTGTCCTCGAGATTGGCCAACACCCAATCCTCCATCGGGTCGCCGGGCGGGATGATCCCCGAGTCGAGAATCCCTTCCAGGCCGCCGTCGACCACGGCGGCATACCACATTTTCTCTTCATGCCCTTCCGACTCCAGATAGCCGGGCACATAGGGAACGAAGCTGCCATCGTTGAGGCGAACGGGCTCCCGTTGCCGCGTGGCCAGACGCAGGCCCCGGAGCACCGAGCGGCGATAATCGTCGG
>CAYGZA010000399.1:0-5145 GCA_964354135.1 uncultured Planctomycetaceae bacterium
TTACGGTTTGGCCGTCTCTGGCCCAAAACGTGCCAAACGCCTCATATTGTCCACAATGCGATTTTGGCCAGTTTCGAGGAGGCTGCCGGCCCGAGGGTGGTCAACAAGGGCAGTAGGCGGAGGGCAGCAGGCAGTAGGCAGTAGGCAGTGCCATTACTTCATCCTTCATCCTTCATCCTTCAGCCTTTCTCACATTGCCGGCCTCGATCACGACCTTCAGCAGCCGGTCCTGCGGTTGCTGGTTGTGAATCACGAAAGCACGACCTAGCGGCTCATCTTCCGGACCTTTTCGAGGATCTGGGGCCGGGCGGACTGCATCATCTCACGGACGTCTTCGTAGCGGATGGTCCGCTGCTCGAACGTCCGCCGCTCCAGGGCCCCGAGGAAACGGCCCTCGAATTCCTTGAGGTTGCTGCCGTAGATGTGATAGCTATCGGCCAGGTGGCAGTAGCGGCCCAAGCGGAGCGGCAGCCCAGATAGCTCGGTCACCCGGGCGGCAATCCGCTGCTGCAACCGCACCAGGGCGAACATGTTCATCATCGCCGCCTTGTAGGCATCGTTGGAGCGGAAGCGGACGTTCATGCTCAGGACCGACTGGTCGCCCTCGGGCGTGATCCGGCACCAGACGCTCTGGAGGCACGCCGGATCGTAGCAGGACCGGTCCTCCCACACCTTCCAGGTGACGGCCTGGGCCCGGCGGGTGTGCGGGGCCTCGGCCAACTGCCGGCACAGGTTCTCGATCTGGTCGATGGGCTCCAGCGTCGGCACCTCGTAACGAAAGAGCCGCTGGTGGTAGGTGTATTCCCACCGGGTGTCCTCGGGATTGGTCGGGTCGCGGACCAGGTGGTCCTTGATCCCCTCGCACACCTCCATCACGTATTCCTCAAGCTCCTCGAATCCGCCGGGGAAGTCGCGATGGATCATCGGCTCCGCAAGCGGGTCCGAGACCGTAATGAGCATCGTCGCGTCGCGGCTGGGCGGATCGTCGGGCCGGTCGTACTGGGTCCTCGACGTGCAGCCCGAACGGTAAAGCGCGATCAGAGAGTTCTCCCACGCCCGGGCAATGCAGTCGCCTTCGACGGTGAGTACGGGGATGCCGCTCATAAACAATCCTTTTCGCAAGCGGAGGAACGAGACAGAGGGAAGACCTTCCGGGTCCCTTTTCACCCTCGCGGAGCCCACGACGGCGCAGGCTCGCCGGCGGACGGCTATTCTGAGCGGCGGCGAGCGGGGGATCAAGGGGTGGGACGGCAAGAAAATCGCCCTTGCCCGGCCGCACTTGTGGGCAAGAATAGACTATACGGATAGGGCACCCACCGACCCCGCACCCTCGGCATCGCGTTGCGCCAGCTCGTCTACAACCTCTTGATGGCCGCCGTGGATCTGGCGGCCTTGTACCGCCTCCAACGGAACAGGACCCCCTGGGAGTGGCTCAGGGTCTGCATCCTGGCGGGCACCGTGGCTGCGGTGCTGGCGTTTGCCCTGGGCAGCAGCTCGTTCGGCATCGCGGGCCTGGCGGCGGACGGGATCTTCGTCCACGGGGTCCTAGTGCAGGCCGGGGGCGCCCTCTTTCTGAGGAAGACCGCACGGAAGACGGCGATCGTCTCCGCCGCGGGCGCGCTCGTATTCGCCGCCGTGGCCGTCGACACCTTTTGGATCGAGCCCACCTGGCTGGAAGTCACCCGCGTCCGCCTCACCAGTGCGAAGCTGTCCCGGCCGGTGCGGATCGTCGTCGTGGCCGACTTCCAGGCCGACTCCTTCGGCGACTACGAGCACGAGGTTCTGCGGCGGGCCATGGAAGAAAAGCCGGACTTGCTCCTCCTGGCCGGCGATTATTTCCAGGTGGAGCCCTCCACGGAAGCCAGGCTCCGCGTCGAAGTGAACGCCTATCTCCGCGAACTTGGGTTCGCGGCCCCCTTGGGGACGTATGCGGTTCAGGGAAACGTCGATTCCCCGTACTGGCCGGAGCTGTTTGAGGGCCTGCAGGTCACGGCCGTCGATCAAACGGAGTCCTTCGATCTTGGCCCGCTGCGGCTGACCTGCCTGGGATGGTGGGACTCCTTCCACTGGCGGCTGGCCGTTCCCAACGCGCGGCCGGAGCAGTATCATATCGTGCTGGGGCATTCGCCGAATTTCGCCTTGGGGCGGATTGAGGCGGACCTGCTCGTTGCGGGCCACACGCACGGGGGCCAAGTGCGGTTGCCCTGGATCGGGCCGGTGATTCGCCACACGCTGGTGCCCCAACGCTGGGCGGTGGGGCTTTCGGAGCTGCCCAGCGGGGCCCTGCTATACGTCTCCCGCGGCCTCGGAATGGAGCGAGAAGACGCCCCGCGGCTGCGGTTCCTCTGCCGGCCGGAACTCGTGGTCATCGAGCTGGAACCGGAATCGCGGCCGGCGCACCCGGCCGGAAGCCAGTAGGACCGATATGTCGCCGCTCCTGCACACCCCGTTTTTCTGGCGGTTGGCTTGACACTGCGGCGCTGCAGGGGCAGAATTCAATTCGGGGAAACACGGTCGGATCGCTTGGGGTATTCGTTCGCCGGGAGAGCAGGAGATGAGCATTAACATTGATCTGCCCCACGACTTGGAGGATGAGCTCTCAGCCGAAGCTGCCAAGCTCGGTTTGTCCCTGCCTCAATACGCTTTGCGTCTGCTCACGACGCGGGCGGTGTTGTCCAACTCGCCCAGAACGGGGGCTCAATTGGTCGAGTATTGGCAATCGGAGGGCGTTGTCGGCACTCGGCCCGAGATGAGCGATAGCCAGGACCACGCCCGCGGTCTTCGCGATCGGGCTGAGACGCGGGAACGAGCATAGCCGTGCATTTGCTCGACACGGACATCCTGATCGACATTCAGCGGGGCCACGTGCCCGCAGTTGCATGGTTCGGTTCGCTTGTCGAGCTTCCCTCTTGCCCGGGCATCGTGGTCGAGCAACCGTATTCACGTTGAAGCGGTGCAGGAAGCTGTATACGTGAAACAGAAGTATGGTGCGAAGAGTCGCCTGTCTGATGTTCTTGGGAATGTGCTCCTTTTGCTTGGGATTGGCTCCTGGTGCCGCCGAAAGCCCGAAAGAGCCGCGGCTGCCGGAGCCGTTTGTGAGGCTGGTGCCGCTGCACCGGCCCTTGGGCAGGCCGGCGCCGGGCGACTGGCTGGCGGAACATCCCGAGCCCGGGCAGACGTACGCCGAGTACGTCCGCAGCGACCCCGTGCGGCCCGAACGCAGGCGGCGGGCGATCTACGTGCAGCCGCTTGGGGATTTCACCCCAAGACAGCGGACGGTGGTCCGGCTGGCGGCCGAATACGTGCAGGCGTATTTCAGCCTGCCGGTCACGGTCCGCGAGGACCTGCCGCTGAGTCTGATCCCGGCCGAAGCCCGTCGGAAGCACCCGGTATGGAAGGACGACCAGGTCCTTTCGACCTACGTGCTGGAGAAGGTCCTCTTCCCGCGGCTTCCTGGGGACGCGGTGGCCTACATCGCGTTTACCACCTCCGATCTCTGGCCCGGTGAAGGGTGGAACTTCGTTTTCGGCCAGGCGTCGCTGAGCGATCGGGTGGGTGTCTGGTCGCTCTACCGCTACGGGAATCCCGACGAGAGCCAGGCCGCCTTCCGGCTGGCCCTGCTCCGCGCGATCAAGGTCGGGACGCACGAGACCGGGCACATGTTCTCCCTGGCCCACTGCACCCGCTACGAGTGCAACATGGCCGGCAGCAACCACCTGGCCGAAATGGACCGCCGCCCGGCATGGCTCTGCCCCGAATGCCTGGCCAAGCTCTGCTTCGCCACGCGGGCCGACCCCGTCAAGCACTGCGAGCGCCTGGCCGCCTTCTGCAAGGCCAACGGGCTCAAGCGCGAGCAAGAGTTCTTCGAGAAGTCAGTCGGGCTACTGCACGGCCCTGCCGAGGACAGGAGACCGTAGAGTGTGTGCTTGCACGCTGCAAACAAACCGCGACCCGATCGGCTGCCGGATCGAAGACCTCGACACGCCGGCGCTTTTGCTGGACGGGCCGGCCTCGGACCGCAACATCCGCCGCATGGCCGAGTTCTTCCACGGCCAGAACTGCCAACTCCGGCCGCACTTCAAGAACCACAAGTGCCCCACGCTGGCGAGGCGGCAACTGGAAGCGGGCTCCGCCGTCGGGATCACCTGCGCCAAGCTCGGCGAGGTCGAAGTCCTCGCCGACCACAGCTTCAAGAACGTCCTGATTGCCAACCAGGTGGTCGGGCGGCGGAAGATCGCGCGGCTGGTGCAGGTGGCCCGGCGGATCGACGTGACGGTGGCCATCGACGACTTCGTGCAGGCCGAAGCGATCTCACAAGCGGCGGCCGCCGCGCAAGCGACCGTCGGAGTGCTTATCGAGGTCGATATCGGCATGGCCCGCTGCGGCCTGCCGCCGGGAGAGCCGGTGCTCGCGCTGGCTCGGCAAATCAAAAGGCTGCCGGGCCTGCGGTTCGGGGGACTCCAGGCCTACGAGGGACACGCGGTCTACACGACCGACTTCGCCGAGCGCAGTGAAGCGACGCGGCGGGCCGTGCAACAGGCCGTCGACACTCGTCGCCTGCTCGAGGAACGCGGCATCCCCGTCGGCGTGGTCAGCGGCGGCTCCTCTTCCACCTACCGGATCACCGGCCGGATCGACGGAGTCGACGAAATCCAGGCCGGCACCTATCCGACCATGGACTGGCGCTACGCCGAACTCTCGCCCGAGTTTGAGATCGCCTTGTCGGTGCTGGCCCGGGTCATCAGCGCACGGCCACGCCACGCGGTGCTCGACGTGGGGGCCAAAGGCGTGGGGTGCGAGTTCGGCCCCCCTCGGGTCCAAGGGCGCCCCGACGCCGGGATCTCGCTTCCGCTTGCCGAGGAGCATTGCGTGGTCCGCGGCGGCCCGGATTGGCGCGTCGGCGACGCCGTGCGGTTGATCCCCAGCCACGCCTGCACCACGTGCAATCTCCATCGCCGGCTCTTTGTCCACGAGGACGGCCGCGTCGTCGACGTCTGGCCGATCGCGGCGTCGGGAAGACTCTCCTGACGCAGTCGCTGCGCATCGACACAGAGCCGAAGGGTCGCAGCCGCCGGGCCTTGCAGGGCTTTCAGTAAACCTTCGTCCAACCCGTCAGCGCAGGGATTCGCCCAGAGGCGGGTCCGC
>CAYGZA010000400.1:0-5143 GCA_964354135.1 uncultured Planctomycetaceae bacterium
GCTGGGTGCAAGTAGGGGTTACGTCGAGCGGGCGTGATGGCGAGGCGGCGCAAGTGGTGGTAGAGCAAGGCGTTGCGCTGGGCGTCGGGGTGTGGCGGTTGACGTAAGTGGAGGTTTGCGGGAAGGGAGGAAAACGGGGAAGTTGCCCTGATGGCAACTTGGGGCGCAAGTCGTTGGGGGAGTATGGGTTGCGACGAAGAACGGATTGGCTTGTTGGACATAGCCCTTGTGAGGGGTGCTGACTGAGAGACATTGTACCAGCCGTAAGTCCAAGCCTCAAGGCAGGTTAGTGGCCGGGCGGAGAGGCGGAGAAAAGTGGCTGGAGGCTGAGTGTTGGGGAATTGAGGCGGGTGACGGGTGGCGGGTGGCGGGGTGAGGGGGTGACGGCGAGAGTGGGGGGCAATGAGAAATGAGAAATGAGAAGTGCAAAGTGCAAACGGGGAAGGGGAGAGGGGGTGGTTCGGCAGAGTGATGCCGGAGTGAGAAGCGGCTGTCCGTAAGGCACTACGACACCAGCCCCAATCCCCAATGCCCAATGGCCAATGCCCAATGGCCAATGCCCAATGGCCAATGCCCAATGCCCAATGCCCAATGCCCGATCCCCATACACATCCCCAATCCCCAATCCCTAGTCCCCAATCCCTAATCCCTCTCCCACCACGCCGCTATAGTAGCTGCGTTTTCCCTGCGGCGTCTCCAGGATCAGGGCCCCGTCGGGGGCAATGCCGAGGCAGCGGCCTGAGACCGTGCGGCGGCCTTGTGAACGGCCTGGACGACGAGGGCTTCTCCCTCCTTATCCCACATGGCTGGATCGGAAATCATGTCGTGCAGTCCTTCTCGTTCGAATGGTAGTTGGTGACGGTAGGGTTTGTCGGTCGCGGGATTCGTCTTGGTCATCAATCGGGTGAAGCCCGCGAACCATTTCCGGCCGAGCGCGAGATTCTCGGCGATCAACGGCCGAACGATACTGTCGGCACGAAAAGACTCAAGGCGTTCCGCGACTATCTTCTGCTTGCCGCGCCCTGTGGCCTCCTTGATGACTCGGGTGACGATTCGGGGTGGTAGGAGCGCAAGTGCTCGGGCAAAGCGGTCGAGCTGCCTTTCGTCTCCGGCCGGGATCTGAATGGTTGCCACCCGCGACTTCTGTTGCTTGGCCCAAGGAGTGGGCGTGAACGTCATGGCGTAGCATCCCGGAATCGTGGACCCCCGCATTGTCTCCTTGGCGCGCAATCGCACCTGCGCTTGCAGCGCCGCATCTGCGGCGTTGGCGACTTGGGCGTCCCGGGCGGTGGTGGGCGTCATGAGCGGACGATCCAGGACGAAGTGCAGCAGGTTGTCCACATCCGGAACCAGCAAGACCGCGACTCCGCGATTGACCGGCAGAGCAAGGCAGCCCACCGCCGCAAAGTACAGGGGAAGCATCCGCTCCGGTGGATCGGCGGCAACGGTGTCGCCGGTAAAAGCTACATGCCGCACCACAGTGCCGGGACTGATCGGTCCATCGACCCGCATAACGCCGTTGTCAAGTTGGCCCTCCTTGTCGACCAACTCCCGCCATCCTTCCTGGTGCTTGAAGAACGTACATCGGCGATACTCCACGACGACTCCCGGAATGCCCTCACCCTCGGAATCGTAACTCACAGTGGTGGGCTCCTTGGCCAATTTGCGTACCTTGCCGTGTTGCAGGAAGGTCAGCGTCAGGCCCGACTGAAGATCCGCGAGCACCGGAGTGATAGCCTCGGTGTGGTGCTGTCCGGGCAGTTCGATCAAGCCGTCCTTACGAATGGCGAGAGCAAAGTCGAACAGTCGTTGAAGGTAGGTCCCGCATCGCTCTGGCTTGCCGAAGCGAAGCGTGACGGACTGTTCCCGGATCTCCCACGGTGGTACGCCGTCGACGAAGGGCGCCGGCAGTCTGGACTTAGCCAGCAGGCCGTTTTCGTATTGCCGTTCCATCGCCTTGAGCGTGCAAGCCAGCCCGCCGAGCCCGGCGCGGTGTAGGGCCGACATCCCCGGGGCGAACAGTCGCATTGTCAAGTGGTCCGGCGCAGTCGGTGTGGTCAACTTCTTTGCCATTCAGCACCTCGCAAAAGGTCGTAAATGATCGAACCCGTGGGAGCAACCGGAACCCCCCGCAAACGCGTCCATTGCTGCCACGAGGATGACCGCGGCGGGGGCGGCATGGGCAACATGAGACGCGGCAGGTCTCTTGGACACGCCTGGACTCGCGGCACGTCCTCCTGCATCAAGACCGTGATACCGGGTGAGGACTCTCGCAACTCCGTAACCATCGTACACGGCCCGCCGTCAAGCCAGGCACTGGCGACGACTGTTGGAGGTTGGTCGCCTGTCTGTTCCCAAGCTTGCGAAAGATCCCGTTGGGATACTCCGTCGTCAGGTAGTCGAGCCAGCCATGCCCGGGCGAGTTCCAACTCCTCGGGCGTGTACGGGAGGTGATTGTCCGGCTCGATGAAAACGAAGGGCCTTGTTGGATCACCGTCTTGTGCTCGCCGGTTCAGTCGCCCAAGTCGCTGGATGATTGCCGGCACGGGGGCCAGATCCGTGACAAGCAGATCGGCCGACAAATCGAGACTCATCTCGGCTACCTGCGAGCAGATAGCAAGCACCGGTCCTGCGTGCCTGAAAGCCTGGATGACCGCTTGGTGACGGGCAACCCGGTGTTCGTACTTGAAGCGGCTGTGGTAGAGTAGCGGTGCGAGGTCGCCGGCGCGCCGCGCCGCGTCTATGACTCGACCGACCGTATTGCACACCCACAGCACTCTGCCGCCCGACGCTAACGCCCCTCGGACGATGGGTATAGCATCGTTGTCGGCCATGGCTTCTTTGTGGTACCGCGGACGGGCCTCCAGTTCTTCTGGCCCGCAGATTGGCTCCCAGGATTGTCCACGGTCCTTCAGCACCTCCCGAAGAGCTTCCTCTCGACGAGCAGGTAAACTGGCCGTCATGAGCAGCGTGGGCAACCCGGGCAGGTCTCGTAGAAATCGGAGTAAGGCGCCGAACAGCCGATCGTCGTAGGCGTGGATTTCGTCGAACACGAACGCCGATTGCGCCAAAGCCGGCCACGCGTACAGGCCACGTTTGTTGTTCTGCACAACGCCCAGAACCGTATCCACCGTGCAGTCGACAACCGGCGTTGCCCAAGCCTCAAGGGATTCGAGCCGTGTCATGGAATCAGTAGCCGCGTGCGGCGAGTCATTTCCGACCGAAAGGATAATCTCGAAGTCAACATCGCGACGGCTGTGGAACAGCTTCGCGCCGAGTTCACGAACCCGCTGCGCCGACGGATCGTTGTCGTCGGGTTGTGTTTCCGCCTCGGGCACGTGTAGGTAGTCCCGGAAGCCTTCGGTTGCCGTGCCGGTAGTTGGATAACAGAAATACAGCCGTCGCGTGGGATACTTGGCGGCTGCCCACAAGTATGCGGCAACCGTCTTGCCGGTGCCGCATCCCGCTTTGACGAGAGTGACTGAGCCCTTGGACGCAGCCACGGCGTTCTGAAAGCTGCGTGGATTGGCGCTACGCAATCGATGTTGGGCGACGGCCGCCAAGTCGCCCGGTTCCGGCTTCGCCGCGAACGACGCCGTGATCCAGTGCCAACGGTTTGGATCGTCGGGCATGACCTTGGGCAGGGCAGATCCGGCAACGTCGGCGGCGACAAGGCAATTCTTGGCTGCCGCCACAAGTCGGCGGTCGGCGGGTGATTTCATCTTCGCCCACTCCGCCTGGGCGTTGCGGCACCAGCGAGCGATCTCACCAAAGACGTTTTCGCTGCCGACGAGATTTCGCTGCATGGTCACGCAAATCGGGGGAGTGGTTAGTCCCAAGAACGACTGAATCCGCATCAACGCGGCGCGATAGTCGTCGTGTCCCATGAGTAGTACAATCTCCGCCCCGGCCCCCGGAGGATTCGTTCTTGGCGGGCACGCGTGGCCAACCGCAGGATGGTGTCCCACGACCGCCCACTCTGCGATGGAGAAGTCCACACACGACCCGTTTAGAGCCGGCAACAGCCACTCCCGTAGCTGTTCGAACATCAGAAGCGTTACCCACTCGTGGCGCAGCCCTTGGGGCGACTGCCGTACATCTCGGATCCCGTAGATCATCCCCTGGAAATGGTCGTTTGCTTTGCCGAGATCATGCATTGCGGCAGCAATGGAGACGATCCGTCGCAGCCGGTCGCGATAGTGATCGACGGGCAATTTCAGGGCAAGGAGTTGCTCGTCTGCGGTGGCATTGAGCACGAGTTGAGCAGCACGGAATGCATCGGCTAGGTGCTCCGGCAGGAACTCCGACGCGTTTGTGCCCTGTCCGCTTTTCGCCCGCAGTCGTTCAGACATCATGTCACCCCATCCTCCATCGTGAAAGGCACAAATACCCCACACCCGAAGTGCCGCCGGCCGCCGAGACCGTGTTCTTGCACCGAGAGGGATTCCTCGGCGGTGAGACCTTCGATGAACACCTCGTAGCCAACCACCTCCTTGTCTTTGATCCGCAGGGTGCGGCGCTTGCCGAGGAAGAGTTTCGCCTCCGGGGAGATTCCGAGGTCGGCAAGTTGCCGACGGGCGGCGGCGCGAAAGGCTTCCGCGGCGGCGTCGCTTGGCTGGGTAACGGCGTCGGGAAGCTTGATCGTGACCAACCGGCTGCGGAGGGCGGCGGCGGGCACGAGCGATCGAACCTGCGGCACACCGATGCGGAGCGTCCGATCCAGAAGTTGCAGTGGCCTACCGGCCAGCGGAAGAAACCGGGCGATCTCATCGGCATCGGTGCGGATGATGAGCCGGCTGTGCTCGGTCAGTTGCACGGTCCGCCCGCCAAGCTGCCGCCCTCGGATCGGGTGGATCCCGAAGCCGTCCGCCCGATGCGCCTCGGGCAAGACCCGGGAAACCCACGAGTACAGCAGGTAGCCGTGGTCGGCCGGCAGTGCATGAGGGCACACGACGGAGAACGCAAGATCAACTTTCATTTCTCACACTCCTGAAGGATTGGCGGAGCTTGTTGATCGTTTCGCCTGTGATGGTGCATAGATCCGACTTACTTCCCTCGCCTCGTCATGGATCTCACGGGCAAGCGCCCCCGGCTCCAGCACCGCCGCGTGTCGCCCGTAGCCCATGATCCAGTGCTTGATTTC
>CAYGZA010000401.1:0-5135 GCA_964354135.1 uncultured Planctomycetaceae bacterium
GGCGGATGGCGCTACGCGCCCCGGCCAAGCTGGCCAGCGGCCCGTCGGTGGCCGCGGTGTTCGGCTCTGGGAGCGTGCCCGACCACGTGTCGCGACCGCTGGAGGCGATGAAGAATTCCCGCTTCTGCTCCCGGTACACAGCGGTGATCGTTTTCGACCGATCGAGGCGGACCGAGGCCTTGGCCGATTTCCGGTCTGTGACGTCTCCTTCCCAATGATCGAACACGAACCCCCTGGTGCCCGCTGGGGTACGCAGCACGATCCGGTTCTCGGCCGCCGCGTCGCAAGTCGATCCTTCTTCATGCTGCGTCTTTCCCACGAAACCGGCCGCTGCTGCGATTTCCGCAGGCAAGACAAGGATTTCCAGGTCATGCACGAAGAACTTGTCGGGCCGGACAAACCGGCCGGCGATTCCGTATTTCTGTTGGAGGTAATACCCGACGCGATTCTGCTCGTCGAGCATGAGCGGCCGGCTGAAGAGCACGATTTCCGCCAGATCCATCACCGGCGAGATGTAGCCGGCCGGCGTGCCTCCGCCGACGTGCAGCGGAGTCTCCTTGACTCGTGGAATGATAGTGCTGCCCGACACGGCTTGCCAAACCCCGTTGTACGCGATCCGCGTGGAAGGGTTCATCGGTCCGGGCCATTTGACGCAGGTCACGATCGCGGGCTTCCCGAAGCAAGACGCATAGCTCTGGTCGGCCGTCGTGGCGTCGGCACTGAAGCCGGTGCCGAGATCGACGCGGCCCGCCTCGAACTCCAAGAAGATTCCTCCGCCACGTCGGGAAGGATCACCCCAACCCAGCGGATGCGCGTACTGCGTTCGGGGCCGCGCGACATTGGCCACCAGGAAGACCGTGAAGCCCGGATCTCCCGCCAAGGCGGGCAGCGGCGCGGGCGTCTGCAGGCTGTCGGGCTGCTGCTGGCGGAAGCGGACCGCGGGCAGTCCGCCAATGGCTCGACTCACGAACGTGGGCTCGCCCTCGCTGATTCCGAGCGGGATTCTTTGCGGGCTGCTATCATTCCATCTTCTCACCAGATCGCCGTCTCGGGTATCCGCGATGGCGTCGGCCCGGTACCACGCAGCCAGGCCCGCGAGACCTGCTGGCCCGGCCGGGCCAGCCGCTTCGGTCGCCTGGCACGGGTAGGCCGCAATCGCAATCGCCGCGGCGATGAAGCCGAGCCGTAGCGATGTCCTCAGAAAGAGGGCAAGACGACTTTCGCGCCGATTCATGACTTCACTTCCGTAGGTTTGGCTTGAACCGCTTCACCTCAGCCGCTTCGAACGAGAGCCGCTCCCCGACTTGCGCCAGCGGGGGCATCCGCGAGTTGCCCCGCACCGTGAGGATTCTTGCTCTCTCGGTCGAGTTGTGCGTTTCCACCTCGTTCGCGCCCTCGCCAGCGGCCTCTGCCGCCTTGTGTCGTGAAAGGCATGAGTACCTGGGACGCGATGGCATGCGTCAGGAATGGGTGGTATTCTGGCACATCGCAGGTAATCGAGATGGTCGAGTTTAGTATCCGGCATCCAGAACCCGACCGCTGACACCTGCATGATGCCCCGAAACAGGAAATCACGGACGCTCGATCAGCGGGGCGGTGGCTACGCGAGGGCGGATCGGCAGCAACTCGATCCCCGGAAAACCCGGATCTGGAAGCTGGCGGAGGTCTTCTTCGCCCAGGTAGGGGCAATTGGCGTCAACCCAAACCATCAGGCGACGGAGGCTGAGCGGGTCCGCACGCACGCCGTAGTGCTTGCCGTCGGCGGCCAGCTTGACCAACTCGCTGGTGCAGGAAAGGGCCGTCATGGGGCGGAGCGTGGCTAGGGCCCGCGGATCGAGTTTTGTGTTGTCTGTCGTCTCCACGGGGATGGCGCCTGCGATGCCCCAGCCGGACCGCGCGCCGGCGACCGGGTTCTGCCAGCCCGCCGGTCCCACCAGCGTCAGGTACGGCTCCTTGAACGGCCCGTGTCCCGGCCGCAACCGAAGATCCGGCTCGTGCGAGCCCGGGGACTTGCCCTGGTGGCACTTCACACAGTAGCGGTCCAGGACCGGCTGGGCAAAGCGCTCGTAGCTGATGCTCTGGGCGCCCCATGGCGGCGGCGTCAGCTCGCTCGGCGGGCGACGCAGGGCCAGTCCGGAGTTCGCCGCCGGTGCGGTGGAGTGCGATTCATGGCAGCCGACGCAGCCGCGGCGTTCCCCCGGCATCACGCCCGCAAAGCTGCGCATCGTCTGGAGGCAGCGACGCTGCCCGTCGAGCAGTTGGAAGTGGAGCGACTGGCCCGGCGGCACCTCGAAGTACACCGAGCCATCGGCTTCCACCGGCACTTCGCTGAGAATCCGCTTGACCGACTCTTCATAGACGACCGAGATCGGAGGGCCCGACAGGCGGAACGTCTTGAACCAGGTGGAATACGTCTTGGGATCCGACTGGATCACGCGCAGGTATCGCACGCTCCCGGGCGGCAAATCGGGCACGCCCTGATACACGTCGGCGCTGTAGAGCGTACCCGTCGCCGGCCGTCTGCGATGCTTTCCCGTGCCAGGCCAATCAACGCGGTCCGGGATCCGCGGCGGAACCGGCCGCAGCTTGACCGGGATCGCATGCCAGACGTGGTAAGCTCCTTCATAGATCAACTCGCGGTTGCCATGCACGTCCATTAGGTAGAGTCGGAACTTGTTGTCCGCAGCCCGGGCGGAGACCAGGAAGTCGTTCTCCGAGAGCGGGTAAGGCGTCTGGTAGCTGCTGTAGCGGCCGGAAGAATGGTAGTCGTCGGCCTCGGGCCGATCGGCCGGCGGCGAGCCCACCTCGGCCCAAGGCACATCCCAAGTGACCCGGGTAATGCCCTTCGGATAATTGAATCCCCAGTGCGGATCGATGATCCCGATCGAACCGGTGAACCAGTCGTGGTGGCCGACGCCCGAGAACATCACCCGGCGGCTGCCGGGAATCGACCGTGGCTGGGCCAAGTGGTCGGGCCAGACCGACTGGTTTCCCCAGAAGACCATCGTGTTGGTGCCGTCTGGATTGGTGGTCCAGAGACTCTGCACGCGGAACACCGACTTGTCCGTATACTCCCAGCGCGAGTAGATCACCCGACCGTCACTGAGAAGCGAAGGCAGGAAGTCCGGCTCGCTGTTCTGACTGACCAGGTAGATGTTGCCGCCGTCGGCATCGCAACGGGCCAGCAGCGTGGAATAGATGTACGGGCCGCATCGAACGTAGGTGTTCCCGCGAGTCGTGGTAAACATCACATGCCCGTCCGGCAGGTAGATCGGGTCGAGATCGTCGTAGTCGCCCGTGGTGAGTTGTCGCAGGCCGCTGCCGTCGAGGTTCATCTCATAGAGGTGGAGTGCCTTCTCGTCGTGCGCCTTATAGCAGAAAAGCACGCGCTTGGCGTCGAACGACAGGTCCGGACGCCAGAAGCTGCCGGGCTTGTCTTTGGGGGCGAGCAGCCGGACCTTGGCTCCGGGGTGCAGGCCGTCGAGCACCAGGAGACGCCCCCCGGGAACTGCACGGTGGCCGAGGCGATGAATGGCCTGGTGGGGCCATTCGGGACCTTGCGGGTAGGGCTGGTCGATGAACAAGAGTTGCGTGAAGTCGACCACGGGGTTCTTGAACATCATCTGCCGCTTCACTCGGCGCACGGCGAGATAAAGGTCCTTGGCGCTTCCGGCATTGAGCGTTCTATGCGTGGCGGTCCCCAGGCGTTCTGCCAAGCGGTCCAGGTCCGCCAGTTCCTTGGCTAGAGAGGGGGCCTTGGGGTCCTTTGCCAGCCGCGCGGCAAGTTCCCTCGCCCAGACCATTTCGCGCCCGGCGCGATCGGCCAGTGCCTGGCCCTCGGCCTGGAACAACCAGTCCCGTTCCAGTGCAGCAGCCGATGCCTCCGCAGTCAGCGCTTTGGCTGCGGGAGTCGTAGGGTTTTCTACGGTAATTGGCAGATACCCATTCTCGATTACCTGATTAGGTGGGCGCGGGTTCATCGTGCCCGCTCGCCCATCGTCGGCCAGCGCCAGACCGTACTTCTCGGCCAGGTACTGGCAGGTCTGCTTGCGCTGGTCTTGGTCCAAAGCTTGGTCGTAGAGGAGCAACTCGGCGATCTCGCCCTGGAGGAATTCACACGGCGGCGTTGTCTGCGCTCCAGCGCCGATCAAGAGGTCCCGGTCGTTGCCGAGGATCCGACCGCGGGCGCCCTGAAACCGCTCGGCTTTTCCGTTCCGCAGCATCTGGAGCCATTTCCCGTCACAACACACCTCCACGATCGCCAATTCCTTGCCGATGTCCTGGCCACACTTCGAGGAGACACTCTCGGCAACGAGTCCGCTATGGCCCACGCGCGGCCCCAGGCCCAAATGCGGCCACGGATACAACCCGTCCTTGCTGACCGCGATCCCGTAGCCTGTCCACGGGGGCCCCCAGTGGTTCTTGCCGAAGAGCCACATGTTGGCCGTGGAATCCCCGGCCTTGGCGACCACGAAGGCCGTCATCTGCGCGATGTTCAGCGATGCGTCGTGCCCTGCCGAAAGGTACTGCCTCTTGGAAGCGTCGAAGTGGACCACGTTCAAGCCGGGCTTCGGTTTGCCGACAACGCAGGTCGGTCGATTCGCGGGCGCGCCTTGGACGGCATGGTTGCCGTGCCCGCTCTTGTCGGCCCAGCGGCCCAGCGGCGTGCCATCGACGGGCCCGGTCCCTTGCTTTCCGTCGCCGGCGATGTCCTGGGCATCGAGCCAAAGCACCAAGTGGGGGGCTGCGGGTGGTCCGCTTGCCCCGGCGGGGACGGCTGTGGCAAGGCACCATGCAAAGATCGCACCAACAGAACGGCTTGCCAGCCGGGTGCCTGCTCTCACGGCGATATGCGTCAAAGCTGTCTTCTGCGTTGTCATAGCGCCCTGATAGTACCGAGGAAGCCGGGGAACTTGCACCGCCTTGGACCCGGGGGAGGGAAGCGGGGCGTCGAGTAACAACGCCGTTGGACGGAGACACGAGGGATGCCCTGACCTCCCACAGCGTGTCAACGCAAGGCCAACGGATAGCGACCAACGGGTTCGAGGCGACGGATCGTCGTTGTCGAAGCGAAGGTGTTACTTGAGGAACCGAATGCGTTAATTGCGCACGTTCGGGTCTGTGGGAGCCCCGGG
>CAYGZA010000402.1:0-5108 GCA_964354135.1 uncultured Planctomycetaceae bacterium
GCATGGGGTTGCGCTTGTAGGCCATGGCCGACGAGCCGACCTGCTCTTTCTCGAACGGCTCCTCAACCTCCTTGCGATGCTGCAACATGCGCAGGTCGGTAGCCATCTTGTGGGCGCTCTGGGCAACGCCCGACAGCGCGGCCAGCACCTGCGAATCGACTTTGCGCGGGTAGGTCTGGCCGGTCACCGGGTAGGAGTCCTCGAAACCGATCTTCCGGCAAATCAATTCTTCCAGGCGGCGGACCTTCTCGTGGTCGCCGGCGAAAAGCTCCAGGAAGCTGGCCTGGGTGCCGGTCGTCCCTTTCGAGCCGAGTGCCTTCAGGCCCGCCAGCCGGTGCTCGATCTCCGCCAGGTCCAGCACCAGATCGTAGGCCCAGAGGCATGCCCGCTTGCCGATCGTCGTGGGCTGGGCCGGCTGGAAATGGGTGAACGCCAGGCACGCCAGATCGCGGTGCCGCCGGGCGAAGCTCGCCAGGCGATCGATCACCGCCACCAGGCGGTCGCGGACCAGGCGGAGCCCCTCGCGCAAAAGCAACAGGTCCGTATTGTCGGTGACAAAGCAACTGGTGGCCCCCAAGTGGATGATCGCCCGGGCCTTGGGACACAGGTCTCCATAGGCGTGGACGTGGGCCATGACGTCGTGCCGCAGGCGCTCTTCGTGCCGCCGGGCGGCCTCGAAATCAATGTCCTCCACGTGCTGCTTCAATTCCGCGATCTGCTCCGGGGAAATGGGCAGGCCGAGTTCCGCTTCCGCCTCGGCCAGGGCGACCCAAAGCCGCCGCCAGGTGCGAAACTTCCTCTGGGGGCCCCAAAGCTCACTCATCTCGGCCGAGGCGTAGCGGCCGATGAGCGGGTTGTCGTAGTGGCGGTGCAGGTCGGACATGGCAATTGAGACCGCGGGTCAAATAAGGACTATTGCAGCGAGTGCGTCGATTCTACCAGAAGCCCTGCAAGGCGGGCAGCACGGGCGGCGATCCGTCAGACATCCGTCAGGGCGACGAACTCCTTCACGAGGGCCTCCAGGCCGACCTGGTCTTCGGCGTCGAATCGCTCAAACAGGGGGCTGTCGAGGTCAAGGACTCCGACCAAACGCCCTTCCCTGACGATCGGCACGACGATCTACGAGTTCGTCTCCTCATCGCAGGCGATGTATCCGGGAAACTCGCGGACGCTCGGCACGACCAGGGTCGCGCGCTCGGCGGCGGTCCTCCCGCACACCCCTTTCCCCAGGGCAATCCGCACGCAGGCCGGCTTCCCCTGGAACGGCCCGAGCACCAGCTCACCCTCCTTGAGCAAGTAGAAGCCGGCCCAGTTGATCGCGGGCAGACTGCGGTAGACCAGCGCGGCCAGGTTCGCCGCGTTGGCGATCAGGTCCCGCTCCCCCTCCAGCAACGACCGGCATTCGGACAGCAGCGATTCGTACAGCCGTGCCTTCTTGAATGCCTCCTTCATCCCTCATCCCTCATCCTTCGTCCCTCGCCCCTCACATGTTCGTCGCGTCGTCCGCCTGCCCGGTGCCGACCAGCTTGTCCATCGCCGCCGCCAGCTCCACGTTGTGCCGGCCGTCCAGGGCATAGATGCGGCAAACGCGGTAGCTCTGTGGGATCTGGCGGAATAGCTGGCGGTCGTCCAGGCTGCGGACCTCGCCGGTCACGGGGTCGAACAGGTAGTTCTGCCCGGCCGAGGGAGTGTGGGCCCCGGGCCGGTGGACGTGCCGCGCCGGGTCGAACCGCAATGGAAGCCCCTTGAGGGCCCGCGGCAGTTGCCGGCGCACCGCGGCCTCAAAGAGCCCCTCGTCGCTGAACACGCTCGTCTGCTCCGTCTCCCCCGGCCCAAAGAAAACCGTCCGCTCGCAGGCCATCTTCCACCGGACCTTGCGGGCCAGAAAATCCTGCCAGCGGAGGCCCAGCTCCCGCAGCGCCGCATCTTGTGACCGGTGCCAGTCGGCCACCTTGACCAGGAGGGACCACTCGGTCAAGCGACAGTACTCGTCGAGATGCTCCAGGGGATTGCCCGGAAGCAGGTGCGGCTTGCTCTCGACGAACAGCTCGGCCAGCCACAGGTCGATCGCCCGGACGGTGCGGTGAAAATAGATCGTGCGGAAAAGCTCGGCGCGGACCCCGATGAAACGGACCAGGGCCGACAAGCCCCGCTCGTGAACGGTCAGCCCTTTCGGCGTAAACACCGTGTAGTGCAGCAGCCGGTCCAGGTCGAAGGCCCGGGTGTTGTAGCCCGACATGTAGGCGTCGCGGAGCACGAAATCCATGTTGTCGACCGTGTACAGCCCGCTGAAGAGGCTCCGCAGGAACCGGAGCCACTGCGGGGCCTCATCCGGCGCGTCCTCCTTCGGCCGCGCGATCAACAGGGCAATCTGGTCGGGGTCGAGCGTCTCGTGGGCCTCCAAAACTCCCTTGGGGTTGCGGCGGATGCGGCGCAACAGATCGGCCAATTCATGGCGGATGATGTGTGCCCCGAGCGTTTCATGGGTGAGGCCGTAGTCGGCCAGGTAATGCTGGTCGAAGAAATGGCCGAACGGGCCGTGCCCCACGTCGTGCAAGAGGGCGGCCATCCGCATCAAGGATTCGACGTACCCTCGGCTGGGCACCTCGGGGCACGCCTCGCGGAGGCTCGCGTAGAGCTTCTCCACGGCCCGGCTGGCCAGGTGCATCGCCCCAAGAACATGCTGAAAACGCGTGTGCTCCGCCGAGGGAAAGACCCACCAGGCGGTCTGCAACTGGTGGATCTGCCGGAGCCGCTGGACCCACGGGTGGTCGATAATCTGCTGCTCGGCAGCCTCATCCTCGGGAAGCCCCGCTAACGATGTAAACGGGATGTAACCATGGATGGGGTCGTGGCTGAGGCTTTCGCTGCGGAAGTAGTCCATAGGACCGCATTATGCCGGGGCCCGAGAAGATCGTCCATAATCGCCGCTTTGGGTGCATCCATTCTGAGTCCATTCTAAGTTCATTCTGAGCGACCGCTATGGCGTCATTTCGAGCGCCGGGCTAAACTCACGGCTAACCCAGCAGTCTGGGTAAGATATTACAGTTTCACCTAGATTAGGAAGACAGGAGATTCTCGTGCCACGGATCCGGACCTTTGCCTCATGTTTCCTGGGCCTTGCGCTAGTGGTGATTTGTCACGCCTCGGCACGCGCCGCAGGGCCCAGCGAGACCCTCCTTCCGGATACTACGCGGGGCTTCATCTCGGTGGGGGACATCCGCAAGCTGGCCGACCAATGGAACAAAACCCAGCTCGGTCAGCTCCTGAAGGACCCGGTTATGAAGCCCTTCTTGGACGACTTACAGCGGCAGTTGGACGAGCGCTGGGCCGCACTCGACGAGAAACTCGGTCTCACGATCGACGACTTGCGAGGGGTCGCCGGGGGGGAAGTTACCGGGGCTGCGATCAAACCGGCTGACGGCCAGCCCGCTGCGGTGATCCTGGTCGATGTGACCGGGCATCAACCGAAGGCAGAGGCCCTGCTCAAGAAGGTCTCTGAGAATCTGGGCAAATTGGGGGCGAAGCTGGAGCCGAAGCTGACCAAAGACCCTTCTATCAATGTATTCAGGCTCCCTAAAGAGAAGGGGAAAGAAGCTGAGCCGGGCGAGCGATTCGCCGTCTACTTCGTCAAGGACAACCTGCTGGCCGCGTCGGACCAGCTTGTGGTCGTCGAGGGGATCCTCCGCCGGATGGCGAAGAAGGAAGCCGGCTCGCTGGCCGATTCGGCGGCATTCCAGGCGGTGATGAAGCGCTGCCAGGCCGACGCCGGTCAAGCCACGCCGCAGATCCGCTGGTACGTACAACCCCTGGGCTACATGGAGATCATGCGGGCCCTGCGCTCGGAGCGAGGCCAGGTGAAGAGAACTAGCGTGACGGACATTTTCAAGGAGCAGGGTTTTGGGGCCATCCAGGGGGTGGGCGGTTTCGTCGACTTCAAGGTCGACCGCTACGAACTCTTGCACCGCACGGCGGTTTTTGCCCCGCCGCCGTACGAGAAGTCGATGAAGATGCTCAAGTTCCCCAACGGGAGCGATTTCACCCCGCAGCGTTGGGTCCCCGCGGAGATCGCCGGCTACGGCACGTTTTACTTCGACGTGCTCAACGCGTTCGACAATCTGGGGCCGCTGTTCGATTCGCTCTTTGGAAAAGGGGAGAAGGGGGTCTGGGAGGACGTGCTCAACCAGCTCGAAAAGGAGAGGCACGGGCCGAAGATCAATCTACGCAAGGAGTTCGTCGTTCACCTCGGAAACCGGGTGACGATGTTGACGGACTACAAGGTGCCGATCGTAACCACGAGCGAGCGGGTCTTCTTTGCGATCGAAGCGAAGAACGAGAAGGCGGCGGCCGACGCCATCGCCAAGATGTTCAAGAACGACAAGGAGATCCGGCGGCGGGAGTTCGAGGGGCACGTGATCTGGGAGAGCGCCCCGCCGCCGAAGGAGGAAGTCCCGCAGGTCGAGCTGGAGCTTCCCGACTTCGGAGCCGGCCCCAGCAAGCCCGTCGCGCCGCTACAGAAAAAGGAGGATTCGCTCTTCCCCAATTCCGCCGTGGCGGTGGCCTACGGGCACCTGTTTATCGCTTCGCACTACGATTTCATGACCAAGATCCTGCACCAGGCGGATCCGCGGGACACCCTGACCCAGGCGATCGAGTACCAGACGGTCTCCAAGGCGATCGGGCAGTTGGGGGTCAAGGAGAAGGCCGGTCAGAACTTCATCCGCACCGACGAGCAATACCGGCCCACCTACGAGCTCATCCGCCAGAACAAAATGCCGCAGAGCGAGACCATGCTCGGCCGGCTTCTGAATACGGTCTTGAGGACGGGTAAGAAGGGCGTGCCGCGTAAACAGGAGATCGAAGGCAGCAAGCTCCCCGAGTTCGACTTCGTCCGGCGCCATCTCGGGCCGGCCGCCCTCCACGGCGTCAGCGAAGAGAAGGGGTGGTTCATCAAGGGTTTCGTGCTGCCGAAGGGGGCGTCTTCGTAACGGGTACGGCCCCGACGCGCCTCGGCAGGAGCCTCGCCCTTCGGGCGTGATGGAACGTTACTTAACCCGGATTATTCATGGACAGCGAGAGTAGCACAGGCATCTTGCCTGTGTTACCTG
>CAYGZA010000403.1:0-5091 GCA_964354135.1 uncultured Planctomycetaceae bacterium
GATGGCTGATAGCTGATGGCTGATAGCTGATAGCTGATGGCCGATGGCCGAAAGCTGATGGCCGACTGCTGAAAGCCAATCCCTCAAGTACCCGGACTGTGCCTTTTCAGACGGCCCTGTAAACCGCAAAGCCTCGTCTCTCGCCCCTATGTCCCAAGACCAATTCCTCGAAGTCATCGACCGCGACGAAGCGGAGCGGCGCTTCCGGGCCGCCATCGACTGCCGGCCGCCGGGCACCGAAGAGGTCGCGTTGGAGGACGCCTTGGGCCGGGTCTTGGCCGCCGACGTTGTCGCCGAGGTCGACGTCCCGTCGTTCGACCGCTCGAACTACGATGGCTACGCCCTCCGCGCGGCCGATACCTACGGGGCCCGGGAAGAGGCTCCCCGGCGCCTCAGGCTGCTCGGCGAGGTGCTGGCGACCGGCGTGGTGCCCAAGGAAGAAGTCGCCCCCGGCGCCGCCGCGACCATTGCCACCGGCGGGATGCTTCCCCGCGGGGCCGACGCCGTCGCGATGGTCGAACACACCGACGTCGCCGGCGGCGAGCTGATCGTCACCAAGGCGGTCACGCCCGGGTTCGGGGTCTCCTTCGCGGGGACCGACATCGCCGCCGGCGAGACGGTCCTCCGCCGCGGCGAACTCCTCGGCAGCCGCGAGACCGGCGTCCTGGCCGCGATCGGGGCCGGCCGGGTGACCGTCTGGAGGAGGCCCCGCGTGGCGATCGTTTCCACCGGGGACGAGATCCTCGAGCCGGGCCGACCCATGCGGCCGGGCATGGTTTTCGACTCCAACGCCCAGATTCTCGCCGACGCCGTCCGCGAGCTCGGCGGCCAGCCGATCCGCCTGGGCATCGTTCGCGACGACCTCGAGGAGCTTCGCAGCCGCCTCCACGCCGCGCTCCGGCAAGCCGATCTGGTCCTCCTTTCCGGCGGGACGAGCAAAGGGGCCGGCGACGTCTCCTACCGCGCCGTTCGCGAGCTGACGGAGCCCGGGATCGTGGCCCACGGCGTGGCGCTGAAGCCCGGGAAACCCATTTGCCTTGCCGGGCATCGCGGCAAAGGCGTCGTGGTCCTGCCCGGCTTCCCCACGTCGGCGATCTTCACGTTCCACGAGTTCGTGGCCCCGGTGATCCTCGCCCTGGGCGGCCGGCCGGCGGGCAAGCGATCCACCGTCCGGGCGCGGATGGCGGTGAAGGTCAATTCCGAAATCGGCCGGACGGAGTATCTCCTCGTCGGCCTGGTGGAAGGCCCCGGCGGAATGACCGCTTATCCGATGGGCAAGGGCTCCGGCTCGGTCACCGCCTTCAGCCGCGCCGACGGCTTCATCACCATCGGGCGCCACGAGGAGATCGTGGAATCGGGCTCGCCCGCGACGGTGCAGCTCTTGAGCGCCGACTTCCGCGCCGCCGATCTGGTGGTCATCGGCAGCCACTGCGTGGGCCTGGACTTCCTTCTCGGCCGGCTGCAGGATCGGGGTTTTCGGACCAAGTTCATGGCGGTCGGCTCGACTGCCGGGTTGCAGGCCGCCCGGCGGGGCGAGTGCGACCTGGCCGGGATGCACCTCATGGATCCGGAGACCGGCCGCTACAATAAGCCGTACCTGACGCCGGACCTGGAGTTGGTGCGGGGCTACGGCCGCTCGCAGGGGATCGTCTTCCGGCCCGCCGATCCCCGCTTTGAAGGCCGCACCGCCGCCGAGGCGATCCGGCAGGCCCTTGCCGACCCGGAGTGCGTCATGGTGAATCGGAACCAAGGCAGCGGCACGCGGATCCTCATCGATCGCCTGCTGCGCGGAGCCGAGCCGCCGGGCTATCCCGTGCAGGCCCGCAGCCACAACGCCGTCGCCGCCGCGGTGGCCCAAGGCCGCGCCGACTGGGGCGTGGCGATCCGCTGGGTGGCCGAGCGCAGCGGCCTGGGCTTCCTTCCCCTGGAGGACGAGCAGTACGATTTCGTCGTCCCCAAGAGCCGCTGGGACCGGCCGGGGGTGGTTGCTTTCCGGCAACTGCTCGACGAGCCGGAGGTGCGGCGGCAATTGAAGGAGATGGGATTCCGGCCGGAAGGATGAGGGATGAAGGATGACGGATGACAAAATCGAACGCATCGACGACGTCGAGCAACTTGAAGAGTTGCTCAGCCGGCCGACGCCCGAGGTGATCGACGCCATGCGGCGGCTCGAGGGCGACCTGATCGTCCTGGGGGTGGGCGGCAAGATCGGGCCGACGCTGGCCCGCATGGCCCGCCGCGCCAGCGACGCCGCCGGTGTGTCCCGCCGCGTGATCGGAGTCGCCCGATTCTCCAATCCCGAGCTGCCGACGCGGCTGGAGTCCCACGGGATCGAGACGATCCGCTGCGACCTCTTGGACCACCGGCAGTTGGCCGCGCTCCCCGAGGTACACAACGTCCTTTACCTGGCGGCGATGAAGTTCGGAGCGACCGGCCAGGAGCCGCTCACCTGGGCCATGAACACGTACCTGCCCGGCATGGTCTGCGAGAGGTATTGCAGGAGCCGGATCGTGGCCTATTCGACCGGCAACGTCTACGCCATGGCGCCCGTCGGGCAAGGCGGTGCGGCGGAAGACCGCGCGATCGGCCCCGTCGGCGACTACGCCATGAGTTGCCTGGGGCGCGAGCGGATGTTTACCCACTTCAGCCAATCGCTGGGCATTCCGGCGGTGCTCCTCCGGCTGAACTACGCCCACGAGATGCGCTACGGCATCATGGTCGACATTGCCCGGCAGATCCTGGCCGGCCGGCCGGTCCCCCTGACGATGGGCTACTTCAACGCCATCTGGCAGGGCGACTCCAACGCAATGACCCTCCGCGCGCTGGACCACCTCGCCGTGCCGCCGCGGGTTCTCAACGTCGCCGGTCCCGAGGAGTTGAGCGTGCGCGGCGTCGCCGGGCAATTCGGCCGGCTCTTGAACAAGCCGGTCAACTTCGCCGGCACGGAGGCCCCGGACGCGCTACTGAGCGACGGGCGGCTCGGCTATGAGCTTCTCGGCCGGCCCCGCGTCACCGCAGAGCAGATGGTCCGCTGGATCGCCGACTGGCAGCTCCGCGGCGGCCCGACGCTGGGCAAGCCAACCAAGTTCCAAGTTCGCGATGGGAAGTTCTGAACGGCCCTTTGGCGGCGGGAAAGGCTCGTTGGAGAATGGCTTTCAGCAGTCGGCTATCAGCTTTCAGCAGAACACTCCCGCTGAAACCCGACCTCCGATACCTGATACCTGATAGCTGATAGCTAATAGCTGATAGCTCACCATGCAATTCGAGCACATCGGCATCATCACGACTTCTGGAGCCTTTTGACGTGGCAGCGACTTGCGACCCGAGGATTCGCGGCCTGCTTCAGCGCGGCCTGGTGATTCCGGCCAGCCCGCTCGCGGTCAACTCCGAGCGCCAATGGGACGAGCGGCGGCAACTGGGCTTGTGGCGGTACTATGCGGCGGCCGGGGCGGGCGGGATCGCCGTGGGGGTACACACGACGCAGTTTGCCATCCGCGATCCGAAGGTCGGCCTGTTCCGGCCGCTTTTGGCCTTGGCCGCGGAGGAATTCGACCGGATCGATGCCGGCCGCAGCAAGCGGCTGGTCCGCATCGCCGGTGTTTGCGGACGCACGGAGCAGGCCGCCGCAGAAGCGACCGTGGCTCGGGACCTCGGCTTTCATGCCGGACTGTTGAGCCTCGGGGCCATGCGCGACGCCGATGAAGCTGCTCTTTTGGCCCATTGCCGCACGATCGCCGGGATCGTTCCCCTCATGGGCTTCTACCTCCAGCCGGCGGTCGGCGGCCGCGAGCTGCCCTATGGTTTCTGGCGCCGGTTCGTGGAGATCGAGAACATCGTGGCCATCAAGATCGCCCCGTTCAACCGCTACCAGACGCTCAACGTGGTCCGCGCGGTCGCCGAGTCGGGCCGGGACGACGTCGCCCTCTACACCGGCAACGACGACAATATCGTGCCGGACCTGCTTGCGCCGTACCGCTTCTCCGTCGGCGGCCGCGTGGTCGAGCGGCGGATCGTGGGAGGTCTCTTGGGCCATTGGGCCGTCTGGACCCGGCGGGCCGTAGAACTCTTGGAGGCCTGTCACGCGGCCGTGGCTTCCGGCGGCGCCGTTCCCGCGGAACTGCTCCGGCGTGCCGTCGAAGTGACCGACGCCAACGCCGCCCTGTTCGACGTCGCCCACGGGTTTGCGGGCTGTATCGCCGGGATCCATGAAGTCCTCCGCCGCCAGGGACTCCTGGAGGGCATCTGGTGCCTTGACCCCAACGAGACCCTGAGCCCGGGCCAAAGCGAGGAGATCGACCGCGTCTGGCGCGCGTACCCGCATCTGACGGACGACGATTTCGTCGCCGACCATCGCGATCGGTGGCTCCATCAGTAGGCAAGAGACAGAGAGGCAATATGCTCACCGCCGGGATTGTCCTTTGCGGCGGCGAGAGTCGGCGGATGGGACGGCCGAAGCTGCTGCTCTCCTTCGGGCCCGAGCTGATGCTCCAGCGGGTGGTCCGCCTATTGGGCGAGGCAGTGCAGCCGGTCGTGGTGGTGGCCGGGGCCGAGCAGGAACTGCCCGCACTCCCGTCAGACGTCGCGATTCTCCACGACCGCCGGCCGGGCCGCGGCCCGCTGGAGGGAATCGCCGTGGGTCTGGCCGCCCTTCGCGGCCGGGTCGAAGCGGCCTTCGTCACTGCCTGCGATGCGCCGCTCCTGTTGCCGGCCTTTGTCCGCCGCGTGATCGAGCTGGCGGCCGACTGGGACGTGACCGTGCCGCACGTCGGCGGCTTCGACCAGCCGCTGGCCGCCGTGTACCGCACCGGCATCGTCCCGCAGGTCGAAGAACTCCTCGCAGCCGACAGGCTCCGCCCGGCGTTTCTCTTTGAGCGCGTCCGCACCCGGCGGATCACGGCGGAGGAACTCGCCGACGCGGACCTGGAGCTCGAAAGCCTCATCAACCTGAACAGCCTCGACGACTACCGGGCGGCACTGGTCCTGGCGGGACTGGAGACACCCCCGGGGTCGGCCCGAGTTTTTGGGGAGTAGCTATCAGCTATCAGCTATCAGCTATCAGCTATCAGCTATCAGCTATCAGCTATCAGCTAT
>CAYGZA010000404.1:0-5082 GCA_964354135.1 uncultured Planctomycetaceae bacterium
ACACCAAACGGGGGTGACCTCGTATTACTGACACTTGGCCGATGAAGGATGAAAGGGGGTGGGTGGCATGCCTTCACGCGACGGTGGGTGGCATGCCTTCACGCGGCGCAGCCGCGGGTAGGCATGTCCCCCGGACCGAGACTGGCGGCGCCGGTCGAAGGGCAACTCGCTGGCGAAACATGCTCACCCGACGCTGCGCGTCGTGAGAGCACGCCACCCCGTGGCCCACCCAACCGGGGGCCATCCGGTGCTTGACAGGCTGCGCGGCGCACGCGTAAGCTACGCCCGTGCCAGGAGTGTGGCGGGGTTGCTGGAGGTCCACCAGGCATGGCTTGGGAACCGTGGCCAGTCGGGAAGCACAAGACCTGTCGCAGGTACGATGATCCGGGCCATGCGCACTCCCTGACGTTCTCGTGCTTTCATGGCCACGCCTTCCTGTCCAATGACCGCACTTGCGCCTGGCTCGTGGACGCGCTCGCCGCAGCACGAGAGCGGTTTCACTTCGACCTCTGGGCGTACGTGATTATGCCTGAGCATTCTCACGTGCTCTTGCATCCTCGGGAGACCGACTACTCAATCAGCCGTATCCTCGAAGCGATCAAGCTTCCCGTCACGCGCCGCGCAAAGAGCTACCTGGAGCGGACGGCCCCGGACGCCTTGCGGCTAATGCGCGACGAGCAGCCCAACGGCAACGTCTCCTATCGCTTTTGGCAGCGTGGCGGCGGCCACGACCGCAACCTGATGGAGCCCGAGGCGATTCACGCGGAGATCGAATATATTCATGGTAATCCCGTGCGCCGCGGCCTGGCGGGCCGGCCGGAAGATTGGAGATGGTCGAGCGCGGCTTGGTATGCGGGGGCACGCGATGTGTCCTTGGCCCCGGATACAGATTCGGTTCCCCGGCTGGAGCCGACATGAGCAAAGAGCGGGCGAGGGTGGCATGCCGTCACGCCGCGCAAGCGGCGGGTCGGCATGTCCTCGCGGCTGAAGGCCGCGTGCGCATGGATCGACAAGGCATGGCGACCCGACGCTGCGCGTCGTGACGCCATGCCACCCCTCGCTCCTCCCTCAATAGAGGAACAGTGCATTATCCCGAGGGTATTGTCGGACAGGGACGGCGAGACCGCTGCATTGGAGCAGCGGCGAGACAAGACCAAGACGATCAACCAAGGCATGATGCGGGAACTCGTGACCGGGAGGACACGGCTGGCATGAAGAGCTACTACCGAGTCATGTTGGGCGCGAAAAGTGTTCACGCCGAAGAGTGCATTGCTGGTGACTTCATCGGTGCGGGCTACGGCATAACCGAAGATCTGACCGGAAAGCTGCCCGAGGAGTGGCGTGTATTCAACCAGAAGTTCATTCCGATCTATCTGGCCACCCGCCCCGACAAGTCGAAGATCGCCGCCGGTTTGTCATGCGGCTTTCTGTGGACAGTGTGCAAGGGCATCGTGAGGGGTGACATTGTGCTCTGCCCTGATGGCACCGGCCGCTACCGCGTAGGCGAGGTTACCGGCGACTATTTCTACGTGCCCGGAGGTCCGCTACCCCATCGCCGCCCGGTGCACTGGCTCTCTCAGACCATCGACCGGGTCGACATGAGCGAGTCGCTGCGGAATTCAACCGGTGCGCTTGGCGCGGTCAGTAACATCTCCGGGTACCGCGAGGAGATTGAGAAGCTCATCGGCGGCCTGCAAACGTCTACGTTGATTTCGACAGATGGCACTGTCGAAGATCCTTCG
Source organism: uncultured Planctomycetaceae bacterium (assembly GCA_964354135.1). GTDB lineage: Bacteria > Planctomycetota > Planctomycetia > Pirellulales > Thermoguttaceae > CAYGZA01. Next base: position 1,743 of record CAYGZA010000404.1, read on the forward strand.
GCTTTTGCCTTGGAGAAGCACCTAGAGGATTTCCTCGTCGAGAACTGGACGTGCGTGGAGTTTGGCAGGGAATACGACATTTACGAGGAGGATGGCGAGCGGGTGGGCCAGCAGTACGCGACCGATACGGGCCCGGTGGACATCCTGGCCATCAGCAAGGACAAGAAGCGGCTGTTGGTCGTGGAGTTGAAGAAGGGCCGTGCCAGTGACGCCGTGGTGGGCCAGGTGCTGCGTTACATGGGTTATGTGCAGGAAGAACTGGCCGAGGAGGACCAAGCTGTAAAAGGAGTTATCATCGCGTTGGAGGATGACCCGAAGATCCGCCGGGCCCTGAAGATGACGCCGAATATTGACTTCTACCGCTATCAGATCAGCTTCAAACTGGTGAGGGCGTGATATGAGCACCGTCGCCGACATCAAAGAGGGGCCCGGCGGCGGCGGGTGGCATGCCGTCACGCCGCGCCAGCGGCGGGTCGGCATGTCCCCCGAGCGACATGCTCAGTGCGAGGGTGCGCGTGGACGGGGCATGGCGACCCGACGCTGCGCGTCGTGACGCCATGCCACCCCGGCCGAGGATTATCTCATGCGGTATGTAACAAGACTCGGAATGCGAAGTCACGTGTTGTTCGCAACCGTGGCGATGCTCCCGTCGCTGGCGCAGGCCGGTGAGGAGCCGCCGAAGAATTCGGCCGGTTCGCCGAAGCCGGAAGTGTCTCTGCCCGGCCTGGAGCCCTTTGCGCACCCGCCTGATTTTTTCCCCATCCTCACGTGGGACAAGCTCCGCGGGTGGAAGCCGCCGTATCGGGATGCGAAGCAGGGGTTGGTGAGCATTGCGGAGTGTCATTTCACGATCGCCGGCTTTGTGAACGTGGAGGACATCCCGGCGTGCGAGAAGCTCGGACTGGCGGCCATCGTGCCGCCGGACGAGAAAACACCCGCGGCGGGCAAGCAATGGCTGAAACTCTCCGACGCCGAGATCGACGCGCGCGTCCGGGTCATGGTCGAGCGGTCGGGCACGAGCAAGGCCGTGCTCGGCTACTTCATCATGGACGAGCCGGGCGTGACCGCGTTCCCCACGCTGGCCAAGGTCGTTGCCGCGGTGAAGAAGCACGCCCCGGGCAAGCTGGCCTACATCAACCTCTATCCCAGCTACGCCACGGTGGGCGCCCCCGACCGCTCCCAGTTGGGCACGGCCACGTACACGGAATACCTGGAACGATTCGTCAATGAGGTGAGGCCGCAACTGTTGAGCTACGACAACTACATGGTGGAGTACTCCGACGACTTGCAGGACGCCAAGAAGGCCGCCCTGTACTTCGCAGACCTGCTGGAGATCCGCCGCGTGTCGCTCAAGTACCGCCTGCCGTTCTGGAACGTCGTCTCCTGCAATCAGATCCGCCCGCTGACCACGATCCCGTCGCCCAGCAACATGGCCCTGCACGCCTACACGACGCTGGCCGCGGGCGGCCGGGGCATCTCGTGGTACAAGTACCACCAGGACGCCTACCACTACGCCCCCATAGACAACTCCGGCGAGAAGACCCTCACGTGGCGCTACCTGCAAGCGGTGAACCATCAGGTCCGCACCCTCGGGCCGATCGTGAACCGGCTCAAGCCCAAGGGGGTTTACTTCACCTCGCCGCCGCCCGACGCGTCGCTTCCCGTGCTCCCGGGCGCCGCGGTCAAGCAGGTTCAATCCAAGGCGTCGCGGCGCGGGCTGAGCACCGTCTCGCCGCCCCTCATGGTCGGCGAGTTCACCGACAATGAGGGCGCGGACTACGTCATGATCGTCAACTTGAGCCTCCAGCGATCGGCCAACGTCGAGCTGGAGACGGTGAAGCCCCGCAAGGCCAAGCTCGTCTTCTCCGCTGAGACCGGGCGTTCGGCGCCGCTGGACGAGAAGAACGGGCTTTGGCTCCTGGCAGGCCACGGGGCCTTGGTGAGGCTCGAATGACCGGTAAGAGCCCTACACTGCAACAACGTCTAACGCGCGCGCATCGTTGGCTTTCAGCGTTCAGCTATCAGCTATCAGCCATCGGTCTTCGGATAGCTGATGGCTGACGGCTCCCCGCCATGAACTACTTCGCCCACGCCTCGGGTTTCCTCGACGATCCGTCGGCCGAGCCGTATTTCATCGCCGGGACGGCGGTGCCCGACTGGCTGATGGTGGCCGATCGGGGGGTCCGCGTGCGGGCGAAGCACGTCAAGCCGCTCGTGGACGACCCGGACGGGCCGACCGCGGCAATCGCCCGGGGGATCCTGCAACACCTGGCCGACGACGCCCGGTTTCACGAGACCCGCGCCTTTGCCGAGTCGTTGTTGGCCGTGGTCATCTCCGGCTTCTGCCGGGAGCGGATCTTGTGGGATTACCTCGGGGATGCCAAACTGCTGGTGCGAATCAACCAAGTGATGCGCCGCCTGGGGCTCGCGGAGTTGCCGGAGGGCTTCGGCGCGATCCTCCCCCGGGCGCGCGATCTGGTCGAAAACCAACAAACGGGACTATTGGACGGAATCCCCACACAATGTCTAAACGACGTTGTGTGATGCCCGGGAGGGCGAGGCTCCTGCCGAGCCGGGCAGAAAACGCCAGTCCGGCGACCGGAAGTGCGACTCGGCAGGAGCCTCGCCCTCCCGTGATTCGGGAAAACCCATTTCGCGAGGGACCGGCTCGTCCGTGACGGGACGACTCAGCACAGCCAAGGGCGGCTCCGTCGCAACCGCGTATCGCCTACTGTCTACTGCCTACTCATATCCAGGAGTAATGCCCATGCGATTCGGAATGAACCTGTTGATGTGGACCGATACGCTCACCGATCAGATGCTCCCGTTGCTGGAGGAACTGAAGGGAATCGGCTACGACACGGTCGAGCTTCCATGCTTCGACCTGGACAATCTCGACAACTATGCCAAGTGGGGCAAGCGGCTCGATGAGCTGGGCCTCTCGCGGACCGGGACGGCGGTCCGCGGCCCGGCCGACAACCCGATGAGCCCGGACCCGGAGGTCCGCCGCAAGGGCATCGAGGCCAATAAGCGGAACCTCGACTGCTGCGCTGCGGCGGGTTGCGAGGTGATGGCCGGGCCGTTCCACTCCGCCTTGGGGCTGTTTAGCGGCAAGGGGCCCACCGAGGACGAGTGGAAACGCGCCGTCGAGAGCATGCGAGAGGTCGCCGAACACGCCGCCAAGGTGGGGGTGATGCTCGGCGTCGAGTACCTCAACCGTTTTGAGTGCTATCTGCTGAACACCGCTGCCGACGGGGCCCGCTTCTGCCGGGACGTAAACCACCCCAACTGCAAGATGATGTACGACACGTTCCACGCCCACATCGAGGAGAAGAACGTC
>CAYGZA010000405.1:0-5027 GCA_964354135.1 uncultured Planctomycetaceae bacterium
GAAGCCGCGGCCGGACCAAGTGGCCCCCGAAGTGCGGGAAACGGCGGCGGCTTCCTTCGGCAAGAGTGGCGGCAAAGAGGGCCCGCCCGCCGCAAGACCTCCCGGCGACCCCAAATCCGCGAAGCCTGCCAAGGATCAACAAGACCGCGGGCGGATCTGGGTCAAGCAGGGCGATTCCGTCCGGCCCGTCCAGGTGCAGATCGGCGCGACCGACGGGTCGCTCACCGAGGTCAGCGGCGAGGAGGCGGAAGAAGGGATGGAAGTCGTGACGGGGGAGAACCGCCCCGAGCAGGTCGCTGAGAACTCCAAGAATCCGTTCGCCCCGCCCCAAATCCCGCGCGGCGGTCAGCGGAAAGGCCCGCCACCCCCATAACCACCGGGAGTTCGTTATGGAGCTCATTCGGCTTGAAGACGTCAGCAAGACGTATCACCTGGGTCAAGTCGACGTCCCGGCTTTGAAAGGGGTATCCCTCTCGATTGCCTGCGGTGAGATGGTCGCGCTGATGGGGGCTTCGGGCTCCGGCAAGACGACGCTGATGAACATCCTCGGATGCCTGGACCGGCCGACCTCGGGCGAACACTGGTTCGACGGCCAGCAGATGAGCTGCCTTTCCCCGAATCAGCGGGCGCTGGTGCGAGCCGAGAAGCTCGGCTTCGTCTTTCAGAACTTCAACCTCCTGCCGCGGACTACGGCCCTGCAGAACCTCATCATGCCGCTGGACTACTCCCCGCATCGGCCTTCGGGCGGGGAAGCCCGCCGGCTGGCCTGGACCCTCTTGGATCGCGTGGGGCTGGCCGACCGGGCCGACCACGAGCCGTCGCAGATGTCCGGCGGACAACAGCAGCGGGTGGCGATCGGCCGCGCGCTGGTCAACCGGCCCTCGCTCCTGCTGGCCGACGAGCCGACGGGAAACCTCGACTCGCATACCAGCGTCGAGATCCTGCGGATGTTCCAGCAGCTCAACGTCGAGGGGATCACCGTCATTCTCGTGACGCACGATCCGAACGTGGCCGCGTTTGCACATCGGACGATCCGGCTCCACGACGGTCAGGTCGAAAGCGATGAGGCGAAGACGTCCGGCACGGAGGAGGACTGTCCGCTCTCTGAAGCAAGTCCCGAACCGGCCTTCACGCTCCCGGCGGTTGCCCCGCATGCTCCGGCAGTTCCCGCGGCCAAGGGGAACGGAGATACGGCGGTTCTAGCGGTTGCCGAACCGGATAGGACCGCACCGCAGCCGGCGCCGAAGCCGACGGCCGGGGTCTCGGGCTCGCTTTACGGCGACGCCGGACCCAAGCCGCGAGGCTGGACTTTGCCGGCGATGCTCCCCCCTACGTTTCGCACGGCGCTTAGTGCCCTGCGGCGCAATATCCTGCGGTCCGCCTTGACGGCCCTGGGCGTGATCATCGGGGTCGGCGCCGTGATTGCCATGATGGAAATCGGTCAGGGCTCCAGGACCGCTTTGCTGAAGACGATCGCCAGCATGGGGGCGAACACCCTGATGGTCCAATCCGGCGCGGCCTCCAGCGGCGGCGTCACCTTCGGCGCCGGGAGCGTGCTGACCCTCACCCCGCAGGACGCCGTCGAGATCGCCCGCCAGTGCCCCACCGTCTCGGACGTTGCTCCCCTCGTTCGCGCCAAACCGCAGGTCATCTACGGCAACCGCAACTGGATCCCCTTCCAAGTCAGCGGCACGACGCCGTCGTACCTGGCGGTGCGCGATTGGGACATGGATGAGGGCAACATGTTCACCGACCGCGACGTCAACAATTCCGGCAAGGTGTGCGTCATCGGTCAGACGCTAGAGCGGGTGCTCTTCGAGGGTGAATCCCCCATCGACAAGGAAGTCCGCGTCGGGAACGTCTCGCTGCGGGTCATCGGCGTGCTGACCCGGAAGGGGGCGAACATGATGGGGATGGACCAGGACGACGTCCTGCTGGCGCCTTGGCCGACGATCAAGTTCCGCGTGAGCGGCACCACCCTGAGCAACGTTACGCCGACCGCCGCGGCCTCCGGCGGTACGACCAATCAGGTCAACACCCTGAACAACCTCTACCCCGGCTCCCAGTCGCTGTACCCCGTGCCGTCGGCGACCCAGGCGGCCGACACGCCTCAGCCGGTCCGCGTCACCAACGTGGACCAGATCATGGTGAAGGCCGCTTCCGCCGAGGAGATCCCGCAGGCCATGGATCAGATCACCGACCTCTTGCGCGAACGGCACCGCATTCGCGCCGCTCAGGCCGATGACTTCAACATCCGCGACATGACCGAGTTCACCAAGGCCTTCGCGTCCCAGTCGCAGATCATCGGGAACTTTCTCGTGGCGGTGGCACTGATCTCGCTGGTCGTGGGCGGCGTGGGGATCATGAACATCATGCTCGTCTCCGTCACCGAGCGTACGCGCGAGATCGGACTTCGCATGGCCGTCGGCGCCCGGAGCTACCACATCCTGCGCCAATTCCTCGTCGAGGCCGTGGTGCTCTGCGTCATCGGCGGGGCCCTGGGGATCGCGGCCGGCCGGGGCGTGTCTTTGTTTGTGACGTTCAGACTCGGCTGGCCCACGGAAATCTCGCTTCCCGCGATCGTCGCGGCCGTGGCCGTCTCCGCGACCGTGGGCGTGGTCTTCGGCTTCTATCCCGCGTGGAAGGCCTCGCGATTGGACCCGATCGAGGCCCTGCGGTACGAGTAATACTACTAACGTCAAGGATCTGCGCACGCCGCGCAGACTTCCGAAGTCTTCGAGACTTCGGAAGTCTCTTTGAATGCGGCTTCGCTGCGATAGGCCCAACGGGGTCAGGCACCCCGGTCCGGCCGCGCGGCCCAACCGTCATCCATTTCTGAGTTGACGGAGGATGCTCCGATGGGTCCCCCGGCCCCGGCGGCGACCGCATCGCGCAGTCCCCCGTCATCTCGTTTGGCCATCGACCGTCGGAGGGAGCCAAGCGGCAGTCGCCCGTGTGGCTCGGGGAACGCCAGCCAGGCCAGCATACCCTTGTCCCACGCATCGGCATCCACAACCCACCTGTGGTGATAGAGCCGGTTGGCCATCGGGGGTTCCAACTCGAACCCATTGGCGGCCACTCCGGCCGGGTTGCAGGCGCACAAGATCCACGTCTCTTGCGGCAAGGGCAGATCGCCAACGTACTTCTCTGCAATCACGCGGAGAAGCGCAGCCTGCACTGCCGGCGGGCAGGTCGTCAGCTCGTCGATAAACACGATCCAGGGGCGCCCATCGTGGCAATCCATCGCCCACTTGGGCGGAACCAGGGCCATGTAGACCTTGGTCTCCTTGCCGTTGCCATCCTTGACCGCCTCCACTTGGATCGGGTAGGGGTAGCCGCCGACATCGGCCGGTTCACGCAAGCTGCCGATCAGCGTGTAGATCGGCCTCCCGGTAGCGCGGGCGAACGCCTCCACAGTCTTGGTCTTGGCCGTGCCAGGCATCCCTTCCGCCTTAGGCACGACCATGCTGGTCTGGGCTATCGCCCAGTAGACCTCGTTCACGTTCATAGTCACCTCCCGTAGTGGGCCGCACGCTGGCGGCATGTTATCAACATGGAGCCCTTCGCTGCACAGCCATGCCGCTACCAGTCTGTAGCGCTGGAGCAACGCATCGAAAGGCACCTCCTTTGCAGGCACCATCCAACCCGCCCCCGTGCCGCCACAAGGCGACACAGGAGCAGGCAGGAGAGTGGCTACGCTGAGCAGAGGGCCGCAGAGCTGTGGCTCTGGCCCATGCCTTGCATGGCTGCCACGACAGCGGCGCTCTGGACCACCTGGGTGACGGACTTCAGGTTCTCCAGGCCGGCCCCAAGGATGCTCGAATAGGACTCGACCAGGGCGGCCAACTCCATCGCCCGGTCTTTCCGCTTCTCCAAGCCGTCCTCACGCAGCTTGCCCCCCAACTCCTCCAGGATGGCGTTGGCCTCCTGCATGACCTGCTCTTGCAATGCCTTGGTCAGATGCTGCGCCGTCCTCGGGTTCAACTCCGTCCGAAGGACCAGCATATCGTTCCCCGCGGCCTCCAAGGCGTCGGACAAGGACGCCCATGTTGCCAGCGCTTCCTCGGGAAGCCAGTAAAGCCCGCCACGTTCTCGCAAGCGGATGCCCTGCAAGGCGCCAACCATCTGGACCAGCGCCGCGGTCAGCTTGGCAGGGGCCACGAGCCGACTCTGCTTGTCGAACTCCTCCTGCACCTTCCCGCTCATGTCCGGCTCCCAGGACCAGCCATCCTGGGTCTTGCGCATCACCTGCCCGTTGACTACCTTGAAAGACAGGAAATGCGAGTAGTCGTTGACCTCCGTCTCCCTCTTGACATCCACCAGTTCGCACCCGTGCTCGTGGTGCTTCTTGTGGCGCTGGATAAGCTGGTCCTTGCTCTTGGCCACCTCCCCGACGGCCGCCTTCAGGGCCTCATACTCCGTCTTGGGCCCGGGCGCAAGATGGCCCAGCCCAGCACTCTCAAATGCCGCTCTGGCGGCATACAGATCCGTGTCCTGAAGGTTCCAGGACACCATCGCCCCGTAAACCGGGTAGTCAACACGACTCATGGCAATTCTCTCCTTCGGTCAGGGAACAGAACAATCGGCTGGCGGCATAGCGCCGTTTCCATGCTTGGCCTTAACTGGCAGCATATCGCCTACTGGCGGCATTTCTGGCGGCATTAGGTGAATCCCAATCTGCGGCCGCCTCCGCAGTCCACGGGAATGGGGTGCGTACTCTACCGAGTAATCTCCTTGCCGCCGTCGTCATAGCGGCAAACCACGAGTTCCGGCTCCGCGTGCGGACCTATGAGAACACACAGGCCGTCCTGACCCAGCACAATCACTGCGGGCTTGCCAGCAGCGTAGGACCAGAGTACGGCCGCCTCACGGGCCGCCGAGATTGTTTTCGTCACGATCGGAACCATGCGATACTCCCCGAGAAATGCCCCTGAAACGCCTACGGCCGCGATGGCGGGCCGATCGCGGACCGAATCGACCCCGCCCCGCCAACGAAAACGCCCCGCGATTTGCAGGGCGTGGCAAGC